>NZ_JAOVQN010000008.1:0-168143 GCF_025673445.1 Ruegeria marisflavi
CAGACCTCAGCTTTACGGCAATCATCAATGCCTGCGCCGCTCTCCTGAACTCAAAGTGAATCTCAACAGACCCTAGTCGATGTACCGAAAAAAGATCCAGAGCTTCGCACAGCATAGAGAAATCTCATAGTCTCTGCTGCGCCAGTGTTTCTCGCCGGGTATTATCCAGCATTGCCAAAACCACCAACCTTCGGCGTTTCTCACCAACGCGGTGCCGCATCGAAGGTGCGTCACCATCAAGAACTTGGATCCTTCAACTCTTACAAGGGTCTTGTTGCTGTGTAGAGCGCGTGCGGGGCTGTTGCGGTAGTCGTAGTTAGAGGGGCCAGTTTGGGTGTAGGCTACCTCTTCAAGGCCAGAGATAGATCCGACCGAGGTATGTGATGGACAAGAACGAGACAACGCCACTCACACTGAGACAGAGAGTCGAGGTGCAGACCGAAGTGCTTGTGCCGCTGCTGCAGCACTTCCGTACTAGGTTTGGCAAACAGGCTGCAAACGAGCTTGTATACCCGGTGCTGCGCGAAACCATGAGGAACTGGATCGCTGAGATCGCGGTGACAGATGGCAATCTCATCGAGAATTGGCACGGAACCTCGGCCAAGATCGCCGAGATGTTCACTGGGAATCTGGACCTGGAAATGGTTGAACAGAATGACCGAACCCTCTCGGTCGATGTGACTCGCTGCCGATATGCCGACTTCTTCCGCAACCTTTGCGAACCCGAACTCGGTGCCATCCTGACTTGCGAGCTTGACAATCACATCGCAGACAGATCCGCACCGGATGTTCAGATGATGCGCGAAACTACGATCATGGCTGGTGGTACCTGTTGCCCGTTCCGCTAACTGGTCGTGCCCGACGTCCAGGTCGACTGACCCGTCCTAGGCGGTCGGTAAAAGAAAACCCCGCCGAGGCGGGGTTTTCCGGTTTCTTTTTAGCCTGACGTTCAGTGCGCGTGGCTCTTGTCCCAGTCTTCCTGCTTGGGCAGCGTCTCGAACGTATGTTCGGGCGGCGGGCAGGGCAGGGTCCATTCCAGCGTGTCGGCGTATTCGTTCCAGTAGTTGTTCTGGGTGACACGGGCGCCACGGGTCAGCGTGTAGAACACGATGCCGAAGAACAACAGGAACGAGGCGAACGAGATGAATGCGCCCCAGGACGAGATGTAGTTCCAGTAGGCGAAGGCCTCGGGATAGTCGATGTAACGACGCGGCATGCCCTGACGGCCCAGGAAGTGCTGCGGGAAGAAGGTCAGGTTGGCGCCGATGAAGAACATCCAGAAATGAACCTTGCCCCAGAACTCGGGGTACTGACGGCCCGACATCTTGCCCAGGTAGAAATACATGCCGGCGAAGATCGCAAAGACAGCGCCCAGCGACATCACGTAGTGGAAGTGCGCGACCACGTAATAGGTGTCGTGATAGGCACGGTCCAGCGATGCCTGGCTGAGCACCACGCCGGTCACGCCGCCGACGGTGAACAAGAACAGGAAGCCGAAGGCAAAGAGCATCGGCGTCTTGAACTCGATCGAACCGCCCCACATGGTGGCGATCCAGCTGAACACCTTGACGCCCGTGGGCACCGCGATGACCATCGTGGCCAGCATGAAATAGGCCTGCTGGTTCAGCGACATGCCGACGGTGTACATATGGTGCGCCCAGACGACAAAGCCCAGCGCGCCAATCGCAATGATCGCCCAGACCATCGGCAGATAGCCGAACACTGGCTTGCGCGAGAAGGTAGCAATTACGTGAGAGATGATGCCAAAGCCGGGCAGGATCACGATGTACACTTCCGGGTGGCCAAAGAACCACAGTATGTGCTGGTACAAGATCGGGTCGCCGCCGCCTGCCGGATCAAAGAAAGTGAAGCCGAAGTTGCGGTCCATTAGCAGCATGGTGATGGCACCGGCCAGAACCGGCAGCGACAGCAAGATCAGCCATGAGGTGACAAAGATCGACCAAGAGAAAAGCGGCACCTTGAAGAGCGTCATGCCCGGGGCGCGCATGTTCAGGAAGGTGGTGATCATGTTGATTGCACCCAGGATCGAGGAGGCGCCCGAAAGGTGCACGGCAAAGATCGCCAGATCCATCGACATGCCGCCCTCGGTAGTGCTGAGCGGCGGGTAAAGAACCCAGCCCACACCCGAGCCCAGCTGGTCGTTCCCACCCGGCGTCAGCAGCGAGGCGACGCCCAATGAGGTCCCGGCGACATAGAGCCAGAAGCTGAGGTTGTTCATACGCGGGAAGGCCATGTCCGGCGCACCGATCTGCAACGGCATGAAGAAGTTGCCAAAGCCGCCGAACAACGCCGGGATCACCACGAAGAACATCATAAGGACGCCGTGATAGGTGATCATCACGTTCCATAGATGGCCGTTGGGGGTGCAGGGGTCGGCCATGAAGCCTTCCATACACATGTACTGCACGCCCGGATGCATCAGCTCGAGCCGCATGTAGACGGTCATCAGGACCGAAATCAGACCGGCGATGGCCGAAAAGATCAGGTACAGGATCCCGATGTCCTTGTGGTTGGTCGACATGAACCAGCGGGTAAAGAAACCGCGGTTGTCCTCATGCCCGTGACCATGAATGGCTGCGTCTGCCATTTAGGTGCCTCCTTGCAGATTTTACGCGCAGCCGGACAACTCCGGGCTACACGGATTCCCGCTGGTTTTAGAATGTGAGCGGTGCCGCATCAATGGCGGAGTTTGATCTGGATCAAGATAAATGGCCGCACCCCCCTTGAATCGAGAGGTGATTTTGGGATGCCACGGCAAGCCGAGGCGGTTTTCGGGTTGGTGCCACAAGGGAGCTTGTGCATATCGCTCCCCCCTATCAACCAGTCAGCACGGCGGTCTTAGCTGACGTCGAATCCGAACCGCTGCCCGGCATCAACAACATCCGCTTGAACCGGTAGGAAGGACGTCGGGAGCAAGAACGCCCATGATGTGCCCCAGAAACGATCACGTCTTGATTTTTGTTCACTTATTGTTCACGGTACGATGCATGGTACTTGTTCTGCAACCCGGACAGAGACTAGCGCGTGGCGTGGCGCGGCATCTGAATGCGCATGGCTTTGTCTCGATCGAGGAATTTGTCCCGGCGCGCGGCCTGCGTGTCGATGTCATGGGGTTGGGCCCGAAGGGCGAGATCTGGGTGATCGAGTGTAAGTCCAGCCGCGCCGATTTCCGCACGGATGCCAAGTGGCAGGGGTATCTGGATTGGTGCGACCGGTATTTCTGGGCGGTCGACGCCGAGTTTCCCACCGAACTGCTGCCCGCGGATACGGGGCTGATCATCGCGGATGCCTATGATGCCGAGATCCTGCGCATGGCGCCCGAACAGAAGGTTGCGCCGGCCCGGCGCAAGGTGCTGATCCAGAAATTCGCCACCCATGCGGCGCGCCGACTGTGGGCGCTGCGCGATCCCGAAGGGCACGGGATCTTCGCTTTCGATTGATCTTTCGCCTCAGCGCTTGCCCATGTTCCGGGCAGCCTGGGCCGCCGCACGGATCTCGTCGGCGATTTCTTCGGCTTCTTCGGGGTCGAAATCCATCGGGATCTCGATTCCGGTTGCCTCGATGAAGAGGCGCACCATACCGGCGTCGGTTGGGCCGATCTGGAGATTCGCCTCGATGTCGCGTTCGGTGTTGATGCCCATGTGTGCCTCCGGGAATGCTCTGGCTCGACTAGACCGGTGCGGGTTGAGAATCAAGTCGGTTGCAAGGTTAGATGGTGCATGGACAGTGTAACCCTGCGCCCGTTTCGGGCCGATGACGCCCCCTGGCTTGTTGAACGGCACGGCACCCTCTATGCCGAGGCAGAAGGGTTCGACGACAGTTTCGCGCCGCTGGTGGCCGAGATCCTGGGTGCCTTCATCGCGGATCATGATCCGACCTGCGAACAGGGCTGGATCGCCGAGGAAGCCGGTCACCGACTGGGCAGTATATTCTGCGTCCGGCTGAACGAGACCACCGCAAAACTGCGCCTGTTCCTGCTGGTGCCCGAGGCACGCGGCAAGGGGCTGGGGCGGCGGTTGCTGGAGGCTTGTATGGGCTTTGCCCGGGCTGCCGGTTACCGCGACATGCAGCTCTGGACCCACGAAAGCCACCGCGCGGCCTGTGCGCTTTACGTTTCGGCCGGGTGGCATCTGACCGACAGCAAATCGGTGCGATCCTTTGGTGTCGACCTGGTCGAGCAAACCTGGAAAATTACCCTCTGACCCTCTTGCAATCCGAAACCCGGTTGGGTACATCGCCCCTCACGGTGCCGCCTTAGCTCAGTTGGTTAGAGCGCTGGATTGTGGATCCAGAGGTCCCCTGTTCAAGCCAGGGAGGCGGTACCATTCTCCTGATAGTTCGTCGACACGTGTGCTGGCAAAGCCGGCTCCCTGGTCGTCTGTTTGGCATGATGCATTTTCGGCAATGCGCTGAGGAAGCCAGGATCATTGCAGGCTTTCCCGGGGGTGGGAAACACCCAAGATTCAAATCGAGCGTCGGATCGGCCAGCGAACTTGGACAGGTTTTGGGAGGGGTTGCCGCTGGAAAGATGGCAGCCCGTAGGGGAATCGAACCCCTCTTTCCAGGTTGAAAACCTGGCGTCCTAACCGATAGACGAACGGGCCATGCTTGGCGTGAAGCGGCTTTTACGGAGAGTCGTGCGCGGGCGCAAGTGGGGGAAGAAGATTTTTCTCGGCAAAGAAAACGTTTTGAATCAAAACCCTGGTTGACCCTTCTTGGGTTCGGCAAGGTCGCGATGCAGGGGAGATGTGGCAGCCCGTAGGGGAATCGAACCCCTCTTTCCAGGTTGAAAACCTGGCGTCCTAACCGATAGACGAACGGGCCACGCTGGCTTGTGGAGGGCCTTTTACGGTGTCCCACTGACCCTCGCAAGCGGAAAAACACGCTTCGGAGAACTTTTTTGCAAGAGGTGAAAAACCTCTTGTTTTCAAAGCCTCAAGCCTCTGCGGCGTCCTCGATCCTCAGTTGCACGCTCTGCCTTCCACCCCAGGAATTGACCTCGAGCCGCCCTGCGAAGTGAAAGCGCGCGCCGCCGTGGTTTTCCAGCCGGGGGCCGAGCGGGCCGTCGAAGGCACCGAACAGGATTGCATCCAGACCGCCGCCCATGCCATCGGCCAGGGACAGTTTCAGATGCGAGGCGCCGACCCGCTTGGCAAACCGGATCTGGAGGTCGGGCAGGGCATAGCGCGGGGCAGGGGCACCGGCCCCAAAGGGACCTGCCTGCTCGATCTGTTCCAACAGATCGAGGGTTGCCGCGCCCGGCATCAGGGTGCCGTCCAGTTTCAGATCCGCCGGTCCGCCCTGACCCGCGCCCTGTTTCGCCAACAGGTCGGACAGGCGATCCATGGCCGCCTCCAGCTTGTCGCGCATCACCGTCAGGCCCGCGGCCATCCTGTGGCCACCGCCCTTGACCAGCAGCCCCTCGGACGCCAGCCGCTGGATCGCGGCGCCCAGATCGACGCCCGAGACCGAGCGGCCCGAGCCTTTGCCTTCGTCGCCGTCGAATCCGATCACGATGGCGGGGCGATTGGCGGCATCCTTCAGGCGCGAGGCGACGATGCCCACCACGCCCGGATGCCAGCCCTCGCCAGCGGCCCAGGTCAGCGGGCCGGCGAGCCCGCGCGCCTCGGCCTGTTCCAATGCGGCGGCGCGCACCGCCTCCTCGATTTCGCGGCGTTCCGAGTTCAACTGATCCAGCCGTGCGGCCAGCGCCTGGGCCTCGGACGGGTTGTCGGTACTCAGCAGCCGCGCGCCCAGATCGGCCTGTCCGATCCGGCCGCCGGCATTCACCCGGGGACCCAAAAGGAAGCCGAGGTGATAGGTGTTGGGGGCGGTATCCATCCGGGCGACGTCTGCAAGCGCCACCAATCCGGGATGTCGCCGTTGCGCCATGACTTTCAGTCCCTGACGCACCAGCGCCCGGTTTGCCCCGATCAGGGGCGCGACATCGGCCACCGTCGCCAGTGCCACCAGGTCGAGCATGCCCATCAGGTCGGGACCGGTTGTACCGGCCTCGCGCATCTGGCGGCCCGCCTCGACCAGCATCAGGAACACCACGCCCGCGGCGCAGAGATAGCCCAGATCGCCGCTTTCATCCTGTCGATTTGGGTTCACCACCGCGACGCAGTCAGGCAGGGTCTCGGCCCCCAGATGGTGGTCCAGCACGATGACATCGGCGCCCCTGGCGGCGGCGATTGGTTCGTGACTCAGCGTGCCGCAATCGACACAGACGATCAGGTCGTGGTTGGCCGCCAGATCGCGCATCGCTGGCACGTTGGGGCCATAGCCCTCGTCGATCCGGTCGGGCACATAGAGCGTCGCCGTCAGCCCCATCTCACGCAGCCAGCGGATCAGCAGCGCGGCGGAACTGCCCCCGTCGACATCATAATCTGCGAAGACCGCGATCCGTTGCCGCTTGCGCACCGCCTCCAGGAACCGCTCGGCTGCGGTCTCCATATCCTTCATGCCCCGGGGATCAGGCAGCAATTCCTTGAGCTTTGGGTCGAGAAAGCCGCGCGCCTCCATCAGCGGCACGCCGCGCCGCGCCAAAACCTGGCACACCGCCTGCGGCAGGTCGCTCTGCTGCCGCATCATCTCGGCCGCGCGTTCGGTCTCGATATCCGGACCGACCCAGCGGCGACCACTCAGCGAACTGTCCACTCCTAGATATGCCACCTGTCACCTCATGCACAAAGGCCGGACCCTGCGCGGATCCGGCCCTTCATTTCGCCCCAAATACTCCCGCCGGAGGCTGCGGCGCCAGCCGCACCCCCGCCAGAGGCTCAGACCGGGGTGCGATAGCTCATCCGCCGCACCGAGCCGGTCTTGGACCGCATCAGCAGGGTGGTGGTTTCCACCCAGCCTGGCTCGCGCTTGATGCGCGGCAACAGCGAGCCGCCGGTCACGCCCGTCGCGGCAAAGATCACGTCCTGCGTCACCATCTCGTCGCGGGTATAGACGCGGTCCAGATCGGTGATGCCGGCCTTGGCGGCGCGGCCACGCTCGTCATCGTTGCGGAACAGGAGCCTGCCAAAGATCTGGCCGCCCATGCATTTCAGCGCAGCCGCCGCCAGCACCCCCTCGGGCGCACCACCCGAGCCCATGTACATGTCGATGCCGGTGGTCTCGGCCTCGGCGCAATGCATCACGCCCGCCACGTCGCCATCGGTGATCAGCCGGATCGAAGCGCCGGTTTCGCGCACCTCGGCAATCATCGCCTCGTGGCGCGGGCGTTCCAGGATGCAGACGGTGATATCCGACGGTTTGCAGCCCTTGGCCTTGGCCAGCGCCTCGACCCGTTCGCGCGGCGACATGTCGAGCGAGACCACGCCCTCGGCATAGCCCGGGCCGATCGCCAGCTTGTCCATATAGACGTCGGGCGCATGCAGCATCGAGCCGCGCGGGCCCATGGCGATGACGGTCAGCGCGTTGGGCATGTCCTTGGCGGTCAGCGTGGTGCCTTCCAGCGGATCCAGCGCGATATCGACGCCCGGGCCGTTGCCAGTGCCCACTTCCTCGCCGATATACAGCATCGGCGCCTCGTCGCGCTCGCCTTCGCCGATCACCACCACACCGGCGATATCCAGCAGGTTCAGCTGCTCGCGCATGGCATTCACGGCGGCCTGATCAGCGGCCTTCTCGTCGCCACGACCGATCAGTGAGGCCGAGGCCAGCGCGGCCTGTTCGGCGACGCGGGCGAGGCCCAGGGAAAGCATGCGGTCATGAAATTCAGGCTTGGAGGACATGAATAATTCCTTGCAGATGGGCTTATTGACCCTCTACCGCAGGGCGGCGGGGGTCCACAAGCATGTTTGCGAAAACTATGTGCGGGCGGATCAGACCGCCTCGATCCGCAGGGCGACCGGTTCGGCGGCCAGAACGCCGCTGTTGACCATGGCTTCGATGGCCGCGTCGATTGCAGCGCGTTGGGTCTTGTGAGTGACGATTACCACCGGCGCCTCGGCGCTTTCGTGGTGGGTCTGGCGCATCCGGTTGATACTGACGCCCGCGTCGCCCAGTGCGGCCGCCACCTTGGCCAGCGCGCCCGGGCGGTCGGGCAGCAAGAGGCGTAGATAGTAGGGCGCGGGCGAGTTCGACTGGGCGCTGTTGGCATCTGCCAGCGTGGTCGCTGGTTGGCCAAAGACCGGCAGGCGGAAACCGCGCGCGATATCGCAGATGTCGCCCAGCACGGCGCTGGCGGTTGGTCCCTCTCCCGCGCCGGGGCCGCGCAGAACCACCTGTTCCACCGCGTCGCCCTCAATCACCACCATATTGGTGCCGCCTTCGAGCTGGCCCAACGGAGAATCCGCTGGCACCAGACAGGGACGCATGCGCTGTTCCAGCCCACGGCCAGTGCGCTGGGCCACGCCCAACAGCTTGATGCGATACCCCATGTCGGCGGCATAGGTGATGTCTTCGAGGTTGATCCGCTGGATGCCCTCGATGTCGATCCCGTCGAAATGCGGCCGGGTGCCAAAGGCGATGGAGGCCAGCAGCGCCAGTTTGTGCGCCGCGTCTATGCCGCCCACATCAAGGTTCGGGTCGGCCTCCAGATATCCCAGCTGGGCGCATTCCTCGAACAGCGCGTTATAGCCTTTGCGCTGCGATTCCATGCGGGTCAGGATATAGTTGCAGGTGCCGTTCATCACCCCCATCACGCGGGAGATCTGGTTTCCGGCCAAACCCTCGGTCAGCGCCTTGATCACCGGGATGCCGCCGGCGACGGCGGCCTCGAACCGGATCACGCGATCGGCGGCCTCGGCCTGTTCCGCCAGGGCCTGTCCGTGGACAGCCAGCAGCGCCTTGTTGGCGGTGACCACGTCCTTGCCGGTTTCCAGCGCAGCCTCGATCGAAGCCTTTGCGGCCCCGTTCTCGCCGCCCATCAGTTCGACATAGACGTCGATGTCATCCCGGCGGGCCAGCGCCACTGGATCGGTTTCCCAGGCATAGGATTTCAGGTTCACACCCCGGTCCTTTGCCGCATCGCGGGCCGATACGGCCACGATCTCGATACGGCGGCCGGTGCGAGCCTCCAGCAGGTCGGCATGCCGACGGATGATGCGAACGACGCCGACGCCCACGGTTCCCAATCCCGCAATTCCGAGCCGCAATGCCGGTTTCATCTTGTCAGTCCTTTCTGCTCATCCTCGGCGCGGCCCGTGTCCGGCCGCCACCCTGATTGCGTGCCTTAGCCGGATCGGCGGGTCCGTGCAACGTGTGGCACCGCTATTCGGTGATGGTTTCGTTCACATCCGTGTCTTCGCCCTCGTCGTGCACGGCTTGCCGCAGACGCTGCGCCTTTGCCTCCAGCGCGGCGCGCCGGCCGTCGAGGTTTGCGGCCAGCTTCTTCGCTTCATCCTCGGGGTCGGCGGGCGGGCCCAGCGTTTGGTCCAAGGAAACGAGCTTGGGAAAGGGCTTTCCCTGCAACTCCGGTCCGATACGCTCATCCAGCTCCGGAACCTGGGTGCAGGCCGTGATCAGAAAGAGCGAGATGAGGCAGAGGCGGAGCATACGGTCGGCGGGAGTTGCTGGTTTCCAAGCCCTTGTCGCGCTTTCAGGGGATTGGTGCAAGTGGGGCTTTTATCTGAACATATGTTCAGATAGCGTGGTGTCATGGCACGTACCCAGGGCTCCCATTCCGATATCACCGGCCCGCGCATCCAGGACGCGGCGCTCAGGCTGTTTGCGCGGCACGGGTTTGCCGCCGTCTCGATGCGCCAGATCGCTGGCGAGGTGGGGGTGCAGGCGGGTGCGCTCTATAATTACACGCCGGACAAGCAGAGCCTGCTTTTCGGTCTGATGCATCGTCACATGGATGAATTGCTGGGTGCCCGGGTGGATCGGGCAAGTGGTGATGCGATGACCCGGTTGCGCGATTTCGTCGGCTTTCACATCCGGTTCCATCTGGATCGGCCCGACGAGGTATTCATCGCCTATATGGAACTGCGCAACCTGACGCCCGAGAATTTCGCCACCATTGAGGCGCTGCGCAAGCGGTACGAGGATGATCTGGAAGCGATTCTGCGGGCAGGGGTGTCCGAGAGGCTTTTCGAGGTGCCAGATACCAAGATCGCAACCTTGGCGGTGATTGCGATGCTGAACGGGGTCAATACCTGGTACCGCGCGGGCGGGCGCCTGTCGTTGGATCAGGTTGAGGGCATCTACTGGGACATGGTGCGCAAGGCGGTTGCCGCGTAACTGTCAGGTCACGCGGCGTGGGTCTCAGTGTGCGGGGCGGATGAACGTTCCATTGCGCAGGTCGCGCATCGCCTGCATCAGCTCTTCTTGCGTGTTCATCACGATCGGCCCGTGCCAGGCGACGGGTTCGGCGATTGGTGCACCCGAGATCAGCAGAAAGCGCACCCCGTCTGGCCCGGCCTGTACCGTCACCTCGTCGCCCGTTCCGAACCGGATCAGGGTGCGGTTGCCGGACAGGTCACGGATGTTGACCTCTTGCCCCGCGACTTCCTTTTCCAACAACACGCCCGTGGGGGTCGAGGCATCGGCAAAGGCGGCCGCGCCCTCGAACACATAGGCAAAGGCGCGGCGGTAGGTGTCGATCTGGAACGTCTTTCGGACCCCCGCCGGAACGAAGATGTCGAGGTATTGCGGATCGGCGGCGATCCCATCCACCGGGCCGGTCTTTCCCCAGAAAGAGCCCACGATGACTTTCACCCGGGTGCCGTCATCGTCGATGATCTCGGGGATCTCGGTGCCCCGCACGTCCTGATAGCGGGGCGCGGTCATCTTCTGTGCTGCCGGCAGGTTACCCCAGAGCTGGAAGCCATGCATTTGGCCCTGCGCGTTCCCCTTGGGCATCTCCTGATGCAGGATGCCTGACCCGGCCGTCATCCATTGCACGTCGCCCGCGCCCAGTGTGCCGGTATTGCCCAGCGAATCCCCGTGGTCGACGGTGCCTGACAGCACATAGGTGATGGTCTCGATGCCGCGATGCGGGTGCCATGGAAAGCCACGTAGATAGTCCTGCGGATACTCGTTGCGGAAATCGTCAAACAGCAGGAACGGGTCGAGTTCCGTGGGGTCCTGGAACCCGAACGCCCGGTGAAGCTTGACGCCCGCGCCTTCGAGTGCTGGCGTGGCGCGGCGGGTTTCGAGGATCGGTCGGATGGACATTAGGACGCCTCCTGGCAAGTGAGTTGGCGTTAAGATAGTCGCTTGACCGCGCCGGGCAAATCCGCGTTCGATCACCAAGGCTGTGCAAATTTGCAAGGGTGGACAGGGGGAGTGCAGTTACTGCCCTGTTCGACCAATACCGGACCACCAATCCGACGGTTTGCGCCGGGCGCCATGCCTTTGTGCCAACCGCAGGGCTAGTTTGCGCAGGGACGAAAGGGCCAGTTTCAACCAAATACGATTGCGCCATTTGGAATAGTCTCGGTTGAAGGGGCAGACGCGCATGCAGATGGCGCAATCCGATGACAGTTTGGCCCAGAACGAGAAGCATTTCTCAGCGTCCGAGGTCCATTTGCGTACGCCCCGTATGGCCGAGACATTGGCGGTCTCGGTCGAGGGCGGGCCATAGGGCAGGGCCTTGACGGGGCAGGCATCGGCGCATTTCGTACATATGTCGCAAAAGGCACGCACGCCCAAGGGGCGGGGAATGTCATGAGCCAGGGGCAAGTTGGTAAAGATCTTGGAGAACCTCAGCCGTGGCCCGAATTCCGGCGTGATAACCATCTGGTTGCGGGCGTACTCGCCCAATCCGGCCTGGATCGCATAGGGAATGACCAACCCGGTGTCGTTCATCGAGGCGGTCGCCTCGTAACCCAGATTACGGATATAGGCGGCCAGTTGCATCACTACGGCAGCCTCGTGACTGTATTCGCGTCCCGTCGCCGCCCCGGCTAGAGCCGAAGGGTAGGTGGCAACTAGGTCTGCCTCCATCTCGTGACCCAGCACAATGACCGATGTCATACCCTCAGGCAGGCCCAGTGGCGCTTCGGTCATGTCGCGCACATCAACACGCGCGGTATAGAGCCAGCGTTCGTCCATCCAGGTGATCCCACAGAGGTCAGCCCCGAAGAACCGCGCAACGCGCTTTATTTCGGAGCTCATACGGGCCGGGTCATTGATCTCGACCTGTTGCGGCGCAACTGGTGTGTCATTGCTGATAGGGGCCTGAAACCCTTCGCGCCGGCCTTCCGCGGCGTGCCTGTTGGTCATCACGTCTGAGATCAGCCAGGATGCGTTACGGAGCGCGAAATCGCGCTGGGTGAAACCATCGCCCCGGCGCGGGGTCGCCTCCATCCGGTAAGACGCGAAGAAGGCTTGCGATTGCTTGGATTTCACCCGGTCGTCCCACATTGCACGGGTGAACACGTCATTGCGCTGCGAGAAGCGCTCGAATTCCTCGGTTACGTCGATGCCGGCCAGGGCATCGTCGTCGCGCCTGAGGCTGGGGCGGTTGGCAGGGTAACTCATGTCCGGCAGGCTAACTCGGGGTTTGTGGGTAGGGCAATGGGTCTGTTCCGGTCGCCTGGGATCAGATATGGGAAGCAGAACAGAAAAGGATCGGAACATGCAGGACGAAGTACTGGCGGTTGTAGAGGCTTCGGCGCCGCGGCGGTGGCTTGCCCTGGTGATGCTTGTCGGGCTGGGGGGGCTGCTGATCTACGTGGCAGTGATGACCCCGCCTACACTGATCTGGCAGGTATTCCTGATCGCGCTGGGCGCGGCTTCGCTGTGGATGGCGCAAAGCATGTATGCAGCGACGGCGGGGCGGGTTGAACTGACCGACAGCGAATTGCGCACCGGCAGTGGCGAAGTGATCACACGGATCGAAGAAATCGAGCAGATCGAACGTGGGGCTTTTGCGTTCAAGCCGTCCAACGGGTTTCTGATCCGCACGCGGACACCGGCGACCCGTACCTGGCGTCCGGGTCTGTGGTGGCGCTTTGGCCGTCGCATCGGAGTCGGTGGGGTCACGCCCGGATCCCAGACGAAGTTCATGGCCGAGATGATCTCGGCCATGATTGCGGAGCGGGACGGGACCCTGATGCGCTGAGCGTCAGACGCTGCCTGCGATTTCGTTAGTGAAGCGTGGCCGCGTGAAGATGAAGCTCTCCATTACCGTATCGTCTAAGCCGACATTGAACGGTGCATGATAAGTGTTGCGGGTTTCAACAAGGATCAATGTGTCCAGATCGGACATGGGCGGAAGATCCGGGCTGATTTCGGCAACATTTGTATTGGTCAGGTTGGTGGCGAAACCACGATTGGCAGACCACCGCACCCGGTGCCGGTCGCGTTTCTTCTCATAGCGCAGCAGCGAAATTCGAACCTGGAGATTGTTCGGATTGCCGATCATCCGCTCGTAAAGCTCGACCATGGAATCGATGTAAGCGTCGTCGATCGTGCGGGTCTCGCGCGAGATGAGGTCACCAATGGTATAGGCGGCCTTTACGTTCGAGGCCGCTTCGCGATAGCCATCGAAGTACGTGTAGCCAATCATCAGCGTCCAGAACAGGATCGGAACCGTAAGCAGCGCTTCGACGGCGATGGACCCCTCTTCATTCGACCGGAAACTGGCCAGTCTTTTCTTGATGCGATCTATCAACATGGCTTTACAAGGGCTCCTGCACGAAGACGGACATGGCTGTCAGGGCGTACTGGCCTTCGTCGTTTGCCAGGGTTGCCCCAAGTGTTGACGAGGGGAAGATTGGGTTAATTTTTGCGCAGGCGCGCAGAACCATCAGCTCGTTGGCCTGGCCGTTTTCGAATTGCCGTACTGGCCGGACTTCTTCGGAAAGGTCGGTACAGTCCGGGGTGGCCGGCAGAGTGATACCGGCATACGGATCCTGACGCACCATCTCGAGCTTGAGATTGGTGCCGCAATCGCGGATGAACACAGCCTTTTCGCAGATCGCTACTTTGATTTCATCATGCTGGGGACTGCTGCCGGTGTTGAGGCGGATCTCTCGAACGACCACGTCAACCGCACGCTCCAGCATGGCGTGGTTCAGAGTCATGAAGGTCAGTTCAACCGCCGCCAGCATTACCCCGACAATGGCCGGAAAAACGATGACGAATTCGACCGTAGCATTGCCGTCCTCGCATTTGCGGAACCGGCTTAGGAATTTGGCCAGCTTGCGTGTCATTGTGTCAGCCTCAGTTTGCGGATCGATGAAGCGATCGAGGTGAAGGCGTCACTGATTTCCAGCCCGGTGGCGTCGTAATAGTGGCTGTCCGAGCTGGCACAGTCCTTGAGAACGCGGCGCCCGTTTGCCGGTGCTTCGAAACCGACGGTATAGACGATCACACCCTCGTCTTTTGCAGCGTCACAGACGTGCTTGGTGCGTTGGTCCTTGGCCTCTGCTTCCTTTTTGGTAAATGCTGAGGTGTACCAGTCAGCCCAGGCGCTGCTTGTGAACTCGTAATTGTAGTAGGCGTTGTAAGCCAGGGACACCTTGTTGAGGAGTTCGGCATAAGTCAGCCGCACTGCAGTGCCCGGCTCATCCTTTTCGGTACAAGAATACAACCCGCCGGAGTCGTAGCCGCAGACAGGGCTGGTGCCATTGCCATAAGGGTGGTCAGCCCACTTGTCCTGGTCAGGCCAGTAATAGTTGTGCCCACCGTTGTCATGGTAGATGCTGAAGGCGTCTGTGGTGTTGGTATCCGGCGAACCGCTGATCGCGTCTTCAGACGCGTTATACCAGACGTTTGACTCGCCGGTGCGCATGGATGGGTTCAGCATGTACTGGTCGGTGTTTTCACCATCCGACATCACGATCAGAACCTTGAGCACATCGCCTGAGTCATAGGCGGATGGGCGGCCCGAGAAAGACACATCTACTTTTTTCTGGGTTATCAACCCGTCAATAACGCTCTGAGTGCCTGGATCCAACATTATGATGCCCCATTTTGCACCAATGTCGATCGAGGTATTCCCGCGGGCTGTCATGCCGTCGATGTAATTGTTTAGAACCGTCTGGTCAGCTGTGAACGGCAGAATCGCCGTGTTGGCCCGTATCGGACAGACTGGGGTCTGGATCGGATCCTTGGAGTAGGTGAATGGATCGAAATGCATGGTTCGTTCCAGCGGCGTTGTGCGCGACAAACCAGGTTGGCTAAATTCGTCGTCGATGAAGTTCACGCAATGCGAGTAGTCGTGTTCGGTGCTCACATTGTAGAACTGAAACAGATCTGGACCCGCGTTAACCTGGCTGGCATATGGGATGACCGAGATCGAAACTGCCCCATCCTCCGTTGCTGACAGCATATGGCCCACAAATTCCTTGGCGGCGGTTTTCAGATAGGTAAGACGGCTGCTGCTGTTCATCGAACCAGAAACGTCGAGAACAAGCGAAATCTCGACGTTGCCGATGCTTTCCTCGGCCGTGCTGGCCGCCGGGATAGTTAAGCTGTCATAGCCCGAGAGCTTCATGAAATGCGTCGGCAGTACAGCAGTCGCGGTGGCCGAGACCTTGCGAAAGCCTAGCCCCTCGTCGACGACGACACTGGACAGGTACTCTAGGAGCCCCGCCTTTTCCAAGTACGAACGGACGACGGTTTCCGGCGGAACAGTCTGGTCAAGGTCGGCGGCAGCCAGAACCGCGCGATCCAGAGTGTACTGGAGCGCGGCGCGCTTTTGCTCATACCGCATGAGATCGACGCCGATTCCCGCGGCCCCGACCATCGCGAGAAAGAGGAACAGCGCGAGAATGGTCATCGCGCCGTCTTCGGCTTTTGCGAAGGCGCCGCACCCGCGTTTCGTGCGGTTTAGAATGTTGCGTGTCACGGCAGCGCGACAGCCAAACGGCATGTTCATCATACACCTACCTTTCCGGCAGAACCCCAGCCGGGATCAAAGTTCAATGGGAAGTAGTGCATGGCAAAGATGGCAGGATTGGGGCGCAATCGGCGCCAAACAATGAACGTTAACCAATGGTTAAGGACATTTCCGAGTATGGCTCGGGTTTGTTTCCGGTACTCCTACAATGAACTGGGAATCGTTCTTCGTGCCATTTCCAACGCGTTTGGGTGATTAAAAAATTGGCACTTTGCGAACGTTGCGTCATAAGGGGCCTGCGACAAGGTGTCATAACCCGAGTCAGACAAGGTCATGGAGGTTTTTTGTTAATGGCCCGCAAGAATGAGCCCAGTTTCCGCGAAAGTGTGGACATGATGTTCAACAGGGCAGCCGCCCTGATGGATCTGCCGCCGGGGCTGGAAGAGAAGATCCGCGTATGCAACGCCACCTATACGGTGCGGTTCGGCGTCCGGCTCAGAGGCCAGATTCAGACATTTGTTGGCTATCGTTCTGTCCATTCGGAACATATGGAGCCAGTCAAAGGCGGTATCCGCTACGCCATGTCCGTGAACCAGGACGAGGTCGAGGCGCTGGCGGCGCTGATGACCTATAAATGCGCGCTGGTCGAGGCACCGTTCGGAGGCTCAAAAGGCGGATTGTGCATTGACCCGCGCCAGTATGAGGAACACGAGCTGGAACAGATCACCCGCCGTTTCGCCTATGAGCTGGCCAAGCGCGACCTGATCAACCCGTCCCAGAACGTGCCCGCGCCCGACATGGGCACTGGTGAACGCGAGATGGCCTGGATCGCCGACCAGTATGCGCGGATGAACACCACCGACATCAACGCGCGCGCCTGCGTTACCGGCAAGCCGCTGAACGCCGGTGGTATTGCCGGCCGGGTCGAGGCGACGGGACGTGGTGTGCAATATGCGCTGCGCGAGTTCTTCCGCGACGGTCAGGGCGTCGCCAAGTCGGGTTTGAGCGGCAAGCTCGACGGTAAGCGAGTCATCGTGCAAGGCCTCGGCAACGTGGGATATCACGCCGCCAAGTTCCTGAGCGAGGAGGACGGCTCGCTGATCACCGGCATCATCGAACGCGATGGTGCCCTGGTCAGCAAGGACGGCTTGGATGTCGAAGCCGTACGGAACTGGATCGCCAAGCATGGCGGCGTCACCGGCTATCCGGATGGTACCTATGTCGCTGACGGCACCAAGGTGCTGGAGGAACCCTGTGACATCCTGATCCCGGCCGCGATGGAGGGCGTGATCCATCTTGGCAACGCCAAGAAGATCAAGGCGCCTTTGATCATCGAGGCGGCCAACGGCCCGATCACCTCTGGCGCAGACGAAGTGCTGCGCGACAAGGGAACCGTGATCATTCCTGACATGTATGCAAATGCCGGCGGCGTGACTGTGTCCTATTTTGAATGGGTCAAGAACCTTAGCCACATCCGGTTCGGCCGCATGCAACGCCGGGCGGAAGAGACACGCACTCAGATGCTTGTGGACGAGCTGGAACGGCTGTCGGCCGACAAGCAGCTGGGCTGGACACTGAGCCCCGGGTTCAAGCAAAACTACCTGCGCGGGGCGGACGAGCTGGAGCTGGTGCGCTCGGGTCTGGATGACACGATGCGGGCGGCATACCAGTCGATGGCCTCGATCTGGCACGAACGCGCGGATGCGGTGGATCTGCGGACGGCGGCCTATCTGGTGTCCATTGACCGGGTCGCCAAGAGCTATCGCGCCAAGGGACTTTGATCGTGACACGAACGATGGAAGGGCGCGCTTCGGCGCGCCCTTTCCTGTTTTTGGGACAAGTAGCAGTGGGCGGGTCCGAATGCGGCACTATTCTTGACGAAACAGTGTTGAAAGGGCGAGCCATGTCAGGATTTCTTCGAGCGTTTTCCATTACCGGCGTGATCGTCGTCACGGCGGGGGCCGCTCAGGCGCAGCCCCGACCGGGCTGGACGCCGGTGGTGGATGGCCTCGTTCTGTATCAGGGCGCGGCTGATCTTTCTGGCGGCGGCGAGGTCTCGGCGACACGCAGTTTCTTGAGGGCTGGAGCCTTGTACAGGGCGGAGAATGGCGCCTCGGCCGGGGTGCTGGTCAGCTATGGTCAGGTGGATTACGATTTCTCGGGTGGCGTTGCCGCGCGCCCTTGGGGCGACATCCGTGACATCCGGGTGTCCGCGCCGTTGCGGTTTCCGGTCGGGGAGCGTGCCAGCCTGTTCATTTCGCCACAGTTGCGGTGGAACTACGAAGCCGGGGCCAGTGCGTCAGACGGGCGCACATGGGGTGTGTTCGCCGGGCTGGCCTGGCAGGTGAACGACCGATTGCGGATCGGTCCCGCGTTCGGCGCTTTTTCGGAACTGGGGGACAGTGATGCGCAGGTGTTCCCGGCATTGCTGGTCGACTGGCAGATCGACGACCGCTGGTCCTTGAGCACAGGCACCGGGCTTGGCGCAACACAAGGGCCGGGGCTGTCGCTGAGCTACGCGCTGTCCGACGAGATCAAGCTTTCGCTGGGCGCCCGATCGGAAAGCGTGCGGTTTCGACTTGATGGCACCGGCCCTGCACCGGGCGGCGTGGGGGAGGAAACCAGCATACCGGTCGTGCTTTCGCTGGAATACGCACCAAACCCCGGCACCCGCTTGACGGTGTTTGCGGGAGCCGAGCTGGACGGGCAACTGGTGCTCGAGAATGCGGCCGGAGCAGAGATCAGCCGGCAAAGCTATGGCGCCGCGCCGGTCGCAGGTTTCGCCTTCAGAATACGGTTCTGATGACCAGGCTGCTTAACGCGCGCCACTCCCTCGGAAAATCGGCGGCTGGACCCTGATTTCTTTGTGCCTGTTGCGCGCGCAACAGGGTATGACCCCCGTTGAAAGAACAGTAAATGTGCGCCCGTCGCGAGAGCGACACCAATAGTCGCGCATGGGACATTCGTTGTCGATTACGGCCAACTGAATGGCGGGTTGGATGATAGTCGTTAAAGCAGCGGGCAGGTGCCCGGAAAGGGGAGACAGGGATGCGTTTTTCGGGCCTGCGCGTGTTGAAGGAAGGATTTACCGGCAACAAGGGATGGCGGCCACATTGGCGCGACCCCGAACCGAAACCCGAATATGACATCGTGATCATCGGCGGCGGCGGCCACGGGTTGAGCACCGCATACTATCTGGCGCGCGACCACGGGCTGAAGAACATCGCGGTGCTCGAGCGCGGCTATATCGGTGGCGGCAACATTGGCCGGAACACGACCATCGTGCGCGCCAACTATTTCCTGCAAGGCAATTCCGAGTTCTATTCTCATTCCCTGAAACTGTGGGAGGGGCTAGAAGAGGACCTTAACTACAATGTGATGCATTCGCAGCGCGGCATCATCAACTTGTTCCACTCTGACGGGCAGCGCGATGCGGCGGCGCGGCGTGGCAACATGATGATCAGCCAGGGCGATGACGCGATCCTGTTGGGCCGCGAAGAACTGCGCAAGATGGTGCCCTACCTCAATTTCGACGACCTGCGGTTTCCCTTGTATGGCGGCCTTTATCACCCGCGCGGCGGCACCGCGCGGCATGACGCGGTCGCCTGGGGCTATGCCCGCGGGGCCGACCAGCGCGGCGTGGACTTGATCCAGAACTGCGAGGTCACGGGCATCGACATCGAGAACGGCAAGGTCAAGGGCGTGCAGACCGTGCGCGGTCCGATCCGCGCCAAGAAGGTGGCGATGGTGGCGGCTGGCCGGTCCAGCCAGGTGGCGGCGATGGCAGGCATGCGCCTGCCGATCGAAAGCCATATCCTCCAGGCTTTTGTCACCGAGGGGCTGAAGCCGGTGATCGACAATGTGATCACCTTTGGTATGGGGCATTTCTATATCAGCCAATCCGACAAGGGCGGGCTGGTCTTTGGTGGCGATCTGGATTTTTACGCCTCATATGCGGCACGCGGCAACCTGCCGACAGTTGAGCACGTGATGGAGGCGGGCATGGCGCTGATGCCGATGATCGGCAAGGCCAAGGTGTTGCGCAGCTGGGGCGGGATCATGGACATGTCGCCCGATGGCTCGCCCATCATCGACAAGACGCATATCGACGGGCTTTATGTGAACTGCGGCTGGAACTACGGCGGGTTCAAGGCAGTTCCGGGCTCGGGCAGCGTGTTTGCGCATCTGATTGCGACGGGGAACTATCACCCGGCCTCGACCCGGCACAGGCTCGACCGGTTCCGCACCGGGCGCGGTATCATCGACGAAGAGGGCAAAGGCTCTCAACACAACCTGCACTGAGAGTGAAGGGGTTGGCATGAGTATTTCTGGCGAAATGAAGATGAGGGCGCGGTCATGAGGATCACCTGTCCGCATTGCGGCGAGCGGGATCACCGCGAATTCTATTACAAGGGTCATGCGCTGGCGCTGGATCGACCGGCGGCGGATGCGGGCGAGGCTGCCTGGGACGACTACGTGCACCTGCGAGAGAACCCGGCCGGGGTGACCCGCGACCTGTGGTATCACGAGGGCGGCTGCGGCGCCTGGGTCGTGGTCACACGCAGCACACTGACGCATGAGGTGCTGGGCACCGAACCAGCATCGGAGGCGCGGGCATGAGGATCGAGGGCAAGGGGCTGATCGCGCGCGATCACCGGGTGTCTTTCACCTTTGACGGGGTGCGCTATTCGGGGTTCGAGGGCGATACGCTGGCCTCGGCGCTGTTGGCCAATGACGTGCGACTGGTGGCACGCTCGTTCAAGTATCACCGGCCGCGCGGCATCCTGACCGCCGGCAGCGAGGAGCCGAACGCGCTGGTGACCATCGGGTCGGGCGGGCGGCAGGACCCCAATGTGCGGGCGACCGTGCAGGAGCTTTACGACGGGTTGGAGGCGCGCAGCCAGAACCGCTGGCCGTCGCTCGATTTCGACCTGTTGTCGGTCAACAATCTGGCGGCGCCCTTTTTTGGCGCAGGGTTCTACTACAAGACTTTCATGTGGCCGCGCGCCTTCTGGGAGAAGCTTTACGAGCCGATGATCCGCAAGGCCGCTGGCCTGGGGGCGCTGTCGGGGCAGGACAACGGCGACCGCTATGAGCGCGCCTTTGCCTTTTGCGATCTTTTGGTGATCGGGGCGGGGCCTGCGGGGCTGATGGCGGCGCTGGTCGCGGGTCGGGCGGGCGCGGATGTAATCCTGGCCGACGAGGACGCGCGGATGGGCGGGCGTCTCTTGGCGGAAACCTATGAGGTCGACGGCAAGCCGGGCAACGTCTGGGTCGAGGAAGTGTTGGCCGAACTGCGCGCAATGGACAATGTGCGACTGATGACGCGGACCACCGTGGCGGGCGCCTATGACCATGGCACCTTTGCCGCGCTGGAGCGGGTGTCGCACCACCGCGCCGACCGGGGCGCGGGCGCGCCGCTTGAATGCTATTGGCGGATCGTGGCCAGGCGCAGCGTGCTGGCGGCTGGCGCGCTGGAGCGACCCGTAGCCTTTCGTGACAATGACCGTCCGGGGATCATGACCGCGGGCGCGGTGCGCGCCTATCTCAACCGCTGGGGCGTGGCGCCGGGCAAGGCCGTCACCGTGTTTGGCAACAATGATGATGCCCATCGCACCGTGCGCGACCTGATGGCCGCAGGCGTGCATGTGGCGGCGCTGATCGACAGCCGCCACGACGCGCCCGAGGTCGATGGCGTACACATGATCCGGGGCGGCCAGGTCTGTGGCAGCATGGGCGGTCGCGGGTTGGAGGCGATTACCGTGCGCCGCACCAGTGGCGGAGAACGTATTCAGACCGATTGCCTGGCGATGTCGGGCGGCTGGAACCCCAGCGTGCACCTGACCTGCCACATGAACGGGCGGCCGGAATGGCGGCGCGACATCGCGTCCTTTGTTCCGGTGCCGGGGGCTGTTCCAGACCTGCGCTCGGCGGGGGCCTGTAATGGCGCGTTTTCGACCGCGGCCTGCCTGCGCGAAGGCATCGCCATGGCCGCCGCGGCGCTGGAAGACCTGGGCATGAAGGTGCCGGAGGTCGCACTGCCCGATGCCGAGGATACGCCTTATGCGCTGGAGCCGCTCTGGGCGGTGCCGGGCAAGGGGCGGGCCTGGCTCGATTTCCAGAACGATGTCACGGTCAAGGACGTGAAGCAGGCAGCGGTCGAGAACTTCCGCTCGGTCGAACATATGAAGCGCTACACCACGCAAGGCATGGCGACCGACCAGGGCAAGAACTCGAACGTGGCCGCGCTGGCCGTTCTGGCCGATGCCACCGGGCGCGGTATCCCCGAAACCGGCACCACCACCTTTCGCCCGCCCTATAGCCCGATTGCCATCGCGGCGCTGGGCGCCGGGGCCGAGGGCAAGGGATTCCAGCCGCAACGCTTCACCACCTCCCACAAGGCAACGGTGGCGCGGGGCGCACCGATGATCGAGGCGGGGCTGTGGTATCGCCCCAGCTATTTCCCCAAGCCCGGCGAAACCGACTGGCGGCAAAGCTGCGACCGCGAGGTGGGCTATGTGCGCAACACGGTAGGGGTGGCCGATGTCTCGACACTCGGCAAGATCGACATCCAGGGGGCGGATGCGGCGAAACTCTTGGATTTCGCCTATACCAACATGTTCTCGACGCTGAAAGTAGGCAGGGTCCGCTATGGTCTGATGCTGCGTGAGGATGGTCATGTGATGGATGACGGCACCACTGCAAGGCTGGGCGAGGACCATTACGTGATGACCACGACCACCGCCGCGGCCGGCGAAGTGATGAAGCATCTGGAGTTCGTCACTCAAGGTCTCCACCCGGAATGGGATGCGTCACTGACCTCGGTGACCGAGCAATGGGCGCAGTTCGCAGTGGCCGGTCCCAAGGCGCAAGAGGTGTTGAACGGGGTGCTGGATACGCCGTTTGATCCCACGGACTGGCCATTCATGTCCTGCGGCGCGGTCTCGGTTCTGGGGGTTGCGGCCCGGCTGTTCCGGATCTCTTTCTCGGGCGAGCAGGGTTACGAGGTCGCGGTGCCCGCGCGCTATGGCGCCAGCCTGTTCGATATCCTGGTCAAACAGGCCGAGGCGCTGGGCGGCGGACCCTACGGTATGGAGGCGCTCAACGTCCTGCGGATCGAGAAAGGGTTCATCACCCATTCCGAAATCCACGGGCGCACCACCGCCTATGACATCGGCATGGGCGGCATGGTCTCGGCCAAGAAGGACTGCATCGGCAAGACCATGTCGCAGCGTCCGGGGATGGAAGAGCCGGGGCGCGAGCGTCTGGTCGGGCTGAAGCCGGTTGGACGCGACGGGCGCTTGCTGGCAGGCGCGCATATCTACCGCGAAGAAGCAGAGCCGAAACGGATCAACGATCAGGGCTACATAACCTCGGTCTGCCATTCGCCGACGCTGGGCCACATGATCGGGCTCGCCTTCCTAGCCGACGGCCCCGCGCGGTATGGAGAGATCGTCAAGATGGTCGACGGGTTGCGAGGGGTGACGACCCTTTGCGAAATTGTGAACCCGGTCTTCTTTGACGCAGACGGAGGGCGGATGCGTGGATAATTTGGTTGCGAAATCGCCCTGTGCGGGGCTGTTGCCGCTGACAGTTGGCCGGGTCACCGCCACCGAGGTGGACGCGGGCGCGATGACGATGCTGTCGCCGCGCAAGGGCCGGGCCGATGCCTTGAACAAGGCGATGCAGGCCGCGCATGGACTGGGCTATCCAGCACCGAACAGCGCCGGGGTATCGGGTGACGTCCGGGCGATATGGTTCGGTCATTCCAGCGCCATGCTGGTCGGGGCGGTCCCGGACGAAGGATTGAGCCAGAACGCGGCCTTGGTCGATCAGTCCGATGCCTGGGTGGTTGTGCGCCTCGAAGGGGCAGGGACCGAGGACGTGCTGGCCCGTCTCGTTCCGGTCGATCTCCGGCTGGTGTCCTTCCCGGTGGGCGCCACCGCGCGCAGCAAGATCGGGCATATGTCCGGCTCGGTCACGCGGGTCGGCGAAGATGCCTATTGGCTGATGGTTTTCCGCTCAATGGCCGAAACGCTGGTGCATGATCTCAAATCGGCCATGGAAGCGGTCGCGGCACGGGGTTAAACTCGGTCGACCAATTCGAATCCGGGAGATCACCGATGTATCGCTATGCCCTTGTTGCCGCTCTCGCAGCCTCGCCGCTGGCGGCGGCCGAGACAAAGCAGCAGAGCTGCCAGTACCAGGCCGACGTGGTGGCGTCGATCCAGCAGGCGCGGCTTGACCGGGTCAAGGAACGGGATGTGCCCGCTGCCGTGGCTGCGACCAACCCGACCTGGCCTGCGAGCTACAACAATGCCATCCCGCTGATCGCGCCATGGGTCTATCAGCAGAAGATGGGCGATATCCGTAACAAGGACCTGTCGGCGGCCTGGCTGGAACTCTGTCTCAAGCAGTAGGCCCGCGCCAACAAGGCTCTTCGCTGTGGATAAGGCGCGCCGCCCGCTTGGCGCGCCGCTCTGTTTCTGCCATCCTGCCCCCATGTCACTACCCCCCGGATTTCTGGACGAGCTGCGCAGCCGCCTGAGCCTGACCCAGGTTGTCGGGCGAAAGGTCATGTGGGACATGCGCAAGTCGAACCAGGGCAAGGGGGATATGTGGGCGCCGTGCCCGTTCCACCATGAAAAGACCGCCTCGTTCCATGTGGATGACCGCAAGGGATTCTATTACTGCTTTGGCTGCCATGCCAAGGGCGACGCGCTGAAGTTCGTGCAGGAGACCGAGAATGTCGGTTTCATGGAGGCGGTCGAGATTCTGGCGCGCGAGGCGGGCATGCCGATGCCCGCGCGCGATCCCAAGGCGCAGGAGAAGCAGGACCACCGCAGCCAGCTGGCCGAGGTGATGGAGCAGGCGGCGCAGTTCTTCCGTTTGAACCTCAATGCGGGCGGTGGCGGTGCTGCGCGCGACTACCTGACCCGGCGGGGCCTTGGCGCGCAGGCGCTGGAACGCTGGGAGATCGGATTTGCCCCTGATGGCTGGCAGGGCTTGTGGGACCATCTGCGCGGCAAGGGGGTGGGCGAGGATCTGATCGTCGGCGCCGGTCTGGCCAAGCCCTCGACCAAGGGCGGCAAGCCCTATGACACCTTCCGCAACCGGATCATGTTCCCGATTCGGGACGCGCGCGGGCGCTGCATCGCTTTTGGCGGTCGCGCGATGGATCCCAAGGACAATGCCAAGTATCTGAACTCGCCCGAAACGCTGCTCTTCGACAAGGGCCGCAGCCTGTTCAACCATGGCCCCGCCCGTACGGCGGCGGGGCAGGGGCAGCCGCTCGTTGTGGCAGAGGGCTATATGGACGTGATCGCGCTCTCCGAGGCGGGGTTCGGCGCGGTGGTTGCGCCCTTGGGCACGGCGGTGACCCAAGAGCAGCTGCATATGCTGTGGCGCATCGCCGACGAGCCGATCATCGCGCTTGACGGCGATACTGCTGGCCTGCGCGCGGCGATGCGGGTGATCGACCTCGCCTTGCCGATGCTGGAGGCCGGAAAATCGCTGCGCTTTGCGATAATGCCCGAGGGTAAAGACCCCGACGACGTGATCCGCGCCGATGGATCGGCAGCCATGCAAAGCGTCCTAGATCAGGCCCGGCCCATGGTGCAGCTTCTGTGGCAACGCGAGACCGAAGGCAGGGTTTTCGATAGCCCCGAGCGCAAGGCCGCTCTGGACAAGAGCTTGCGCGAAAAGATCAAGCTGATCCGCGACCCTTCGATCCGGGCGCATTACGGGCAAGAGATCAAGGACCTGCGCTGGCAGTTGTTCCGGCCGCAGCGCACGTCGCGTGCCACGGGCTGGCAAGCCCGTGGCCAAAAGCGAAACGAAAACGCTCCCGCCAGCCCCAGCGCCCGCAGCTCGTTTCTCGCCTCGACCCAAAATGCGGAAATCCAGCTGCGCGAGGCGGCCATCCTGGCAATCGCCATCCTCAACCCGCAGGTCGTGGTGCAGTTCGAGCATCAGTTGGATGAGTTGGAATGCCACGACCCCGATCACGCAATGCTGCGGCAGGTGGTGTTGCGTCACGCCGTCGACGATCCTGACAACCTCCAGGATCATATTGAGCGGAGTTTGGGGGGGCAGGCCCTTGAAAACCTCCTGAACCTACGCCATGTCGCAGTCATACCCTGTGTGCACAAACCTGGCGATGCCGAAAAGGCCCGGATGACGCTGGCCGAGGAATTCGCGAAAATCAAGGCGCTCCGGGGGCACGAAGCTGAAGTCGACGAAGCGCGCGAGGATATTTCCGAGACCGATGACGAGGCGCTGACATACCGTGTGGGCCGGGCCGCAGAAGAGCGCAACCGCGCCAGCCGCAGCCAGAACGAGGACAAGGCGATCTTCGAAGTGGCTGACAACGGGGCCCGAATCAAACGCGACGAACGCGAGGCTTTTGCCGCCATCATGGCGGGGATCAACTTTGACCGGAAACGCCGATAAGGCGTTTTCCTAAGGAACTGGCAAAATAAAACAGGTAAACGGGTGGCCGAATCAATTCTGAGCACTAATGATTCGGCTTAACGAATCGCCCATCCCTGCAGGAGCACTGAATGGCCGCCAAGGACACCGCCGAAGACCAGAAGACGGAAGATCAGGAAGACGAAGTCTCGCTCGACATGAGCCAGGCGCAAGTCAAGAAGATGATCGCCGAGGCCCGCGAACGCGGGTACATCACCTACGATCAGCTGAACCAGGTGCTGCCTCCGGACCAGGTGAATTCGGAACAGATCGAAGACGTGATGTCGATGCTCAGCGAGATGGGCATCAACATCATCGAAGACGAAGAGGCCGAGGAGGAAGAGCAGAAAGGCTCGACCGAACTGGTCGCCACCGAGAGCAACCGCGAGGTCACTCTGGCGGGCGCGCAGACCGAAAAGCTTGACCGCACCGACGACCCGGTGCGCATGTATCTGCGCGAGATGGGCTCGGTCGAGCTGCTCAGCCGCGAGGGCGAGATCGCCATCGCCAAGCGGATCGAGGCCGGCCGCAACACGATGATCGCGGGGCTTTGCGAAAGCCCGCTCACCTTCCAGGCGATCACCATCTGGCATGACGAACTTCTGTCCGAGGACATCCTGCTGCGCGATGTCATCGACCTGGAGGCTACGTTCGGCAATCAGCTGGACGAAGAAGAGGATGAAGAGCCGGTCGTCGATGCGTCGGCAGTGCAGACCTCGAAACCGCAACGCGACGAGAATCCGGAATATGATGCCGACGGCAATCCGATCTCGCGCGAGGATGACGACGAAGACGACGAGCAGGCCAACATGTCGCTCGCCGCGATGGAAGCCGCGCTCAAGGACAAGGTACTGACCACGCTCGAGCGGATTTCGTCCGACTATGCGCAACTGTCCGAGATGCAGGACAGCCGGATTTCGGCGACCCTGAACGAGGACGGTTCGTTTTCGGCCGGGGACGAAGATACCTATCAGGCGCTGCGCTCGGAAATCGTAAAGCTCGTCAACGAATTGCATCTGCATAACAACCGGATCGAGGCGCTGATCGACCAGCTCTACGGCATCAACAAGCGGGTGATGTCGATTGACAGTTCGATGGTCAAGCTGGCCGATCAGGCCCGTATCAACCGCCGCGAGTTCATCGACGCCTATCGCGGGCGCGAGCTGGACCCGAACTGGCTGGCTGAGATGGCCGAAAAGCCTGGTCGCGGCTGGCAGATGTTCATCGAACGCTCCTCGGACAAGGTTGAGGAACTGCGCGCGGACATGGCCCAGGTGGGCCAGTATGTGGGTCTGGATATCTCTGAGTTCCGCCGCATCGTGCAACAGGTCCAGAAGGGCGAGAAAGAGGCCCGTCAGGCGAAAAAGGAAATGGTCGAGGCCAACCTGCGTCTGGTGATCTCGATTGCCAAGAAGTACACGAACCGTGGCTTGCAATTCCTTGATCTCATTCAGGAAGGAAATATCGGTCTGATGAAGGCCGTGGACAAGTTCGAGTATCGCCGCGGTTACAAGTTCTCGACCTATGCGACCTGGTGGATCCGTCAGGCAATCACCCGGTCCATCGCGGATCAGGCACGCACCATCCGTATCCCGGTGCACATGATCGAAACGATCAACAAGCTGGTGCGGACCAGCCGCCAGATGTTGCATGAAATCGGCCGCGAACCGACGCCCGAGGAACTGGCCGAAAAGCTGCAAATGCCGCTGGAGAAGGTTCGCAAGGTGATGAAGATCGCCAAGGAGCCGATCAGTCTCGAAACCCCGATTGGCGACGAGGAAGACAGCCAGTTGGGCGATTTCATCGAGGACAAGAACGCCATTCTGCCGCTGGACAGCGCCATTCAGGAGAACCTGAAAGAGACCACGACGCGGGTTCTGGCCAGCCTCACCCCGCGCGAGGAACGCGTGCTGCGGATGCGGTTCGGCATCGGCATGAACACGGACCATACGCTGGAAGAGGTGGGGCAACAGTTCAGCGTGACCCGCGAACGGATCCGCCAGATCGAGGCCAAGGCGCTGAGAAAGCTGAAACATCCCAGCCGCTCGCGCAAGCTGCGCAGTTTCCTGGACGAATGAACAGAAGACGCCCTTCGGGGCGTCTTTTTCCTTGGCGCGGGATTGTCCTGCGAACGATCTGGGCTGAGCGACGAACCGCCAACGTGGTCAGTAATCCGTGAAATGCTCTGTTGATCGCCGCTTGGGCGCACTAAGTTCCCTTTGATAAGACGAGGATTTCCCAAATGCTCCGCCACGCCTGCTTTTTGACTGTCTTCACCTTGACTGGCCTTTCGACACAGGCGGATGCCCTGACCACGCGGATGGGGGACCGGGTGCTGCCGGTCAATGACGTGGTGTTCGAGGTGATCCCGCGCGGCAAGCAGCGGGTCGGAGATTTCTGGTGCGCGGCCTCCGAATACGCCCGGCGCGAGTTGGGTGCGAGCTGGAGTGACCGGATTTATCTGGTGCGGGGACGGGGGCCGAGTGTTACCACTGGGCGCAAGACGGCTGTACAATTTTCGTTGACGCCCGAGGCGGTGGGGGTGACACCGCTGGAAAACGAGCTGACCACCATCCGCACCGGGCTCAAGGTCGGCGACAACATGACCGTCAACCAGGGCAACAGTTATTGCGAATTCGGCCCCGTGCGGCCCTAACTCATTGAGCAGTACCCAATGCTGACCGAGTTCTCTGTATCGACCCGGGGGCCGGGTCTTTATGAGTTCACCCGAGAGGTGAAGCGCTGGCTGGCCGGGCAGGGCGACGGGCTAATGACGCTGATGGTGCGGCATACTTCCTGCTCTTTGCTGATCCAGGAGAACGCCGACCCCGAGGTACAGACCGATCTGACTGCCTTTTTCGACCGGCTGGTGCCGTCCTCCGATCACCCGTCGATGTCCTATCTGCGTCACACTTATGAAGGTCCTGACGATATGCCAGCCCATATCAAAGCAGCTATCATGCCGATTTCATTGAGTATTCCGGTACAGTCCGGGGTGCCGATGCTGGGAACATGGCAGGGTATCTATCTGGTCGAACACCGCCGCGCGCCGCATCATCGCAAGGTCGCGGCGCATTTCGGCTGAACGCCCGGCTTGCGGTTATCCACGCCAAGCAAAAGCTAGATATTGTTGTTCGATCCGCATCTTGCGTTCGAAAATCAGTGCTACCCAAATCCTAGCATTGGCCCTATAGTTGTGGATAAGTGAGCCGAAGCGCTCACATGGAGGCGGAACAAAGTACGAGGAGACGGCGGATGCGCTGCCCGTTTTGCGGAAATATCGATACACAGGTCAAGGACTCGCGTCCGGCAGAAGATCACGTTTCCATTCGCAGGCGGCGGTTCTGCCCTGCGTGCGGTGGGCGGTTCACCACTTACGAGCGGGTTCAGCTGCGTGATCTGGTGGTGATCAAGACCAGCGGCAAGCGCGAGGATTTCGACCGGGACAAGCTGGAACGCTCGATCCGAATCTCAATGCAGAAGCGTCCTATCGACCCCGAGCGGATCGATCAGATGATCTCGGGCATCGTGCGGCGTCTGGAGAGCATGGGCGAAACCGACATCCCGTCGAAGAAGATCGGCGAGATCGTGATGGAGGCTCTGGCCCGGATCGACACCGTGGCCTATGTCCGTTTTGCAAGTGTTTACAAGAACTTCCAGGCCGCAGATGATTTCGAGGAATTCGTTCACGAACTGCGTCCGCCCAACCCGCCCGCCGAAGAGTGACGGGATTTGACGAACGTTACATGGCTCTCGCCCTGTCCCTTGGCAGGCGAGAGCAAGGCGCCTGCTGGCCGAACCCGGCGGTGGGCTGTGTGATTGTATCCGAAGGCCGGATCGTAGGGCGCGGCTGGACACAACAAGGCGGCAGACCGCATGCAGAGACCGTTGCGCTGGCACAGGCCGGGGCGGCGGCGCGGGGGGCTGTCGCTTATGTGACGCTGGAGCCGTGCGCCCATCATGGCAAGACGCCGCCTTGTGCCGAGGCGCTGATCGCGGCGGGGGTGGCGCGGGTGGTCTCGGCCATCGAGGACAGCGACCCGCGGGTTGCGGGCAAGGGGTTTGCGCTGTTGCGCGACGCCGGTATCGAGGTCACGACTGGCGTTCTGACCGATGCGGCGGCGCGGGATCTGGCCGGGTTCTTTCTGAAAACCGAACAGGGACGGCCCTGGATCACCCTGAAAATGGCGTCGAGTTTCGATGGGCGCAGCGCTACTGCGACCGGAGAAAGTAAATGGATAACAGGGTCTTATGCGCGAAAGCTCGTGCATGCCATGCGGGCGCGGCACGACGCGGTTATGGTGGGCGCGGGAACCGCGCGGGCGGATGATCCCTCGCTGACGGTACGCGACCTGGGTATCGCGCGGCAGCCGGTGCGGATCGTCGTATCGCGCTATCTGGACCTGCCGTTGATGAGCCAGCTTGCCCGCACCGCGCGACAGGTACCGGTCTGGCTGTGCCATGGTCCGGGGGTCGATCCCGACCGCGCCAAAGCCTGGGAAAGCACCGGCGCCGAGCTGATCCCCTGTGCGGTTTCCGGTATGCAAATCAATGGGTTGGACCTTGTCCAGCAATTGGGTGCGCGCGGTTTGACGCGGGTGTTCTGCGAGGGCGGATCGGCGCTGGCCGCGTCGCTTCTGGCGGAGGATCTGGTGGATGAGCTGATCGGGTTCACCGCCGGGGTGGCAATCGGCGCCGAGGGGGTGCCTGCGGTTGGCGCCATGGGGGTGGAACGCCTGGCGGATGCGCCCCGGTTCCGGCTGATCGAGACGGAGAACGTCGGCGGTGACGTTCTGCACCGCTGGGGCCGCGCCTGACGGTTTGTCCTTTGTTTTGACCGTTTTGTACCGCCCCGAAAGGGGCGATTGACCGTTTTGTACAGGGTATTCCGGCCCGTTTCCGAGGCCCGCGCTGCCTGTGGCTAGGCCCGGCTGCCCATCAGGATGGACCTGGCGCGCTGGTCCAGCTTTGGCGAGTTGATGTCGTAGCGGCCGACCTTGCGCATCGCCTCCATCAGTGGCGGCGTCTCGCTGAGGTAACGCCAGACGACCGGCGAGGTGAAGGGGGTGCGCTGGCGGCTGGTGATGCCAAAGGTGGTGCCGCGCAGATATTGCAATTGGCCGCGCCCGACCGGGTAGAGAACCGTTTCGACCAGCGCGTCGCGCGCCAGCGTCTGGTACTCCATCACAAAGATCCGGTTGCCGAGGATCGCGGCCCGGCCATCGTATTTCGACAGGTAGATGGTGCCGTCCTCGGGGTCGACCGACCGTTCCAGCGACCGGCTGCGGACCATGCCGTCGAACTCGTCCAGCCGGACCAGCGCGCAGATGATGGAGTTGTCCCAGCTCTCGGTCAGGAAGTAGCTGAGATAGAACCCGAGGTAGCGGCGCAGTGCCAGGGTCTGGCCGCGAAAGGCGGATTCGAAACTGGGCCGGCCCGGTTGCAGGTGCCGCACCCCGGCCAGTTTGCCCGCGACCGAGGGGTGGGCTTCGAACTCGGTTGCGGGCAACAGGAACTCGGCGGGGCGGACGCCGAAATGGACCGCGATCTTGCGCATGTTTGCGGGGGAGGGGTGCGCCGCGCCGCTGAGGTATTTGTTGAACTGTTGCCGGTTCACGCCGATCTGGCGGCAGAGCGCCGAGACCGAAGCCTGGGTCGAACACAAGAGTTTGAGATTCGAAGCAAAGTCGCCCGTGTCCATAAAGGGAGTCTCCAACAGGAAGATTTCGCCAGATTATGGCGCTGTATTGAGTTTGGATAGCTTAAATTAGCTTCATGTCGCGCCAGTCCGCTCAATTGCACGGTCGGCCGGCATGGCCTTTGCTTTCTGTCAATAGGGGCGCCTGTCCGGCGCGATTTCTTGACAGGGAGACGAGAAATGAACGGAGCCAATATTGCCTGGACACGTGTGGGTTTGCCCCGCCGGTCCTTTCTGAAGGGCGCAAGCGCGCTGGGTGGCCTGGCGGCGGCTGGGCTGTTGCCCACGCGTCGGGCGCAGGCGGCGGGCGGGACGCTCAGAACCCGCACCTATGCCGATATCCGCTCGATGGATCCGGCCTTCAGCCAGGGGGTGGTGGACGAGGAGATCCACGCCGCGATCTATAACAAGCTGATCCAGTACAAGCCGGGCCGCGAATGGGGCTGGCAACTGGATGCCGCCGCGATGATCGAACAGGCGGACGACACCCATATCAACTTTGCCCTGCGCGACGATATCGGGTTCACCAATGGGTTTGGCGCGATGACCGCCGAGGACGTCAAGTTCTCGTTCGAGCGGATCATCGACGATACGCTGGAATCGACCAACAAGCCCGACTGGGGGCCGCTCAGCCATGTCGAGGTGACGGGCGAGCGGACCGGCACCATCGTGCTGAAGAACGCGTTCCAGCCCCTGTGGTCGATCACGCTGCCCTATATCGCGGGCAATATCGTGTCGAAGGCGGCGTTTGACAGCGTCGGCGGCAAGATCGACACGCAGCCGGTGGCGACCTCGGGCCCCTATCTGCATGCGGGCTGGGAGCCGAAGCAAAAGACCACCCTGCGCCGCAACCCCGACTGGAAGGGCGATCCGGCCGCCTTTGACGAGATCCAGATCTATCACATCGACGACGAGAAGGCCGCCGAGATCGCGTTCGAGGCGGGCGAGATCGACTTTACCCGCGTCAGCCTGGACAGTGTCGAGCGGCTGAAATCGAACCCGATCACGGGGGCGACGTTGGAGGAGTTTCCGTCGCTCTATTATGTCTGGGTCGGGATGAACCTCGACAATCCCAAGCTGGGCAACCTGAAGCTGCGGCAGGCGATCCAGCATGCGATCGACGTGCCGACGATCATGGCGGCGGCCTATTTCGGGGCGGCGGAACCCTCGACAGGGATCATCGCGCCGGGTCTGGCGGGGCATCGCGACGTGCCGCTGACCGGTGTGGCGGCGGATCTGGAGAAGGCGCAGGCGCTGATGGCCGAGTCCGGTGAGGCCGGGGTGTCGCTGGCCATCGACGTTCTGAACAAATCGGCCAACGTGACGGCGGCGCAGATCATCCAGGCCAATCTGGCGGCCATCGGCATCACGCTGGAAATCCGCCTGCACGAGGGCGCGACCTTCTGGGAGCTGGGGTCGAACGAGGATCTGGAACTGGTGCTGAACCGTTATTCGATGACGCCGGACCCTTATTACGCGACCTCGTGGTTCATCACCGAGCAGGCGGGCGTGTGGAACTGGGAGCGGTTCCGGTCGGAAGAGTTCGACAAGCTGCATCTGGCGGCGCAGTCCGAGGGCGACCCGGCTGCGCGCGCGGCGATGTATGCCCGCGCCCAGGACCTGATGGAGGAAAGCGGCGCCTACAAGTTCCTGACCCACGAGGCGACGCCGGTGATCTATCGTGATGGCGTCACCCCGGCGCTGCGGCCCGATGGGCTGCCGCTCTATCGCTATTTCGGCAAGGCCTGAGATCTCTCCCTGAGGCCTTTGGGGGCGCAGGTCAGAGCTGTGCCCCCTTCTTTTCCCTGAAAGACGGGGTACCCCATGCTGTCCTTCATCTTCAAACGGATCGGTCTGGCGGCGGTGATCACGGTTCTGGCCGTGTCCTCGCTGTTCCTGATCGTTCACATGATCCCCGGCGACCCGGTCTCCACCATGCTGGGGCCGCGCGCCACGCCCGAAATGCGTGCGGCGCTGGAGGCGCGGATGGGGCTGGACCGGCCGCTGATCGTGCAGATTGGCCTCTTCTTTGCCAACATGCTGCGCGGCGATCTGGGGATGGATGTGTTTTCCAACCGGCCGGTGAGCGAAATCGTGCTGGGGCAGGTGCCCTACACGCTGGTCTTGATCCTGGTTTCGATCATCTGGTCGGCGGTGTTGGGGATCGCGCTGGGCTGTTATTCGGCCATCCATCGGAATTCGCTGGGCGACCGGCTGACCGGGATCTTGTCGGTCTCGGTGATCGCGGTGCCCGCCTTTGTGGTGTCACTCTACTCGCTGCTGATCTTTGCGGTGAAGCTGCAATGGTTTCCGGCCATCGGGGCGGGGGATGCGGGGAACTGGGGCGACCAGCTGCATCACCTGGTGCTGCCGAGCCTTGCCATCGGGCTGAGCTGGGTCGGCTATATCGCGCGGCTGGTGCGGGCCTCGATGCTGGAAGTGATGGGCGAGGGGCATATCCGCACCGCGCGCGCCTTTGGCCTGCCCGAGCGGCAGATCGTCTTTGGCTATGCGCTGCGGCTGGCGATCCTGCCCACGGTCACGGTGATCGGGGTCGGCATGGGGTTCCTGCTTTCGGCGGCGGTGTTCACCGAGATCGTGTTCTCGCGCCCCGGGCTGGGCAAGCTGGTGATCGACAGCATCACAACCCGCAACTACCCGGTGGTGATGGGATCGGTCCTGTTTTCCACCCTGATCTTTGTCGCCTCGACCACGCTGGCCGACATCGTCAACGCAATTCTGGATCCGCGGATCCGGGCCGGGAAATGAGGGACCGGACATGACCGACGCAAGCTTGCCCAAACCCCGGTCCGAGTTGGGAGAGATCCTGTATCATCTGGCGCGCGATCCGCTGGGGCTGGCCGGGCTGATCATCGTGCTGGCGATCCTGGCCTCGGCGGTGCTGGCGCCCTGGATTGCGCCTTATGACCCTGTCGCGCTCAATGTGCCCGACCGGTTGCAGGGGCCGAGTGTGGCGCATCTGATGGGCACCGACCAGCTGGGGCGCGACACGTTTTCCCGGGTGATCTGGGGCGGGCGCGTGGCGCTTCAGGTGGCGCTGCCGACCATCGGCGGGGCGATATTCTTTGGACTGATTCTGGGGATGATCGCGGGCTATGGGCCGCGCTGGCTGGACAACCTGATCGTGCTTTTGTTCGACACCATCCGGTCGTTTCCGACCGTGATGTTCGCGCTGGCGGTTGTGGCGCTGGTGGGGCCAAGCCTGAACACGGTGATCCTGGTAATCATGGTGACCTCGATCCCGACCTATGGCCGGGTGGTGCGGACACTGACGCAATCGCTGCGCGAGGCCGAGTTCATCACCGCCGAGCGGGCGCTGGGCGCCTCGACCGCGCGGATCATGGGCGTGCATCTGCTGCCCAATGTGCTGGGCCCGCTGGCGGTTCTGGCGGCGATGGATATTCCGACGGTGGTGGGGCTGGAGGCGGGGCTGTCCTTTCTCGGCATGGGGGTGAAGCCGCCGACTCCGTCCTGGGGATCGCTCTTGAACGATGGCTACAACCTGATCCGCAACACGCCCTGGCTGATCATCGCGGGGGGCATCCCGCTTATTCTGACCACGGTCGGCTTCACCTTTCTGGGCGAGGCGCTGCGGGATGTGGTCGATCCGAAACTGCGCGGCAAGGGGGGCAAGTGATGGCGGTTCTGAACATTCGTGGCCTGTCGGTTGGATACAGCACGCCGCGCGGCAAGTTGCGGGCCTTGCGCGACGTGTCGATGATGGTGCCCGAGGGCAAGATCGTGGGGATCGTGGGGGAGTCGGGCTGTGGCAAGTCCACGCTGATCTCGGCGATCATCCGGCTGATGGCACCCAATGCGCGGGTCGGCGCGGGCGAGGTGCGGTTTCAGGGACGTGACCTGCTGGCCGAGACCGAGGCGCAGATGCGCGCGCTGCGGGGGACGCAGATCTCGATGGTGTTTCAGGATCCGATGCAGACCCACAACCCTGTACTGACCGTGGGGCGGCAGATGATGGACATCCAGTACCGCGAGCGGCTGAGCCGGGCGGAGAAGCGGCAGCGCGCCGAACGGATGCTGGCGCTGGTGGGCATTCCAGACCCTGAGGCGCGGCTGAACCAGTATCCGTTCGAGTTTTCGGGCGGCATGCGCCAGCGGATCGCCATTGCCATGGCGCTGATGGCGAAACCGGCGCTGTTGATCGCGGATGAGCCGACCACGGCACTGGATGCGACGCTGGAGGTGCAGATCATCAAGCGGCTGCGGGAATTGCAGGACGAGATCGGATGCGGCGTGCTGTTCATCTCGCACCATCTGGGGGTGATTGCCGAGCTTTGTGACGAGGTGGTGGTGATGTACGCGGGCGAGGTGGTGGAGACCGGATCGGTGCGCGATGTGTTCCATGCCCCGGCGCATCCCTATACGCGGGCGCTGCTGGAGTGCGATCCGGGCCATATCAAGGTCAAGACCCGGGTTTTGCCGACCATTCCCGGCAACATCCCCGATCTGGTCAACCTGCCGGGCGGCTGCATCTTTGCCGACCGCTGCGAGAGGCGCCATGCGGCCTGTGCCGCGCGCCCGGCGATGGCCCTGGCCGGAGACGGCCACCGCGCCGCCTGTCACCTGATCACCGAAAGGGAAACCGCATGAGCGCGCTGCTTGAGATCCGCGATGTCGTGGTGCGGTTCCGGGTCCGGGGCGGCGTGTTCTCCTCGGCCGGGAGCATCGATGCTGTGTCTGGCGTCAGCCTGGATGTCGAGGAGGGCAAGACCTATGGCATCGTTGGCGAGAGCGGCTCGGGTAAGACCACGCTGGCGCGCGCGGTGGCGGGGCTGCACCATGCCAGCGAAGGCTCGATCCTCTATCGCGGGCAGGAGTTGCGCGGGCTGGCCGAGGGCGCATTCCGGCCGCTGCGGCGCGAGATCGTGATGATGTTCCAGGATCCGATCGGCTCTCTGTCGCCGCGATTGTCGGTCAAGTCTCTGATCACCGAACCGTTCCGCATCCAGGGGATGCGCGAGCGCGATCTGGATGGGGAGGCGCGGCGATTGCTGGCCATGGTCGGCCTGCCGCCGGAGTTTGCGGCGCGCTATCCCTATCAGATCTCGGGCGGGCAGGCGCGACGGGTGGGCGTGGCGCGGGCGCTGGCGCTGAGCCCGAAACTGCTGATCGCGGACGAGCCGACGGCGGGACTCGATGTGTCGATCCAGGGCGAGATGCTGAACCTGCTGGCCCGGCTTCAGGACGAGCTGGGGCTGGCGATCATGATCATCACCCACAACCTGAACGTGGTGCGCCATATCACCGACCGGGTGGGGATCATGTACCTGGGCAAGCTGGTTGAGGAGGGCGAGACCGAGGCGGTATTCGCCAAACCGCAGCACCCCTATACGCTGGCCCTGCTGGCCGCCAACCCCGAGCCCGATCCCGACGCGCAGTTGATGCGGGTCGAGTTGCAGGGCGAGCCGCCGAGCATCCTGCGGCGGCCGAAGGGCTGCGAGTTTCACACCCGTTGCCCGTTTGCACAGCCGCGCTGCGCGACTGAGGTGCCGCGCTGGCAGGCGGCGAAGGGCGGGGCGCATCGGTGCCATTTCCCGGCGGGCTGGGACACGGCGGCGGCCGCGTCATGACCGGGGTGATCTTTGCCGGTGGCCCGATCCTGAGCATGGATGCCAGCGATACCCGACCCGAAGCGGTGGCGATCAGGGGCGACCGGATCGTTGCCACCGGGTCGCTGGAGGCGCTGCGCCGCAGCCTGCCCGAGGCGGTGCAACACGATCTGGTCGGGCGCACGTTGCTGCCGGCGTTCATCGATCCGCACGGGCATTTCCCGGATTCGGCGATGGTGCGCCTGTTGCGGGCCGATCTGTCCGAAAGCGTCGATCTGGCGGAGGTGTTTCACCGGCTCGCGGCCCGGGTGGCGCGGACACCGGTGGGCGACTGGGTGATGGGCGCGGCGCTGGACGAAAGCCGGCTGGCCGAGCGGCGGTTGCCGACGCGCGACGAGCTCGACACGGTGTCGCGCGACCACCCGATCTGGGTCATCCATGCCTCGGGCCATTGCGGGGTGGCCAATTCGGCGGCGCTGGCGCGGCAGGGGATCGGGGAGGGCACACCCGACCCCGAGGGCGGGCGGTACCTGCGCGACGGGTCCGGTCGGCTGGCCGGCGGGATCGAGGGCCTGTCGGCGATGGGCGAGATGGGGGATACGCATTTCCTGTTGGATGCGGATGCCTTTGCGCGCAGTTTCGCGGCGGCGCGGGCGGAGTACCTGGCGCAGGGGGTGACGCTGGCGCAGAATGCCTGGACTGCTTTACCGCTCTTGGAGCTTTTTGCCGGTGTGGCTGCGGGTGGCGATCCGGGGATTGACCTGATCCTGCTGCCGGTGGCCGAGATCGAGCCCGCGTTTTCGCGTGAAGGGCTGGGCGCGCAGTGGCCGGGCAATGGGGCGATTGCGCTGGGGCCGCGCAAGCTGCTGGCGGATGGGTCTTTCCTGATGCGCACCGCGCTTCTGACCGAGCCGTATCTGGGCAGCGACGAGTACGGGCTGGCCTATATCGACCGCGATACCCTGATGGCCGAGGTGTGCAGGCTGCACCGGCTGGGGTTCCAGACCCATACCCATTGCAATGGCGATGCGGCCTCGGACATGTTCCTGGATGCGGTGGCGGCGGCGCTGGCCGAGCATCCGCGCGCCGATCACCGGCACACGATCATCCACGGCCAGGTGATGCGGCGCGACCAGCTGACCCGCTGTGCCGCGCTGGGTGTGACGGTGAGCTTCTTTCCGGCGCATGTCGAGGTCTGGGGCGACCAGCATCACGACGAGATCCTAGGGCCCGCGCGGGCGGTGCATATCTCTCCCACCGGGTGGGCCAAGGCGGAAGGGGTGCGGTTCACCATCCATAACGACGCTTCGGTGACGCCGACGCGGCCCTTGCGGCTGGTCGAGACGACGGTCAATCGGCGCAGCCGGTCGGGCCGGGTGCTGGGGCTGGAACAGCGGGTGGATGTGATGACCGCGCTGCGGGCCCACACGATCGACGCCGCCTGGCAGGTGTTCCGCGAGCACGAGCGCGGCTCGATCGAGGTGGGCAAGCTGGCGGATCTGGTCATTCTGGACGATAACCCGTTGGAACAGCCCGAAACCATTGGTGCGATCGGGGTCAGCGAAACATGGCGGCGGGGGGAGCGGGTGTACCTGTGCCACCGGCCAAAGGTTGGAGAACCGGCGTGAGCTATGCAATCTATGTGGGACGGAACCACAGCCGGACGGGGCATGCCTGGCTGGCAGGCTATGGCGATGAACCATCGTCGCACTGGCTGGAGATCGTGCCCGCCGCCGATCACCTCGAGGGCGCGACCATCGAGGTGGGCGTCGGGCCGGGCGCCGACATGCCGGGGCAGCGCATCGCGGTGCCGCAGGCGGCGCATACGCTGCGCCATATGCGGGTCAGCTATTCCTATTACCTGGGCGTTCCGGCGCCGATCACCAATGGCGGTGTGAACGCAGCGGGCGTTGCGGTGCGCGATGTCTGGTCGACCTCGCGGGCCGAACTGCGCGAGATGACGCCCCGGGACCAGCGCGGGTTCACCTATAGCGATCTGGCGCGCGCGGTACTGGAGCGCGCCACCAGCGCGCGTGGAGCGGTGGAACTCTGTGCGGCGCTGATCGCCGAGCATGGCGAGGCCAGCTATGGCGGCAACTCGCATCTCTTTGCCGATGCCGACGAGGCCTGGGTGATGATCCAGTTCGCGGGCGGGCAGGGGCTGTGGGTGGCCGAGCGGCTGGGTCCCGACAGCATACGCGCCTCGCGCCCGGGTTATGTGTTGGAGGTGCCGGTGGATGAGCCGGATCACCCCGATTTCCTTTACGCGCCGAATTTCGTCAGCTTTGCGCGCGAGCAGGGGTGGTATGATCAGGGGCCGTTCGACGCCAACGCGATCTATGGCGACGGCAAGGGGCGTTGGGAGGGTATCCGCTGGATCGAGGCGGAGATGCAGGCACGCGCCGCCCGGCCCGAGAAGATCGGGCTGGAGGATATGATCTGGGCCATCCGCACCGAGAGATTGACCGGGGACACGGCCGGATACGGGCAGGTGGTGCCGCTGGTGCGTGCAGCAAACCCCGGGCTGGTGCCTATGTGGCACGCCGCCTGCGGCGCGCTGTCGGCGCCGTTTTCGCCGGTATTCCTGGGGCAGGAAAGTATCCCGGCGGAATACGGGCCGCACCGCTATCTGACCACGGGCGAGTCGCATCGGTTCATGGACCTGCGCAAGGCGGTGAGCGGCGGCAGGGACACGGTGTCGCTGGTGCCGCAGCGGCATGAGACCACGGTCGGGGCGTTCCAGGACTGCAAACGGTTGATGTACCTGATGCAGTTGACAGGTGAGGGTGCGCTGGCGCCGGTGCACGGCGCCTTTGCCCGCCGCGAGGTGTGTCTGGACGAGTTGGTCGCGGCGCATCTGAAGGTGGCGGAACTGGCTGTGCAGGGCGGTTGCGCGGCAGAGGCCATGCGGGTTCTTGAGAGCTTTGCCAATGGCGAACTGAGCGCCGCGCTGGCGCTGGTGCGCGATCTGGCGGCGGGGCTGGCGGCACAACTGACGGGCGCGGGGCCGCACCCGGCGCCCGACCGTCCGGCGGGGTTCGGGCAGATCTGGTGACCGCGGTCAGGGCATTTCGCTGACCTGATAGGCAGAGCGGGCCAGCCAGTCGGGGTTGACCTCGACCCCCCAGCCGGGGGTATCTGTCACCGTGGCCTGCCCATCGGTGATGACATAGGGATCGGTCAGGAACAGCCCCTGTTGCCAGGGATAGTAATCCAGCCCCTCGATCGAGAACTCCAAGTATTTCCCGGCATTGGGGATCGCGCGCAAGAGGTGCATGGTGAAAAGCGTCACCATAGACAGGTTGGCCGCGTGCGGGGTGATCGGCATCCCAGAAGCCTCGGCCATGCGGGCCACGCGCAGGGTGCGCGCAATGCCGCCGATGTAGCAGATGTCGGGCTGGAGTACGTCGACCACGCGGTCGCGGATCATCGTCTGCCAGCGTTCCATCATGCAGTCCTGCTCGCCGCCGGTGACGTCGATGTCGAGCGTCTCGGTCACTTCACGCGTCTGCTCGAACTCCCAATAAGGGCAGGGTTCCTCGTAATGCGAGATGCCGTGCTGTTCCAGCATCCGCCCGACCTCGATGGCGCGGGCGGGGGAGTAGCAGGAATTGGCATCGACGAGCAGCGCCACATCGTCGCCCATGGCGCGGCGCATGGTCGGCACGATCTCTTCGGTGCGGCCGGGCCATTCGTCCTGGTCGCGGCCGACCTCGGCGCCGATACGGAATTTGAAGGCGTCAAAGCCCTGTTCGTCGCGCAGGCGCGCAAGCCGCGCGGCCTCGTCCACCGGCGTGATATCGCGTTTCATCGACGAGCCATAGGCGCGCACCGGTCCGGGCGTGCCGCCGATCAGTTCGCAGACCGGTTTGCCCGCGCGCCGCCCGTGCATGTCCCAGAGCGCTGTGTCGACCCCGCCCATCGCGCGGCGCAGGTAGGAGCCGGGGAACTTGTGCTCGCGGTCGCGCACGATGTCGAGCATGGCGTCAAAGTCGGTGCAGTCCATCCCAAGCGCGTAGGGTGCGACCTGCCGGTGCAGCACCTGCGCGGTGATGTCGGCGTAATAGGGCGCCACCTGTCCCCAGCCCTGTGCGCCGTCCTCGGCGGTGGCCCGGACGAAGCAGACATATGGGGTGGAGAAGGTTTCGAGTTTGGCAAGCTTCATGTGATTTTCCGGGTTTGGCCGACCGGGGCGGACGGGTGTTGTTAAAAGGCTGGAGAAAAATCGGGCTGGCAGGTATATCCATTTCGACATTTTCGCCAGACCAATTGACAAGGAGCTGTCCGTGAAACATGCCGCAGGCGCCTTGCTGTCCTCGATCCGGCTGGACCGGACACTCAGGCGCAGTGTCAGCGTTCAGCTCTACATGGCGCTGCGCGACATGATCTTGTCCGGCGCGCTGCGCGCGGGTGAGCGGCTGCCGGCGACGCGGACGCTGGCCAAGGAGGTGGGTGTGTCGCGCACCACGGTGATCGACGCCATCGACCGGCTGGTCGCCGAAGGCATGCTGGTGTCGCGCATCGGGGCCGGGACCTATGTCAGCGAGACGCTGGAGGACCAGAGCGTAACCGCCCCCAGTCAGGGGGCGGTCAGTGCCGGTCGCAAGCCCAGGCTGTCTTATGTCATCAGCCATGCCGAACCCGCCTATGCACGGCGGGCCTGGCTGCCGCACAAGCCGCGGGCCTTTGTCACCGCGCTGCCGGCGCTCGATGCCTTTCCGATGGCGCATTGGGCGCGGCTGTCGGCGCGGCACCTGCGCGGCGGGCGCGGCGACGTCATGGGCTATGGCCAGCCCAAGGGGCTGGCCGCGCTGCGCCGGGCGATTGCCACTCATCTGAGCGCGCTCAAGGGCATTCGTTGCGACCCCGAGCAGGTGTTCATCACCTCGGGCGCGCAACATGCGTTTTCGCTGATCGGGCGGCTCTTGCTCAATCCGGGCGACCGGGTCTGGATGGAGAATCCCGGCGCCTCGGGTGCGCGCAATGCGCTGTTATCCGAGGGCGCCGAGCTGGTGCCGGTGGAGGTGGATGCGCAGGGCATGGTGGTGTCTGACGGGCTGGCCAAGGCGCCGCATTTCCGGCTGGCCTTTGTCACGCCCTCGCACCAGCAGCCGCTGGGCCATGTCATGTCGCTGCACCGGCGGTTGGAGCTGTTGCAGGCCGCCGAACAGGCCCAGGCGCTGATCATCGAGGATGATTACGACGGCGAGTTCTACTTTGGCAACGCGCCGCGCCCGGCGCTGCACAGTATCGACGCCAATGGGCGGGTTCTGTATGTCGGCACCTTCTCGAAATCGCTGTTCCCGTCGCTGCGGCTGGGGTTTGTGCTGGTGCCCGAGCGGATGGTCGCGGCCTTTGATGGCATGTTCAATACCTGGGCCAGCGGGCCGTCGACCGCGACACAGGCGATCGTGGCCGAGTTCATGGACGAGGGGCATTTCGCCACGCATATCCGGCTGATGCGGCAGCTTTACAAGGCGCGTTACGAGGCCTTGCTGGAGGCCGCGCGCGACCTGCCCGAGAGCATCCGCCTGCAAGAGACGACCAGCGGGTTTCACACGCCCGCATTTCTGGAACGGAGCGTGGACGAGGCGGAGGTAGTAGCGCAGGCGGCCGAGCAGGGGGTGACCCTGGCGCCGCTGGGGCGCTATTGTCTGTCGCCAATTTCGCAATCCGGTCTGGTCTTTGGCTTTGGCTGTGCTGCGCCCGAGGATATCGCGCGTGGCATGGGCATCCTGCGTGAGCTGCCGGCCCTGCGTTAGGATTGGTATGACGTTTTTGTGATATTGGATATGAATTGTGTGCCAATATTGGCCTAGCGTTTCCGTCGAAGCCAGCGGGTGGGGCATGTCCTGCCGCGGCTGAAGGGAGCATCGCGGTCAACCCAATGCCACTTTCGAGCATCAGGCAGACGCCATTCTGGCACGATCAGCTCGGCCCGATGCCGACCTTGCAGGAGCGGCCATCGGCCAGGGTCGATGTGCTGATTGTCGGGGCGGGCTATACCGGGCTGAGCGCGGCGCTGACCACGGCGCGCGGCGGTCGCTCGACGCTGGTCGTCGATGCCGAGGATCCGGGTTACGGATGCAGCAGCCGCAATGGCGGCCAGATCAGCACCAGTGTGAAACCCTCGCTGGAGAAACTGACCGCGAAGTTCGGGTTTGAGCGGGCGCGCGGTATCCGGGCCGAGGGCGCCAACGCGCTGCGCTGGATCGGCGAGTTTGTTTCCCGCGAAGGGCTTGATTGCGATTTCCGCCGGGTCGGGCGGTTTCATGCGGCGCATACGCCGGGCCATTACGAGGAGTTGGCGCGTGATGCCGAAACGCTGCGCCATCAGGAAGGGATCGAGAGCTTTGCCGTGCCGCGCGTCGAGCAACGCCGCCAGTTGGGGACGGATGCCTATTTCGGCGGGGTGGTGTTTTCGGCCCATTGCTCGCTGCATCCGGGCAAGTTTCACCGCGAATTGCTGCGTCTGGCCCTCGGGGCCGGGGCGCAGGTTGTGGGCCAGTGCCGGGTGCAGGGGATTGCGCGCAACGGGTCGGGGTTCCGGGTCGAGACCGCCAAGGGCGTGGTCGAGGCGCGGGACGTGATCGTCGCCACCAATGGTTACACCACCGCGCTGACGCCCTGGTTGCAGCGCCGGGTGATCCCGATCGGCAGCTATATCATCGCCACCGAGGAACTGCCCGAGGCGACCATTGACGAACTGTTCCCCGGCGACCGCATCGCCAGCGATACCTGCAAGGTGGTCTATTATTACCGCGCCTCGCCCGACCGTCGGCGGGTGCTGTTCGGGGGGCGCGTCTCGGCCTCGGAAACCACGGCGCTGGCCGGGGCGGCCCGGCTGCGGCAGGACATGTGCCGCATCTTTCCCCAGCTTGAGGGTGTGGCGCTGAGCCATGCCTGGAGCGGCACGGTGGCATACAGTTTCGACGAGTTGGCCCATACCGGGGTGCAGGACGGTATTCATTACGCCATGGGCTATTGCGGATCGGGCGTGTCGATGGCGCCCTATCTGGGGATGCGCGCGGGGCAAAAGGTGCTGGGTCTGGCCGAGGGACAAACCGGTTTCGACGGTCTGCCCTTTCCCACACGGCCCCTCTATCGCGGCAAGCCCTGGTTCCTGCCTGCGGCGGTGGCCTGGTATCGCTGGAAGGATCAACGACAGTTTCGAAAGGCTTTGCAGATGACCTGACGCGCCGGGCAGGGCGGCGCCTGTGCCGCGCTGGCCCCGGTATTAACGGATCGAAACCAAGGTTTGGGATTCGAGGATCACTTGCCGCAGTGGTGCCCGCACCATCGCGGTAGGGGAAAGATGACTTGGGCGAATTGCCCGCTGCCTGCCGGAGACAAGGGCAGGACCCGGAAAACACCAAAGGGAGGAAGCCAATGAAAACGAGAACAATTCTGACGATCACGGCCGCTGTCATGGCGACGGGTGCCTTTGCGCAGGGTAAGAGCGTGACCATCGCGTCCTGGGGCGGCTCGTATCAGGAGGCGCAGAGCAAGGCGCTGTTCGAACCCGCCGCCGCCAATACCGGTATCGAGGTCAAGCAGGAGACCTATGGCGGCATGTCCGATGTGCGGCTTCAGGTCAGCTCGGGGCAGGTGACGCTGGATATCGTCGCCAGCGGTTCGGGTTCTGCGGCGCGGGCTGCGGCCGAGGGGCTGCTGGAGAAGCTCGACTATAACGTGATCGACGTCTCGACCTTCTATCCCGGTCTTTACACCGATTACTGCATCGGCGGCGATGTGTTCTCGACCGTCTATGCCTGGAACACCAACACCTATGGCGAGAACGGACCGCAGAGCTGGGCCGATTTCTGGGATGTCGAGAAGTTCCCCGGCACACGCGCCTATCGCGGCAAGGTGGCGGGCGCGCTGGAAGGGGCGCTGATGGCCGATGGTGTGGCGCCCGGCGATGTCTATAGCGTGCTCGACAGCGAAGAGGGGATCGAACGCGCGATCGACAAGATCCGCGAGCTGAAGCCGCATATCTCGGTCTTCTGGACCTCGGGCGCACAGCATGCGCAGTTGATGAAGGATGGCGAGGTCGACATGACCACCGGCTGGAACGGTCGGTTCGACAATGCCGCCAAAGACGGCGCCAAGGTGGCCTATAGCTTCAACCAGGCACTGCTCGACTACGACTGTTTCGCGGTGCCCAAGGGCGCGCCGAACCGCGATACGGCGATGATGTTCCTCAACGAGATCTCGAAACCCGAGTATCAGGACGATCTGCCGAAATACATCACCTATGGGCCGACCAACAAGGCGGCCTATGAGACCGGTGAGATTACCGCTGATGTGGCGGCGGGTCTGCCCTCGTCGCCGGATAACGCGGCGATGCAGCTGCCGGTCTCGCTGGACTGGTATGCCAAGTGGGAGACCATCGCGGCCGAGATGTATCAGGAAATGCTGACCGAGTGAGGCGGGTTTCCTGCCATTCAAGGGCGGGCGCTGCGGCGCCCGCTTGTTTCTCGAACGAAGAATGCGAGGGTTTGTCTTGACCTCCAGAACCAACGAAGCCCTGCCGATCTCGGTCCGGAACGTGACCAAGACCTATGGTCCGGTACATGCGCTGAACGACGTGTCGCTTGAGGTGCAGAGTGGCGAGTTCCTGACGCTTTTGGGTCCGTCGGGGTCGGGCAAGACGACACTGTTGATGGTGCTGGCGGGGTTCACCCGGCCCGATTGCGGCAGTCTGAAATTCGGCGACCGCGAGGTGATCCGCACGCCGCCGCATCTGCGTGATGTGGGGATGACATTCCAAAGCTATGCGCTGTTTCCGCATATGACGGTGGCGGGCAATGTGGGGTACCCGCTGAAGCTGCGAAAGGTGCCCAAACCCGAGATCGCCCAGCGGGTCGAGGCGGCGCTGGAAACGGTGCAGCTGGGCGGGTTTGGCGAGCGGCGGATCGACCAGTTGTCGGGTGGCCAGCGCCAGCGCGTGGCCGTGGCCCGCGCCATCGTGTTCGAGCCGCGCATCCTGTTGATGGACGAGCCGCTGTCAGCGCTGGACAAGAAGCTGCGCGACCAGATGCAGATCGAATTGCGGCACCTGCATGAAAAGCTGGGCATGACCACGGTCTATGTGACCCATGACCAGCGCGAGGCGCTGACCATGTCGGACAGGATCGCGGTGGTGAACCATGGGCGGATCATGCAGCTGGCCACGCCGCGCGACCTGTACGAGCGGCCCGCCAACCGCTTCGTGGCGGATTTCATCGGGGAATCCACCTTTTTGCCGGTGACGCGCAACGGGGCGGCTATCCTGTTCGACGGAACGCCGCTGTTGCATGACAGCCCGCCGCCCGAGGCGGCCAGCCTGCTGTTGATGATCCGCCCGGAACGGGTGGTGCTGTCACGCGAAGGGCCGCGCGAGGGGGTCAACAACTTTGCCGCCACCGCAACCGAGGTGGTCTATCAGGGCGACAGTTTCCTGCTGCATGCGGCGCTGGCCAATGGGGCGCAGATCGTGCTGCGCGGCGCCATGCGAGGCGCCAATGTCACCGCCCTGCCTGCGGTGGGCGAGGCGCTGACACTTTGCCTGGCGCCCGAGGATACCGTGCTGATCGACGGAAGCGAGGGCTAGGATGGAGGCGATACGCACCAACGAGGCGGGGCTGAGGCGGGACGAGTGGCTGGAGCGGCTCAGGCTCTTTGGCCTCGGCTCGCCCGCGATACTGCTGATCCTTGTCATTCTGGTCATTCCGGTGGGCTGGCTGTTCTATGTCTCGTTTATCGGGGCGGATGGCAGTTTCTCGCTGGAAAACTACGAGCGGATGCTGAAGCGGAAATCCTATGCCCGCATCTTTCAGACCACGTTCGAGGTCAGTTTCCTGACCACCGGCCTGTGCATCCTGATCGGCTATCCGCTGGCCTATTTCATCGCGGGCCTGCCCAACCGGATCGCCAACCTGTGCCTGATCACGGTGCTGTTGCCATTCTGGACCTCGCTTCTGGTGCGCACCTATGCCTGGCTGGTGCTGTTGCAAAAGCGCGGGCTGGTGAATGAATGGGCGATCTCGCTGGGGCTGTGGGACGAGCCGATCAAGATGGTGCACAATATGACCGGCACGCTGATCGGCATGGTGCATATCATGCTGCCGTTTCTGATCCTGCCGGTCTATGGCGCGATGAAGGCGATTGACCGCGACCTGATGAAGGCGGCCGCGAACCTGGGCGCCAGCCCGCGCCGGGCGTTCTGGACGGTGTTCTTTCCGCTGACCCTGCCGGGTCTTTTTGCCGGGTCGCTGATGGTGTTCATCCTCTGCCTTGGCTTCTTTGTCACCCCGGCGGTGCTGGGCGGCGGCAAGGTGATCATGGTGTCGATGAAGATCGTGTCCAATATCGAGCTCTTCGTGAACTGGGGGGCGGCAAGCGCGCTTGGCGTGGTGCTGCTGGTCTCGACCATGGTGATCCTGTGGATTGCCTCGCGTTTCCTGAACCTTGAGAAGATGACCGGGGGAGGGCACTGATGTTGCGCTGGTTCCGAAGTCCCGCGACCGAGACCCAGATCACCCATGGCCAGCGCCTGTGGCTTTATGTGATCGCGGTGATCACCATGGTGCTGCTGGTGACGCCCACGCTGATCGTGGTGCCGATGTCGTTTTCCGACAGCCAGTATCTGGAGTTTCCGCCCGAAACCTGGTCGACGCGCTGGTATGACCATTACTTCGGCTCGCCGGAATGGATGCTGGCGACGCGGACCTCGTTCAAGGTCGCGTTGCTGACCATGCTGGTGGCGACACCGGTGGGCGTGCTGGCGGCTTATGGCCTGCACAGCTCGAAAATCCGCTTTGTGCGCGCGGCCTTTGTGCTGATGATCACGCCGATGATGGTGCCGGTGGTGCTGGTCGCGATCGGGGCGTTCTATGCCTATGTGCAGCTTCAGATCCTCTATACCGTCACCGGGCTGGTGCTGGCGCATACGGTGCTGGCTCTGCCCCTGGTGGTGATTGTCACCGGCTCGGCGCTGAAGAGTTTTGACATGAGCCAGGAGGAGGCCGCCCGCAGCCTGGGCGCACCGCGGTGGAAGGCGTTTCTGACCGTGACGCTGCCTCAGATCCGCTTTGCCGTGGTGACGAGTGCGCTGTTGTCTTTTCTGACCTCGTTTGACGAGGTGGTGGTGGCGATGTTCGTCTCGGGCGGTGACAACCCGACCCTGACACGCAACATGTTCAACGCGTTGCGCGACCAGATCGACCCGACCATCGCCTCGATCTCGACCATCATGATCCTGGTGACGACGGGGATGATGGTGCTGGCGCAGGTGTTTGGACAGCAGAAGACGAAATCGAAATGATGGGTCAGTTGGTGATGGTTCGTGGCAAGGTCTGTCGATCATCGGCCGTCGAGTCGATGTCCGGTGATGGATGTTGCGACTAGTCGGACAGGATGATGCAATGATCGAGAACGAACGCGCGGCGCTGGCCGACAGTCTGTGGACCGCGACCGCGCATGCCGCTCCGGATTGCCCGCCGCTGGCGGGTGCGACCGAGGCGGATGTGGTGATCGTGGGCGGCGGGTTCACCGGGCTTTCGGCGGCGTTGCATCTGGCCGAGGCGGGGCAGCGGGTTATCCTGCTGGAGGCCGAGACGCCGGGCTGGGGCGCATCGGGGCGCAATGGCGGTCAGGTTAACCCGGCGCTGAAACCCGACCCGGACGACCTCGTCGCCCGGTTTGGCGCGGATCTGGGGCGGCGCATGGTGTCACGCTGGGGCGATGGCGGGCGGTTGGTCTTCGACCTGATCGCGCGGCACGGGATCGACTGCGATGCGCGGCCGGTCGGGTTTCTGCGCACGGCTACCAACACGCGCGGGCTGGCCATGCTGCGCGAGATCGCGCGCCAGTGGCGGGCGCACGGCGCCGACTATGACGATTTGGACGCGGCTGAAACCGCGCGGCTGGTCGGGGCCGAGGCTTATCTGGGCGCGGTGATCGACCGGCGCGGCGGCAATATCCACCCTTTGAACTATGCGCTGGGACTGGCGCATGCGGCGATCCGCGCCGGCGCGGTGCTCCATGGCCATAGCCGGGCCATCGGGTTCGAGGACGAAGGTGCGGGGGTGATGGTACGCACCGCGCGGGGCCAGGTAAAGGCGCGGCGCGCGCTGGTCTGCACCAATGCCTATACCGGCCCCTTTGGTGGAGCGCTGGGCCGGTCGGTGGTGCCGGTAACCTCGGTGCAGGTCGCCACGGCGCCGCTGTCGGACAATGTGATCCGGGGGATCCTGCCCGAGGATCAAGCGCCGACCGACACGCGTCGGCTGATCCAATACTATCGCAAGACCGCGGACGGGCGGTTTGTCATGGGCGGGCGCGGCGCGCGGGGCGAGGCGGGCACCCGGCGCAGGCAACAGGAACTGAGGCAGGCGGCGGAGGCGCTGTTTCCCCAGTTGCGCGCGGCGGATTGGGTGCATGCCTGGGGCGGTGATGTGGCGATGACGGTCGACAGCCTGCCCGGGCTGCACCGGCTGAGCCCGAACGTGATGGCGGGGCTGGGGTTCAATGGCCGGGGTGTCGCCAATGCCACGGTGATGGGCACCATTCTGGCGGATTGGGTGCTGGGCGTGCCCGAGGATGCGCTGGATTTCCCGGTCACGCCGGTGCGGCCCATTCCGTTTCATTCGCTCAGAAGCGCAGGCGTGGCGCTGACCATCGGGGCCTATCGCCTGTTGGACAGCTTCAACCGGTAGGGGCAACATGTCGGACTATGATTTCATCATCGTGGGCGCTGGATCGGCGGGTTGCGTGCTGGCCAACCGGCTGAGCGCCAATGGCCGGTTCACGGTGCTGCTGTTGGAGGCGGGAGGCAGCGATCTGAACTTCTGGATCTGGATGCCGATCGGCTATGGCAAGACCTTTTACCGGCCCAGCGTCAACTGGATGTACCACACGGAACCCGATCCGGCGCTGAACGGGCGGGTCAGCTATTGGCCGCGCGGCAAGGTGCTGGGCGGGTCAAGCTCGATCAACGCGATGGTCTATATCCGGGGGCAGGCGCAGGATTTCGACGCGTGGCAGGCGATGGGCAATCCCGGCTGGGGCTGGGACGATGTGCTGCCCTATTTCCGCCGCTCCGAGACCAATGACCGGGGTGGCGACGCCTTTCGCGGCGACAATGGCCCGCTGCATGTGGCGAGCATGGAGCGGGATCTGCACCCGCTCTGCCGGGATTTCATCGCTGCGGGCGGGGAGCTTCAATTTCCGCACAACCCTGATTTCAACGGCGCCACGCAAGAGGGGGTGGGAACCTATCAGAACACTGCCAAGGGCGGCCTGCGGATGTCAGCGGCGCGGGCCTATCTGCGCCCCGTTCTGCGGCGCGCGAACCTGCGTGTCGAGACGGGCGCGCTGGCCGAACGGGTACTGTTTGAAGACAAGCGGGCGGTGGGTGTATCCTATCGCCGGAACGGGCAGGTCAAGACCGTGCGCGCCCGGCGCGAAGTGATCCTGTCGGGTGGGGCGATCAACTCTCCGCAGCTGTTGCAACTGTCCGGCATCGGCCCCGCCCACCTGTTGCGGGACAAGGGCATAGAGGTCGTCCATGCGCTGGACGGGGTGGGGCGAAACCTGCAGGACCATCTGTGTATCGACCACCTCTACCGCTCGCGCGTGCCGACGCTGAACACCCAGCTGCACCCGTGGTATGGCAAGCTTTGGCACGGGCTGCGCTATGTGCTGACCAGGCGCGGGCCACTGTCGCTGGGCGTCAACCAGGCGGGCGGGTTTGTGCGCTCACGCCCCGGTCTGGATCGCCCCAACATGCAGCTGTTCTTTTCCCCGGTCAGCTATACCAAGGCACCGCCGGGCAAGCGGCCGCTGATGAACCCCGATCCGTTCCCCGGATTCCTGCTCAGCGCGCAGCCGACCCGGCCCACCAGCCGGGGGCATCTGGAGATCCGTTCGGTCGATCCATCGGAGCATCCGGCGATCCATCCCAATTACCTGTCGACCGAGATCGACGTTCAGGAGATGCTGGAGGGCGCGCATTTGGTGCGGCGGCTGGCCGAGGCCCCGGCGATGGCACGTCTGATCGAGGCCGAGATATTGCCCGGTGCGGACATTCGCTCCGATGACGATCTGATCGCCGACATCCGTCAGCGGGCCGGAACCGTGTTTCACCCGGTCAGCACCTGCCGGATGGGGCCGGATACACAAAGGGACGTGGTGGATGCGCGGTTGCGGGTGCACGGCATCGGCGGTCTGCGGGTGGTCGATGCCGCGATCTTTCCCACGCTGACCTCGGGCAACACTAACGCCCCGGCGATCATGGTCGGCGAAAAGGGCGCCGACATGATCCTGGAGGATTGCGGGGCGGGCGTGTGACCCCTGCCTGATCGGGCTGGGGTGCTTCAGTCTTCCTGTTGCAGACGCTCAACCATCTCGGCGAAGCCGCGTGCGCGGGCATGTTCCAGCGGTGTGACCCCTTCGCGATCGGCCAGAGTGCGGTCGGCGCCTGAGGACAAGAGCGCGTCGAGCACGGCCTGGTGATCGGGGCCGCCATCGCCCAGGATCACTGCCTCGATCACGGCGGTCCAGTGCAGGTTGTTGACATGGTCAAGCGGCGCACCCGCCGCGATCAGGCGTTGCACCACCTCGACATGCCCCAGATGCGCGGCCGCGATCAGGGCTGTGCCATCATAGGGGCTGGTCGTCAGCCCCGGATCATTGCCAAGCCTTATCGCAAGCGACATCAGCTTGGGGTCGTCGGCGACCGCAGCGATGGTCACGACGTCATAGGCCTGATATTCCAGCGCGTTCATGTCCACCCCCGCTTCGGCCAGGGCGCGCAGGGCGTCGTCCTGGGACGCAAACGCCGCCACATGCGCCGGTGTCCGGCCTCTGCCGTCACGGGCACCGACATCGGCGCCAGCCGCGATCAACCGCCTGACCTCGGCAACATCGCCCCTGTGTGCGGCGCGGAACAAGCCGTCATAGGCCGCCACCTCGGTCGCCGAAGGCGCAGTTTGGGCCGATAGCGATCCGGCAAGGCAGGCAAGAAGGGCGATCAGAGTAAGGCGGCACATGATGGAGACCTTTCGTCTTTGCTTTGCGGTTGGCCGGATCGGTTGTGGCGCATATGCCTCCGGGGTTCATTGCAATCGCATCCGGACCCCGAGAATAACACAGGTTGCCCGTTGATCCTCGCAGCACGTGCTGTCCCGGCCATGAATTGCCCGGACGGCCGGGGCGGTGTTCTGTCGGTGCGGTTGTGCTACATGGGGCGAAACCAGAATCGCAAACCGTCGCAGGTGCGGCTTATTCATCGGGAACTCGGGGACAACACGCCCGGTCGGTTTGCAAGCAGAACGAGGCTAACGCTTTGAAACATAAAGCACAAGATGCAGCGCGTTTGAGCGTGGCCCCGATGATGGATTGGACCGACCGGCATTGCCGCTATCTGCATAGGCTGCTGAGTGGGAGAGCGCTGCTTTACACCGAGATGGTGACCGCGCCAGCCCTGGTGCGCGGGGGGGCGCTGCATCTGCTGGCGTTCAGCCCGGAAGAGCATCCCGTGGCCCTGCAACTGGGTGGCTCGGACCCGGAGGAACTGGCGCAGGCCGCGCGGCTGGGGGCGGAGGCGGGGTATGACGAGATCAATCTCAACTGCGGCTGTCCCTCGGACCGGGTGCAGTCGGGGACATTCGGGGCGGTGCTGATGAAGCATCCCGGACTGGTGGCCGAGTGTGTGTCCGCCATGCGCGCGGCGGTCGATGTCGAGGTGACAGTGAAATGCCGGATCGGGGTCGACGATCAGGACCCCGAGACCGTGCTGCCCGTCTTTCTGGAGCAGATCACCGGGGCCGGGTGCCAGCGGGTCATCATCCATGCGCGCAAAGCCTGGTTGCAAGGGCTGAGCCCCAAGGAGAACCGGGATATCCCGCCGCTCGATTACGATCTCGTGCACCGGATGAAGGCGCGGTTTCCCGAACTGCATATCTCGATCAATGGCGGTATCGACACGCTCGCGGCGGCGCGGGCGCATCTGGAGGCGGGGCTGGATGGGGTGATGATCGGGCGGGCGGCCTATCACCAGCCCGCCGACATCCTGTGCCAGGTCGATCCGTTGATCTATGGCACCGGAGAGGCCAGCGATCCGGTGACGGTGGCGCGCGCCATGCTGCCCTATATCGAGGCGCATCTGGCGGCAGGCGGGCGGCTGCATCAGGTGGCCCGGCACATGTTGGGCCTGTTTGCCGGGCGTCCCGGTGCGCGCGGCTGGCGGCGGATGCTGTCCGAGGGCGCAGTACGTCCCGGTGCCGGGCCGGAGCTGGTCGAGGCGGCGCTGGAACAGGTCACCGGGTAAGCGCCGCGACTTGGGAGAAGGGGGGTACGATGATTGCCTATGTCACTGTTGGCGCCGATGACATCGCTGCCGCGAAACGGTTCTATTCGGCCTTTCTGCCGGCGCTGGGTTATGGTCTGAAAGAAGGGCCCGAGGGGCTGAGCTATGCGCTGCCGGTGGAACCGGGGCAGTCGCCTGTTTTTCCGGATTTCTACGTCAAACCGCCCTTCGACGGTGGCCCCGCCTCTGCCGGCAATGGCGTCATGGTCGCCTTTGAGGCGCGCAATCAGGCGCAGGTGCGTGCGCTGCATGCCGCAGCCCTGGCGGCAGGCGGCCATGACGAAGGGCAGCCGGGGTTCCGCGCCGCTTATGGGCCGCAATTCTATGTGAGCTATCTGCGTGACCCGCAGGGCAACAAGATCGCGCTCTTCTCCAGCAACCCGGCAGAGCCCGGACGGGACGGGTAACGCCCCGAGGCGTCAGCGCAGGTGATAGCCGCGAAACTCCTTGACCGTCGACAGGCTGAGTAGCGTCTTCATCTGAGACACAGCCGGGATTGCCGACAGCGAACTGCGATAAAGCGCCTCGTAATCGGCCGGGGAATGCACACAGACCCGGATCAGGAAATCGAACTCGCCGGTGATCATGTGGCATTCCAGGATCTCGGGCATTGACAGGATCGCCTTTTCAAAGGCTTCCAGGTCCTCGCGCCGTTGCGAGTTCAGCTTGACCTCGATAAAGACCTGAACCTCCAGCCCGACCGTCTGGCGGTCGATCTGGGCGGCGTAGTTGCGTATGATGCCGTCCGCCTCCATCAGCTTGACCCGTCGGTGGCAGGCCGATAACGACAGCCCGATCCGCTCGGACAGGGCCGCCATCGAGATCTGGCCGTCCTGTTGCAAGACGGAAAGAATCTTCTTGTCTAGGCTATCCATCGGAAAACTTCTTATCTCACTCCCTATTTCGGGATATTTTCCGAAAATTTTCCGACAGACAAGGAATTTTCGAAACAAATCCCCGGTTCTGTGTTGTACTTTACAAGTGCGTCAGAAGGACGCGCAGCATTCCCAGGGAGGAAGACATGACAACCAAATTCGTCGTCGGATACGACGGCAGCGCGGCGTCCCGGCGTGCACTGGACTTTGCGATGGAGCGTGCGGCGGCCGTTGGCGCCACGCTGATCGTTGCACATGTGCTGGAGTGGTCGCCCTATTCGTTCCTGACCCCGACCGAGTTGGAAGAGCGCCACAAGCGCCGGGGTGAGGAACTGGCCCGTGCGGAAAACCACCTGATGGCGCCGCTGAAGAGCCAGCTGGCGGGGCAGGGTGTCAGTGTGGAGACGGTGATCCGCTATGGCCACGTGGCCGATACGATCTGTGATATCGCCACCGACAGCGGCGCTGCCCAGATCTTTGTCGCGCGCAAGGGCGAAAGCGGCCTGGCCGCGCGTGTCTTCGGATCGGTTGCGGGCACCCTGGCGCAATGTGCGCCGGTTCCTTGCACCATCGTGCCGTAACTCTCCAACAGTCGAGGTAACACATGACATCTCTCTCCAAAGCAGCGGCATTGGCCGCGCCGGTTGCCATGCTGTCCGCAGTTCCGGCACTGGCTCAATCCGTCGACGAGAAGGTCAACCAGATCTTTGCCAGTTCGACCGGTTGGTTCGTCAATTTCATCTTCAGCCCGTTTCCCGGCACCTCGTTCCCCTGGATCGTGATGTGGCTGGTGATCGCCGCGACGGTGTTCACGCTCTATTTCGGGTTCATCCAGTTCCGGGCGTTCCCGCATTCGATCGCGTTGGTCAAGGGCGACTATTCCGACCCCAACGACGCGGGCGAGGTCAGCCATTTCCAGGCGCTGGCCACCGCGCTGTCGGGCACCGTGGGTCTGGGCAACATCGCCGGTGTGGCCGTTGCCGTGGGCATCGGCGGCCCGGGCGCGACCTTCTGGATGATCCTCGCCGGTCTGATGGGCATGGCGTCGAAATTCACCGAATGTACGCTGGGTGTGAAATACCGCAACGAATATGCAGACGGTACCGTTTCGGGCGGTCCGATGTATTACATGACCAAGGGTTTTGAAGAACGCGGCATTCCGGCGGGCAAGTTCCTGGCGATCCTGTTCTCGATCTTCTGTATCCTGGGTGCCTTTGGCGGCGGCAACATGTTCCAGGCCAACCAGGCGCATGCGCAGATCACCAATGTTGTGGGTGAATTCCCGGGCTGGATCACCGGCCTGATCTTTGCCGGTATCGTCTTTGCGGTCATCGTCGGTGGCCTGAAGTCCATCGCCAAAGTCACCGAGAAAGTGGTTCCCTTTATGGGCGTGCTCTATGTGGCCACCGCACTGGTGATCATCCTGATGAACGCGGACATGATCGGCTGGGCCTTTGGCCAGATCTTTGCCGGTGCCTTTACCGGGCTGGGCATTGCTGGCGGTATGGTCGGCGCGCTGATCCAGGGCTTCAAGCGGGCCGCCTTCTCGAACGAGGCGGGCGTGGGTTCGGCGGCCATCGCCCACTCGGCGGTGCGGACCAAGGAACCGATCACCGAAGGCTTCGTGTCGCTTCTGGAACCCTTCATCGACACCGTGGTGATCTGCACCATGACCGCGCTGGTGATCATCATCACCGGTCAGCTGGTTGCCGATCCGAACACCGGCCACTACCTGCTGGACGAGGGCGCAAGCACGATCCAGACCGTTGACGGCAACAAGGGCGTGGCGCTGACCTCGGCGGCCTTCTCCTCGGCCTTCCCGTTCTTCAAGTACATCCTGGCCATCGCGGTGATCCTGTTCGCCTTCTCGACCATGATCAGCTGGTCCTATTATGGCCTCAAGGCCTGGACCTTCCTGTTCGGCGAAGGCCAGACCACTGAACTGGTGTTCAAGGTGATCTTCTGCATCTTCGTGGTAATCGGCGCGTCGGCCAGCCTGGGCCCGGTCATCGACTTCTCGGATGCGGCGATCTTTGCCATGGCGGTTGTCAACATCATCGCACTCTATCTGCTGATGCCGATCGTCAAGCGCGAGCTCGACTCCTATCTGTCGCGGCTCAAGTCGGGCGAGATCAAGAAGTTCGGCTAACTAGCTGATGCTTCGATGAAAAGGGCGGGGGAGACCCCGCCCTTTTTTGGTCAACCTACATGCCCTAAGCAGGTCTGTTGCCAAGGAGCGTGCTTTGGGGAGGAAGGTCGATGCGGTCGTAAGGCTGTTGTCGGGCCGCTCTGCTCAAAAAGCCAGCTTTGCGGACTTTCCCGACCTTCGGTCACCCCGCTCAAACTAGTGCGAACGGCCCAAAGCAGACCTTAGCCACCACCTCAAAATGCTGTGGTGCGGCTCGCCATTGCGGACTTTCGCCGCAACAGCAAAATCAGATGGTAGGTGAGTTCACACAATGCGGCACACAGCTGCCTTACGTCGTGTTGCGGAACGCAAGAACGGTATGTGCAATAGTTACGCGACGAAAACTGGGGTTTCAGTCAACGATTTCTATTTCAGCGATGAAATTCAGTATCCTTTACAGGAGGTTTGGCTTTGTCGGCTAGTCGGAGTTGTACTTGATTTTCTGTTACTTCTTGGAGACGTCAAGCAGTTTCAGGCGTTACTTTTGTATGTTCACCCAGCAGTGGCGCGTAACAACTTTCCTTTTTAAGAGCGCCTTCGCTGCGAAAACCAGGCATAAGAGCCGTTGGTTCTTCAGGAACGTTCAAGCTTGGTGTCTTGTGGTACAACTCTGTCAAGAACTCGTGAAGATCGCGAACCCGCGCGGCCGGAACGCCTCTTGCGATGAGCGCTTTTTCGAACGCGGTTGCTTCAAGGTTTCGTATTTCCGCTGACAGCTCAGACCCAAGTTTGGGGCTGGCAAGGTTGAACAAGAAATCGGTGTCGGACAATCCGTCTGGCAGGTAGGGCGGCAGTGCCAAGTCCGCTCGGCCCACGATGCTGCACAATGTTCGAAACTGACCCATTGTATTGGCGGCAATAGACACATAGCCATCAGCGGTTTCGAAGGTGCTCGCGCCCGGACTGCCGACAAATCCTCGATTGCCCACGCGGGGAGGTGCTGCGTCTGTCGCGATTGTCTGCGCATAGACGGTTGCCATCAGCAGCATCGCGCTATCGACCATGGAAACATCAATTTCGATGTCCGATGTGTCGCCTTTTGCGCGGCGCAACAAAGCCGCCAGAATCGCTGTGGCTGCCGACATGCCAGTTGCCGTATCGACGACCGGGAAACCGACTTTGACCGGTGGTCCCTCTGAGCCCTGCATCGCCATCATTCCTGTGGCGGCTTGTATCACGTGATCGTAGGCTGGCAGCGGAGACAGCTCTCCGATTTGTCCCCAGCCCGAGATGGAGCAGTATATCACGTCAGGGCGAACGCGCCGTATGTCTTTTGCAGATAGACCGAGGCGCTCTGCGGCACCGGGTCTGAAGTTTTCGACAAACACGTCACACGACTTGGCTAGGGCGAGTAACTTTTCGCGGTCTGCTGCGACTTTCAGGTCCAAGACGACCGATTTTTTTCCGGCATTCAGGGCGCGGAACGCAGGTGGTACCCCGTTTTGGTCTGGTTGTGTGCGCAACGCACGCATGCCGTCGCCTTCCCCCGGGCGTTCGACTTTGATCACCTCGGCCCCCATCATGCACAATTGATGCGTTGCCATCGGACCCGCGATAACGTGGGTCAGATCAAGAACTCTCACGCCATCAAGTGGCAAGTGCGAAACGGGGGGAGTTGTGTTCGTCATCCAATGTACCTCTGTAAGTCCTCATCGATTTCATCCATGCGCCTGTCCAGTTTGGCCAATAGCGCGTTTAACGTGTTCCGCTCCTCTTCGCTGAGAGCGTCATGAACGGCCACACGGCGGCGGTGCATGCTTGGGCGCATCCGCTCATAAAGCGCGCTTCCCTCCTGGCTGAGCGAGAGCTTGCTGGCTCTGCGATCCTTGGGGTCAGGCGTGCTGTGCAAAAGGCCCTTGCCCAGCATCGTTTTCACGGTTCGGCTGATCAAAGAGTCGTCGGATTGGATATATCTTGCGATTTCGGCGGCTGTGCCGGGTCCATAGGTCGCCAGCAGCATCAAGACCCTCCACTCTGACAGCGGTGGGCCCGACAATTCCCGCAGAACCCTTGACGCCTGAGAGGCATGTCTTTGACTGAGCCGGGATATCTTGAATGTCACAGACTCCTGAAGGGGCTCATTCGTGTCAAACGGTTTCGGGTGTTTTTGCTCCATGGGTGATCCTTCGCTTTAGAATGTAATACGAACACTTGCCGGACATGTCCAGTAAAAGGTTGACATGTCCGGTTTATTGCTGTTACCGCTCCAACATGGAGATTTTGGGAGGAACTACCATGAAAAAATTTCTCGCTCTCGGAGCAATTGCGCTTGGCTATTCCATCACGACAACGGCAAGCCTCGCCGAAGACTGGACACCGCCGGGGCCAATCACGATGCACATCGCGTTCCCGCCCGGGGGTGGCTCGGACAGCCAGGCGCGGTTGATCGCGGAAGAGCTGGAGAACCGCTTGGGGTGGACGATCACGCCGCAGAACACGCCCGGGAAAGCGGGGCTTATCATGGCAAAGGAAATGCAGGGTGCCCCGTCAGATGGCACCGTCTTTGGTATGGGTATTTCAGAAGCACTTGACTACGGCATGGCCGACGGAACCGCCGGTATGACACCGGATGATGTGACGCCGATTGTGACCACGACGCTGGCTGAGGTTGCGTTTGTCGTACCCGCCTCGAAAGGTTGGAAAACCTTCGATGATTTTCTCGCGGCGGCCAAGGCCGGCGAGCCTTTGAGAGTTGGCGCCATTACGCCAAAGATCGCTGATGTGACATATCTGATGGGTAAAGCAGCCGGCATCGACATGAACATCACGATGGTCAAAGGTGGGAGCGGGATGTTGAACGCGCTTTATGCTGGCGATCTTGACGCCGGATTTGTCGCCGGCGCGCATTCAAAGGGTGTCAAAGCTGGCGAATTAGTGGAGCTTGTTTCGGGTATGTCCCGCCCGCTGAACCTCACACCGGATGCACCGTTGTTGGCCGATCTGGGCGTGCCGTACAACCTTGATATCTATTTCATGTACTTCGGGCCAAAGGACATGGACGGCGCAGCTCAGGCCAAATTGGCTCAGTCGATTTCGGAAATCGTGTTGGACGAGACCACGAAGGCGGGGGCGCTGCTCAAAGCGAATTTCGGAGGAGGAGAGGCCCTTTCGGGTGAGGCGCTCCAATCCTTTATCGACAAGAGCTTTGTATCAGCCAAGGAGCTGATGCAGGCGGCTTCCGAGTAGTCTTTGCCTCTGTGCCGTGCCTGCTTGCGTTGGCGCGGCCAACAGCCTTTTGAGGAAGATCGGATGTACCGTTTGAACATCTATATCGGGAGTGGCGCGGTGCTTTTGGCGCTTGTCGGTCTGTTTCTCTGGGTTCCTCAGGACACAGGTACAGGCCTGATCGTTCACGTCCGCCGGCAAGTCAGCATCGGGGACGCCCTTGCGCCGACGATCGCCTTCACACTGATGGTGATCGGTGGCGTGCTTCTGCTGATCGAGCAGCGAAAGCACACTTCCACCGAGGTGGAATTGGCATCGTTTTTTCATACGGGCGCACTTGTCGCTGTCATCGTCCTTGGTCTTTTGTTGATGCGCCATGCGGGCCCGGGCCTTCTGCTCGTTGCCGAAGAGTTCGGCGCCACAGACACAGAGTACCGCCTGTTGCGAGAGACCTTCCCATGGAAATACACCGGTTATTTCCTTGGAGGTGTCACAATGATTGGTGGAATGGCGTCTTTGTCCGCTGGACGCGTGCAGGCCCGCACCGTCCTGATTGCGATCGCAGTGACAATGGGCTTGATTGCGCTAGTCGATGTGCCATTCGATGATCTTTTGCTGCCGCCCAACGGTGATTATTGATGCAGCCGCTGGAGTATATCTTAGCCGGGATGCAGGCGGTTATTTTTGGCCCGGCCGCTTTCGAACTGCTCGGTGTTCCGATTCCACTGACGTTGGTGATGGTCTTTGCCGGCGTAGTCACAGGCATCTTGGTTGGCGCAACGCCTGGTCTGGCTGGGCCGATGGCGATGGCGATCTCGCTTCCGATCCTTATTTCTTTCTTTGGATACAATGTCGAAGCCTTGCTGCCCGTTTTGGGGTTTCTGATCGGCATCATGAAAGGCGCGACGCTCGGAGGGGCGGTTCCAGCCATTCTGTTCAACACACCCGGGACACCGGATGCATATCTGACCACATTGGATGGCTACCCTTTGACGAAGCGCGGCCAGTCTCGCAAGGCATTGAAGGTCGCACATCTGTCCTCTGTGTCAGGAGACACGTTCTCCGACCTAGTACTATTCGTGTGCGCGCCCTTTGTTGCCCTGATGGTTGAGAGCTATTTGGATTTTCCCGAGAAGACCGCGCTTTTGATCCTGTCGCTCAGTTTTATTGCGGCAGTTATTGGCGGTTCTCCTGGCAAAGGGCTGATTTCGGTCGCATTGGGATTGATTGCTGTTTTCATCGGGGGTGGCGAAGACTTTTACCCTCGCCTGTCTTTGGGAATCGACGCTTTGGCGGGCGGGTTTTCAATCATGACGGCCATTCTGGGGGTATTGATCGTCGGCGCGGTCCTGAAAGAGTACGAGGACCTTTGGCACAGAAGCAATCTGTCTGCAGCACCTGTTCAGATTGTCGATCACGGGGACCAGCGTCTGTCCCGCGCGGAAATCCTGCGGATTGCGCCCTACATCGGCCAGTCGTCAATCGTGGGCACGATCATTGGTGCCCTTCCCGGAATTGGAACGACGCTCGCAGCGGCACTTGGATACCAGTTGGGGCGCGCACGGCATGAGCGTCGCCGCCCAGAAGGAGCGCCGGCCTTTGGGGAAGGAGCCATCGAGGGAGTGGCCGCGACTGAAGCGGCGAACAGCTCCGTATCCGGATCGAACTTGATCCCGGTGCTTGGCTTGGGCATCCCCGGAAATGCGGCGGCTGTCTTTATAATTCTCGCAACGGATTCCATTGGCGGGTTCACCCCGGGTCCTTCGGTGTTTCGTTTCAGCGAAAACGTCGTGAACACAGAGCTCGTTTTGGTTTTCGGATTGTTCACAGCGATGTTGTTTGCCAACTTCGTCAACTGGACGGTTGGCGGGGCGTTCATGCGGGCCGCGACGATCATGGTAAGGGTGCCCAAACGAACCTTGCTGCCGGTTGTTTTGCTTCTGACCTTTACGGCTGTCTATGCCCAGGAGCCACGCATGGAGTCGCTCTGGTTCACTTTAGCTTTCGGAGTTTTGGGGTATCTGATGCGCAAGGTCGACATGTCCCCTCTGCCTTTCGTGATTGCTTTCGTTTTGGGAGGAAGCCTTGAGAACAGCGCGCGACAGGCGTTTTCGGCCACGGGCGGAGATCCTTATTTCCTGTTTTCCAGCTGGATCTCCCTCTTTTTTCTGGCTGGGTCCGTTGTGACGGTTGTGCTCGCACTGCGGCAGAAACGGTCCGGCAGTACGCAGGCATAACCATAGATGCCAATGCTGAGGCGCTTTCAAATCCGCTAAGATTAACCATGCCACTAAAAAGGTTGTCCCCTACTGCCAACATATACAATCCCGCAGAATCGGTCAGTTTGGGCTCTGAGCCGCTTTGCGGCGTTGCAGGGAACCATTCGGTCTCAATGCCGCACGAATGTCGGCTTCCAGTTCGACGCCCTGGCTGGTTGGCGAACGCAGCGAAGGTCGGCTTCCCGCCCTTCGAGACGGTTTCTGCGCACTTAGCCAACTTACAGTATGGGCTCGAAGCTGCCATTCTTCACTTCGCGCTGCATCCGCAGTCTGCCGATGACGTGACGGTCAAACGCTTGTGACATTGGACAAGAGCAACACCCCAACAAGACCGCTTTTCCTTGTCTCGTCGGCGTTGTACCCCTGTCGGGACCAAAGCGCGGAGACTGACCGATGCCCGACATGATGTTGCTATTGCAGATGCTTGCCCTGCTGATCGTCATCGGTGCCCTTGCCGGGGTGCTGGCGGGGCTGTTGGGCGTGGGGGGCGGGATCGTGCTGGTCCCGGCCTTTTTCTACGCATTCCAGACGCTGGGCTATGGTGGGCCGCAGTTGATGCAGATGTGCCTGGCCACGTCGCTCGCGACCATTATCGTGACCTCGCTGCGCTCGGTCCTGAGCCACAACAAGAAGGGCGCGGTGGACTGGGATATCCTGCGCGGCTGGGGGCCGGGGATCGCGGTTGGCGCGGTTCTGGGAGTCATGGTGGCGGCCTCGCTGCGCTCGGTTGCCTTGCAGGCGCTGTTTGGTGTGCTGGGCATCGTGATCGGCGCCTATCTGGGGCTGGGCCGCGCCCATTGGCGGCTGGGAGAGGCGATGCCGGGCGGTCTGCGCCGGTTGATCCTGTCGCCGATGGTGGGCTTTCTGTCGGTGCTGATGGGCATCGGCGGTGGCAGCTTTGGCGTGCCGCTGATGAGCCTTTACAACACGCCCATTCACCGCGCTGTTGCCACCGCCGCAGGCTTTGGCGTGATCATCGCGGTGCCCTCGGTGCTGGGGTTCCTGTTGCTGGAGATCGACCCGGCGCAGCGGCCGCCGCTGACGGTGGGCGCGGTCAACCTGGTGGCATTCGGCGTGGTCATCTGCATGACGCTGATCACCACCCCCTGGGGGGTGAAACTGGCCCATGCGATGGACCCCAAGCCGCTGAAACGCATATTCGCGGTATTCCTGACGCTGGTGGCGCTCAACATGTTGCGCAAGGCGCTGGGATGGTAGAGGCGTTTCTGCGCCGGGGCTGGCTGCGGTTTCCCTTCGACCCGGTGCTGGCCGGCTGGGTCGACCATGTGCTGCCCGTCGCGCGCCGCGCGGTGACCGATCCGGCCCATGCCCAATGGCTGGATTGCGAGGGGACATGGTTCATCGGTGTCGATGCGCTGGACAACAATGCTGAGGGCCGGGTGGGGGACGGTCCGGCGCTGGCCGGGCAGGCGATCGACTTCATCACCCGCCATCTGGGCATGCTGCCGCTGCATCGCGGTCAGGTCTCGGTGACCTATCCGGGCTATCCCCGCCCGCGCCGGGGCGAGGGTGAGGCAGCGTTTCGCTATCGCCTGAACCGGGGGGCGGCGCATGTGGACGGGTTGAAACCCGATGGCCCTGACCGGCGCCGCCACGTGGATGAGCCGCATGGCTGGATCCTGGGCCTGCCGCTGACCGAGGCGCCGCCCGAGGCCGCGCCGCTGATCCTGTGGGAGGGCAGTCACCTTATCCTGGGTCCTGCGCTGGCGCGCGTGATGGCGGGTCATCCGCCTGAGGAGTGGCACCGGGTCGACGTGACCGACGCCTATCAGTCTGCACGGCGCGAGGTATTCGAAACCTGCCCGCGAATCGCCCTGCATGCGCGCCCGGGTGAGGCCTATCTCTTGCATCGGCACTGTCTGCACGGGGTTGCCCCATGGGCGGAGGGTGCCACCGCCGGGCCGGACGGTCGCATGATCGCCTATTTCCGTCCGCTAATGCCCGGTGGAGCGCCCGCCTGGATCGGTGCGGCCTGACCAGCTTTGTCTTTTCGGAAAAAACTCCCGCCGGAAGCTTGGCCCTTGAGAAGGAAGGACCAAACGGAACGTCAGCCTCTGAGCCGCGCGGCGCGGCCGCCTCTGCGCTTGCTCAGGTTGGGGGCGCGGGCCGGAAGTTCGGCCATGATCCGGGTGCGCTCGTCGCTTTCCATGCGAGACCAGCGCGTGATCTCGTCGATAGTCCGGTAACAGCCAGTGCAAATCCGCTCGGTCGGGTGGACCACGCAGATGCGAATGCAGGGCGAGTCGATTTCGTTGCGTTTCCAGACCTTGTCGGTCATCGGCCGAAGCTCCTAGAGGTTGCGCAAACGATCCAGCGCGCCTTGCAAGATATAGCCCGCCGCGACGTGATCAATGACCTCCGAGCGACGTTTTCTGGTCGTATCCGCCTCGAGCAGCGCTTTTTCCGCGGCAACCGTGCTGAGCCGTTCATCCCAGAAGGTGATCGGCAGGTCGGTCAAGCGGCTGAGGTTGCGGGCAAAGGCGCGGGTGGATTGGCAGCGCGGTCCCTCTGAGCCATCCATGTTGCGCGGCAGGCCAAGCACCAGACCGGCGATCTGGCGTTTCTGGACGATGGTCAGCAGGTCGGCCGCGTCGAGCGAGAATTTGCGCCTGCGGATAGTTTCCAGGGGCGAGGCGACGCCGCGCATCGTGTCGGAGACCGCAACGCCGATGGTGCGGTCGCCGAGGTCCAGCCCCGCAAGCGCACCAAAGGCTGGCAGGGCGGCCGCGAAGTCCTGGATCTCGTCGCAGATCATTGGCCGAGACCCGCCTGCTGGGCGGTGGACTCGATCAGCGTCAGGGCCTCGGGGGTTTCGGCATAGACCTGGCGCGCTTCGGCGAGAATGGTCTGGGCGCGTTCGGTTTCGCCAAGCACGGCCAGGGCGCCGATCAGGCGAGACCATTCCTGCGGTGTGCCGCCTTCGGTCGCAAGCCGCTCGGACAGGCGCTCGACCATGCCGCGGATCATCTCGTTGCGGGAGTCGGCATCCATCTCCGAGGCGGCCTGCATGTCCTCCTGGCTGGGGCCGGGCAGGGCGGCGACGGGGGGCGGGGTGTACTCGACGCCCGCGCGCATTGCGACCTCGCCGATCCGGGTGCGGATCGCCTCGGCCCAGGCTGCGTCTGCGGGGGCAGCCTCGAGCGTGCGGACCCAGATTTCGAAAGCTAGATCCGGGCGCCCCACCTGGAGCAGCATGACGCCCCAGTAATAGCGTGCAGGACCATATTCCGGGTTGCGTTGCAGCGCCTGACGCAAAACCCCTTCGGCCTCGGGCGAGACATAGCCGCCTGCGGCCATAATCATCAGTTCCGCCTGTTCCGAGAAATCGGCAGCGGTGACATCACCTTGCAGCAACTCGATCACCCGAGCCTTGGCGGCGTAGGCGGCGCGCAGGTTCCCGGTATTGGCCTCGTGTTGTGCCAGCAAAATGTGGCCCTGGATGTCGTCCGGCCGCTTGGCCACCGTGTCTCGCAGCTTTTGTAGCAGGTCTGCGTATCCGGCTTCGAGCTGGGGTTGCGCCTGGGCAGGCATGCGGGCCTCGGCTTCGGCTTGTGCCGGGCGTTCGGTGCGGTTTTGTTCGGCGATCTCAAGCCGCAGCTTCAGCGGCAGGTCGCCATAGCCGGGCGCGCCTAGGCTGGTATAGAACCAAAGGGATCCGGCGATGACCACAACGGCCGAGGCGAGGGCGACGATCAGTGCGCTCCGGCGGGTCTGTGCGGGGTCCGTTGCCTCGGCCTGCATCTGGGTATCGGCGGCGAGAATGCGGCGCGAGATCTCGGTGCGGATGCGTTCGGCATCGGCGGCGTCGATCACGCCGCGCGCAAGGTCGCGGTCCACGCCCGCCAGCTGGTCGCGATAGACGCGCAGATCATAGGCTGCTGCCGGTTCGGCGGTGATGCGCGCCCTGAGTGCGGCCAGCGCCAGCAGTCCTGCCACCACCAGCGCCATCAGAGAAACGAGTATCCAGAATATCATGAGGGCTCCGCTTTGTTGTCTGTCATCTAGCGACGCGGGGCCGCGGAAAAAAGAGGCAAAAGGACGCGAGTTGGTCTCATGTCGCAATCTTGCGATATTGCGGCGGTATGCGGCGGGGGTATTCTGGGGCCGCACGGCATACCTGCCGCAAGACACGAAACCGGATCGGATTCGCATATGAAGCACTATTCTGCCTTTGCCGTGGCGCGCGAAGCGCTGCGTTATCACACCGGATGGGAACGCGCCTGGCGTTCGCCCCAACCGAAGAAACGTTATGATGTGGTGATTGTCGGTGCGGGCGGGCACGGGCTGGCGACGGCCTATTACCTGGGCAAGAACTACGGCATCCAGAACGTTGCGGTGATCGAGAAGGGCTGGCTGGGCGGCGGTAATACCGGGCGCAACACCACCATCATCCGCTCGAACTATCTCCAGGATCCCTCGGCGGCGATCTATGAAAAGGCGCGCGGTCTCTACGAGACCATGAGCCAGGATCTGAACTATAACGTGATGTTCAGCCCGCGCGGCGTGATGATGCTGGCCCAGACCCAGCACGAGGTGCGCGGCTACAAGCGCACCGCGCATGCCAACGCGCTGCAAGGGGTCAAGACCGAGTGGATCAGCCCGGAGCGCGTCAAGCAGCTGGTGCCGATCATCAACCTGCACGGGCCGCGTTACCCGGTGCTGGGCGCGCTCTGGCAAGAGCGCGGCGGCACCGCGCGCCATGATGCGGTGGCCTGGGGCTATGCCCGGGCCTGTTCTGCCATGGGCATGGATATCATCCAGCAATGCGAAGTGACCGGCGTGCGCAGCGAGGGTGGTCAGATTGTCGGCGTCGACACCACCAAGGGGCCGATCGATTGCGGCAAACTGGGTATCGTGGTGGCGGGCCATTCCGGCCAGCTGGCCGAGATGGCGGGCTTCCGCCTGCCGGTCGAGGCGCTGGCGCTTCAGGCGCTGGTTTCCGAGCCGATCAAACCCTGCATGGACGTGGTGGTGATGGCCAACACGGTGCATGGCTACATGTCGCAATCCGACAAGGGAGAGATGGTGATCGGCGGCGGCACCGACGGGTTCAACAACTTTACCCAGCGCGGCAGCTTCCACCATGTCGAGGAGACCGTGCGGGCGTTGAACGAGACCTTCCCGATGCTGAGCCGGCTCAAGATGTTGCGGCAATGGGGCGGGATCGTCGACATGACCGGCGACCGCTCGCCCATCCTGTCGAAGACGCCGCTGGGCGGCTGTTTCATCAACTGCGGCTGGGGCACTGGCGGGTTCAAGGCCATTCCCGGCTCGGGCTGGGGCATGGCGCAGCTGATGGCCACGGGCCATTCGCCGCTGACCGAGGCCTTCTCGCTCGACCGGTTCAAGGAAGGCCGCTTCATCGACGAAAGCGTGGCCGCAGGGGTGGCGCATTGACACGGAACCAATCGGACAAGGCATGCGTTGAGGCTTCGAACAGCAACTGTTTAGGAGCATCAGCATGTCTTCGTTTGACCATACGACCCCTCACCCTGAGCGCCGCGCCGCAACGACATCGTCGTCAAGTTCGGTCACCACGAGCGGCTCGAATGCCGGGCTGGCCTTTGTTGTCGGCGCGCTCGTCATCGTTGTTGCAGTCATGGCCTGGTTCATGTTCGGAGCAGGTGCGGCCGATGACAGCCGTGACGTCAACATCAATGTCGAAGGTGTTCCGGGCGCCGTCGAAGGCGCGGTCGAAGGTGTGGGCAATGCCGCCGAAGCGGCTGGCTCTGCGGTCAATGACGCAGCGCAAAGCGTTGGCAATGCTGCCGAAGAGGCCGTTGACGGCAACTGATCCCGTTCTTGCGCGAATGGTTCCAGCCTCTTTGGGCTGCGAAATCCGCCGCCGTTTCCCCTTTCCTGACTTACCTCAGGGGGACGGCGGCTTTTTCATGTCCGGACGTATGAAGCCGACCGACAGTCGCGATGCCCGAGAGGATGCGGCAGCGCTGACTTTTGCTGTTCCGGGCCCGGGGCGGATGTCTTCGAAGACGCCGTGCCGCGTCGTTATCCCAACCGTATTTCGGCTGGCCCGCGCGGTCGGCCTGCCGCCGAAAGGATGAAAACATGCTGATCCTTCATTGTCCCTATTGTGGCGTCGATGCCGACGAGACCGAGCTTGCCGCCGGTGGCGAAGCGCATCTGAAGCGTTTCGGCCCGGGCTCGAGCGATGACGAGCTGCATGGCTATCTCTTTACCCGCGAAAACCCCAAGGGTGTGCATCTGGAACGCTGGCGCCATGCCTCGGGCTGCGGCAAGTGGTTTCACGCCGCGCGCTGCACCGCCACGCTCGAGGTGTTCGGCACCTATTCGGCGCAGGTCAGCGGCCCGCCGCAGGAAATCCGCGACGCGATCAGCGCAAAACGCCCCGGCTGGAGCTGGAGGGAATTCTCCTGATGTCCGCCTCTGTCATGTCTTTCTCTTGCGAAAGGTTCACGTAAGATGAGCACCCGTCTCGCAAAACAGGGCCGCCTGATCGACCGATCGAAACAGGTGACCTTTACCTTTAACGGCACCACCATGCGCGGGTTCGAGGGCGATACCCTTGCCTCGGCGCTTCTGGCCAACGACCAGATGATGATGGGCCGTTCGTTCAAGTATCACCGCCCGCGCGGGGTGGTGGCCAGCGGCGCCGAGGAGCCTAACGCGCTGGTCGGTCTGGGTGAGGGGACGCGGTTCGAACCGAACCAGCGCGCCACCACGACCGAGCTCTTCGACGGGCTCAAGGCCGCTAGCCAGAACCACTGGCCGAACCTCGATTTCGATATCGGGGCGGTGAACACCTATCTGTCGCGCTTTCTGCCGGCGGGCTTTTACTACAAGATGTTCATCCACCCGGCGCCGTTCTGGAAACATGTCTACGAGCCGATCATCCGTCGCTCGGCCGGTCTGGGCAAGGCGCCCGACAGGGAGCTGGTGGATGCCGATACCTACGAGCATTTCCATGTCCACACCGATGTGCTGGTGATCGGCGGCGGCGTGGCCGGGTTGCAGGCGGCCAAGGTGGCAGCAAGCTCGGGCGCGCGGGTGCTGCTGATCGAGCAGACCGCACATTGGGGTGGGCGCGCGCCAGTCGATGGCGGCACCATCGACGGGCTGTCGCCCGACGAATGGGTAAGCCGCACCCTGGCCGAGCTGGAGGCGATGGACAACGTCACCTTGCGCGCCCGTACCATGGGCGCCGGTGTCTATGACCACGGCTATGCGCTGGGATACGAGCGGGTGGCCGACCATACCCCCGGCGTGCCGGGGCCGCGCCACCGGTTGTGGCGGATCCGCGCCAAGCAGATCGTCAGCGCCACCGGCGCCATCGAACGGCCGCTGTCCTTTGCCGGCAACGATGTGCCCGGCGTGATGCTGGCTGGCGCGATGCGCGACTATGTGGTGAACTGGGGCGTGACTCCGGGTCAGCGCGTGGTGGTTGCCACCAATAATGACGACGCCTATCGCACGGCGATCATCCTGAAACAGGCCGGTGTCGACGTGCTGCGCATTCTCGACGCCCGCAAGGAGGGGGGCGGCGCGCTGGCCGACGAGGCGCGCGCGCTGGGCATCCGGGTCGATCCGGGCAAGGCGATTGCCAAGGTCAAGGGCGGCAAACGGGTCAAGAAAATCTCGATCTGCAACCAGGACGGCGTCGGTGGCGCCCGCGAAGAGGTCGAGGCCGATGCGGTCGCCATGTCGGGCGGCTGGTCGCCGGTGGTGCACATGTGGTCCCATTGCGGCGGCAAGCTGATCTGGGACCGTGCCAATGCGCATTTCCGCCCCGATCCCGACCGCCCGCCGCTGGGCGCGGATGGCAAGGGTTTTGTGGTGGCTGCCGGGTCCGCCAACGGCCCCTTGGCGCTGGATCAGGTGATGGCTGACGCCGATGCCGCGGGCAAGGCCGCGGCCAAGGCGGCGGGCTTCTCCCCTAAACGCACCAAGGCGCCCGAGGGCGCGGCCGAGGGCGAGAACGCGATGGAAGCGGTCTGGCTGATGCCTGCCAATGCCGAAATCCAGCTGCGGATGAAATCCTGGCTCGACTTCCAGAACGACGTCAAGGTCTCGGACGTGCAGCTGGCCGCGCGCGAGGGGTACGAAAGCGTTGAACATACCAAGCGCTATACCACGCTGGGCATGGCAACGGATCAGGGTAAACTGAGCAATATCAACGGCCTGGCGATCCTTGCTGATGCGTTGAACGCGGATATCCCACAGGTCGGCACCACCACTTTCCGCCCGCCCTATACGCCGATCTCGATGGGCGCCATCGGCGGCGAGGCGCGCGGCGAGGTGTTCCAGCCGGTGCGCAAGACGCCGATCTATGACTGGAGCAACGCCAATGGCGCCGACTGGGAACCGGTCGGTCAGTGGCGGCGTCCCTTTGCCTATGTCCGTCCGGGCGAAAGCGTGCATGACGCGGTCAATCGCGAGGTCAAGAACACCCGCGAGAACCTCGGGCTGCTCGATGCCTCGACGCTGGGCAAGCTGATCGTCAAGGGGCCGGACGCGGGCAAGTTCCTCGACATGCTCTACACCAACATGATGAGCACGCTGAAACCGGGCAAATGCCGCTATGGCCTGATGTGTTCGGAAAACGGTTTCCTCATCGACGATGGCGTGGTCGCTCGGATCGACGAAGATACCTTCCTGTGTCACACCACCACCGGCGGCGCCGAGCGCATCCATGGCCACATGGAAGAATGGCTGCAAACCGAATGGTGGGACTGGAAAGTCTATGTCGCCAACGTGACCGAGCAATATGCCCAGATCGCCGTGGTTGGCCCGAAGGCCCGCAAGGTGCTGGAAAAGCTGAACGCCAAAGCGGGCGGCGGCATGGATCTGTCGGCCGAGGCGCTGCCCTTCATGGAATGGCGCGATGGGCGGATCGGCGAATTCGATGCGCGCGCCTATCGGATCTCGTTCTCGGGCGAGTTGAGCTATGAGATCGCGGTTCCGGCAAGCCAGGGCCTGGCCTTTTGGGAGGCGCTGGTGGATGCGGGCAAGGAATTCGGCGTCATGCCCTATGGCACCGAGACACTGCACATCCTACGCGCTGAAAAGGGCTTCATCATGATCGGGGACGAGACCGACGGCACCGTGATCCCGCAGGATCTGGGGCTCGGCTGGGCGATCTCGAAGAAAAAGGACGACTATCTTGGCAAGCGCGCGCAGGAACGCAGCCACATGGCCGACCGCGACCGCTGGAAACTGGTGGGTCTGGAAACGGTTGATGGTTCGGTGCTGCCGGATGGCGCCTATGCGGTGGGTGAGGGCGTCAACGCCAATGGCCAGCGCAACATGATCGGGCGGGTCACCTCGACCTACTACTCGGCCAATCTGGGCCGTGGCATCGCCATGGGCCTGATCCAGCACGGGCCGGACCGGATGGGCGAGATCGTCGAATTCCCCGGAACCGACGGCAAGACCTACAAGGCCAAGATCGTGGACCCGGTTTTCTATGACAAGGAAGGGGCGAAACAGAATGTCTAAACCTGTCAGCGCATTGATGGGTGCCGCCTATGACGGCATCGTGCGGGTCGAGGACTGCGGCCTGCAAGGCATGATCACCCTGCGGGGCGATCTGTCCTCGGAACCGGTTGCTGCCGCGGCCACCGGCGCCACCGGGCAGGACATGCCCGGCCAGCGCCGCGCCAATGTGGCGGGCGAAAACGGACTGTGCTGGATGTCGCCCGACGAGCTGCTGGTGCTGGTGCCCCATGCTGAAGTCGGCGACAAGCTGGCGGCCATGACCAAGGCCTTGGGCAATGCCCACAGCCTGGCGGCGGACGTGTCGGACGCCCGCGCGATGTTCCGTGTCTCGGGCGCAAATGCGCGCGAGGTGATGGCCAAGCTCGCCCCGGTCGATTTCGCCCCCGGCGCATTCGGCCCCGGCGATTTCCGCCGCTCGCGCCTGGCCCAGGTGGCCGGGGCCTTCTGGATGGAGGAGGATGGCAGCTTCTGCATCATCTGCTTCCGTTCAGTCGCCGATTACGTGTTCAAGCTGCTGAAAGTGGCCGCACAACCGGGAAGCGCTGTCGGCGTGTTTTGAAGGCATATTCAGGGTTGAATAAAGTAGGTGTGAGCGTACTCTCCGGGTAAGACGGAGAATGGAATGCACCACGACCCGCCCAAGGTTTTCAAACCGGCTCGTTTTTTCGGGCCGGTTTTTCTTTTGGCCGCACTATTGCCTGCGCCGTTGATGGCGAATGCCCAAGAAGCGTTTCACTATACCTGTACCGTTCCTAAAGTGCGGCAATTCAAAGGGTTGAGCAAAAAAGACCTGCCAGAACCTTGGGTCTATTCGTTTTCGGTCTTTCCGCAAGGGAATGTGGCGATGGTGACGGACCCGTTGACCCATCAGGAATTTGGCCGCGCGGTTCCAGCGCAGATATCGCTGAACGATGGCGAACGATTTCGGATCGAATGGGAGCTGTTCAGTTTGCGGGGGCGAGGCGGGTTGACTGGGCGGGGGTGGTTTTCGGCGAACATTTTGAGAGCGAAGGGTGCTTTTGTTCTCGAATTCTCGAATGGCACCGGTTTGGGGTTGTTCAGAGAAGGACGAGTGTTCGGAAAATGTACCGTGAAACAGGAGTGAAAGATGAAAACGACAATACCTTGGGTTTGCAGCTGAAATGAACGTCAAGACAATGAAAACACTTCCGGGTATGATCTCTCTTTTATCTCTGATGTCCGGCGCGGCATGGGCAGGGCAGGTCTATGATAGTCAGGTCACGCCAAGATCCAAGGACGGCTGGATCCCGCCGCGATTGATCATTGATCTGGATGAAAGCCGGGGAACCGCCGTGGTCGCCGACGGGATCATCATGGGTGTGGTCAAGAAACCGGTCGCTGCGCAGATGTCGCGGCGCGGCAAGGGGTCGGTGCGGCTGAACTGGGAGGTCAAGGGCATCCCGGTCGGCAATGTGAATACCCAGGAGAACGCCCAGTACAAGGCGATCCTGAATACCGAGAAAAAGACCGTCACCGTGCGGGCTGTGCTCTCGTATTTCGACAATCAGCCCGATGGCTGGGGTAAATGCACGGTCACGTCGAAGTGAACCCCGCGCTCAGCCGTTGAACAGGAAACTGCGAAAGCGGCTTTGCGCCTCGGGCGCGGTCAGGTCGGCGGGGGCGCCGGCCTCGTCGGTGGCCGAGGCATAGAAGTCCAGCGCGACTGCGAGGCCTGCCATGGCCTGCGCACGCTTCGTTTCCTCCAGAAACGGGGCATGGGTCGACAGGTAGAAAGCCGGGCGATGGGCGTGCAGCCAGTCGCTCAGCGTCGGCACCACGCCGAACTCGGCCCCTTCGACATCCATCTTGACCAGCGAGACGGCGGACAGATCGACGGTTTGTGCGAACTCGTCCCAGCCGATGGTCAGCGCGTCGGTGCCATGGGTCCCTGCGGCGAGCAGCGAGGTCATCGAATCCCCAGCCTCTCCGCCGAAAGACGCCATGCGCGCCAGCCCGAACCCGTCCGACAGCGCCACGCCAAAAGCCGAGACGTTGCGGATGTCGTTCAACTCCAGGTTCCACAAGAGATGCCGGAGCGCCACCGGGTCAGGCTCGAAACACCAGACATGGCGTGCCTTGCGCGCGGCATAAAGTACGGTCGGCCCAATCCAGGCGCCGATATCGACATAGTCGCGGTCCGGTGAAAGATATTGGTCGAGCACGGCAAAGGTTTCGGGTTCCCAGGCGTCGGAGCTGGCCTTGTGCCAGAACTTGGAGTGATAGGGGTCGAGTCGGTAGGGCTCGCCGTTTAGTCGGCCTGGGACATAGCCGCGCGCGCGGTAGATCATCTTGCGTAATTTGGTCAGCATCCGCCTCTTCCCGCCGCTTTTCTTGCATCGGCCCTTGACCTGCGGGCATGCCCAAAGCATGTAACCTTGGGAACGCAACATCAATTTCAACAGGGGGCCAAGATGGCTTTTGAACTTCCTGATCTTCCTTATGCACATGACGCGCTGGCATCCAAGGGCATGAGCGCCGAGACGCTGGAATATCACCACGACCTGCACCACAAGGCCTATGTCGACAACGGCAACAAGCTGATCGCCGGGACCGAGTGGGAATCGAAGTCGATGGAAGAGATCATCGTCGGCACCTACAACAAGACCGCCGTGGCGCAGAATGGCATCTTCAACAACATTTCCCAGCTGTGGAACCACAACCAGTTCTGGGAGATGATGGGGCCGGGTGAGAGCAAGATGCCGGGCGAGCTGGAAAAGGCGCTGGTCGAGAGCTTTGGCTCGGTCGAAGAGTTCAAGTCGCAGTTTTCCGCCGCCGGTGCCGGGCAGTTCGGTTCGGGCTGGTGCTGGCTGGTCAAGAATGCCGATGGCTCGCTGGCGGTGACCAAGACCGAGAACGGTGTGAACCCGCTCTGCTTTGGCCAGACCGCTCTGCTAGGGTGTGATGTGTGGGAGCATTCCTATTACATCGACTTCCGCAACAAGCGCCCCGCCTATCTGTCGAACTTCCTCGACAATCTGGTGAACTGGGAAAACGTCGCTTCGCGGATGTAACTCAGCGCAAGGCGTAATTCTTCAGGCCCGGCCCCCGTTCGGGGGCCGGGTTTTTCTTTGGGGCAGGAGGGGGCGCTGCCCCCGTCGCGCCTTGCGCGACTCCCCCGGAGTCTTTTGGGCGAAATGAAGGGGCTGGTCAGGCTGGGTCATGCACGGCATTCTGCGACCGGGAGGACCAAGGCATGAACGAGATGTCGCAAGACGGGCTGGTGAGCGAGGCGTTGAACGAAGGGGTGTTGACCCTGACGCTGGGCCGAGCACCCGCGCATCCGCTGTCGCGGGCGATGATCGGAGCGCTGCATGACGCGCTCGGCCGGGCCGGGCAGGACGATGCGGTCCGGGTGGTTGTGATCCACGGGCCGGGGCGGATCTTTTGCGCCGGTCACGACCTGAAAGAGATCGCGCGTCACCGGGCTGATGCGGATGAAGGCCGGGCCTTTGTCGAGGATCTGTTCGAGGCCTGTTCAGCGATGATGCTGGAGGTAACCCGACTGCCAAAGCCGGTGATCGCGATGATCGAGGGTATCGCCACCGCCGCCGGGTTGCAGCTGGTTGCGGCCTGCGACCTGGCCTATGCGGCGCCCGAGGCCAGTTTCTGCCTGCCCGGGGTGCAGAATGGCGGCTTTTGCACGACGCCTGCGGTGGCCGTGTCGCGTGCGATCGGGCGCAAGGCGGTGATGGAGATGGCCCTGACCGGTGCGGCCTATGATGCGGATTGGGCGCTGGCCGCCGGGTTGATCAACCGGATTGTGCCTGCTGATGCATTGCCTGGCGTGGTGGGCGAACTGGCCCGGACGCTGGCGGCGCGCAATCCCGGCCCGGTGGGATTGGGTAAACAGACGCTCTATCGTCACCTCGACCTGTCACTGGAAGAGGCCTATGCTCTGGCGATGCCGGTGATGGTCGATCACTTCATGGATCCGGGTCGCAGACATCTGGACTGGAAGGTCTGATCCGGATTTCCCGGCTTGCCAATCCGGTCCGCGCGCGGCAAGAGCGGCGGGTAACAACATCCGGGGCAGGGTATGGGCGAGGTCGGGCGTGGCATTCTGGCGATGGTCGGGGCCTGTGTGGTCTGGGGACTGTCGCCGCTCTACTACAAGCTTCTGACGCATGTGCCGCCGCCCGAGGTGCTGTCGCATCGCACGCTGTGGTCCGTACTGCTGTTCGGGGCGTACCTGACACTTCAGGGGCGGCTGGGCGAGTTGCTGCGGGCCTATTCCGGCCTGCGCCAGACGGGGCTGATCCTGCTAGCCGCGCTGATGATCTCGCTCAACTGGCTGGTGTTCATCTTTTCGGTTCAGGCGGGGCAGGTGACCGAGGCCTCTTTGGGCTATTACATCTTTCCGTTGATGGCGGTGCTGGCGGGCCGGTTTCTGTTTGCCGAACGGCTGGTGCGGGCGCAGTGGCTGGCTATCGGTCTGGCGGCGCTGGCGGTGTTGGTTTTGACCTGGGGCCTTGGGGTCGCGCCCTGGGTGGCGCTGATCCTGTCATCCAGTTTCGCCTTATACGGCGCGGTCAAGAAGGGGCTGGCACTGGGGCCGGTGATTTCGGTGACGACCGAGATAGTGATCCTGATGCCGATCTTTCTGTCGGTGCTGGCCTGGGCACACCTGCGGGGCGCGGGGGCGTTTGGCACCGATCTGACCACATCGTTCCTGCTGATCGGGTCCGGGCCGCTGACGGCGATCCCGCTGATCCTGTTCAGCTATGCCGCGCGGCGGGTGCCGCTGTCGACGGTGGGCGTGTTGCAGTACATCAACCCGACCCTGCAATTCCTGTGCGCGGTTTTGGTGTTTGGCGAGATATTCACCCCCTGGCACGGGGTGGCCTTTGCCCTCATCTGGCTGGCGGTGGCAGTGTTTTCGCTATCACTTTTGCGTCAGGACAGGCTGGTGCGCAGGGCCGCAATGGCCGCTTCGGGCGTGTCCACCCAGGTGAGGTAACCGGCCAGCGAGGCATCGGCAAAACCCTGGTCCACCGTGCGCTCGATCAGCGTGCGCAGCGGGTCCCAGTAGCCGTCCACATTCATCACCAGGATCGGTTTGTCATGCAGGCCGAGTTGCCGCCAGGTGAGCGCTTCGAACAGCTCATCGAGGGATCCGGGGCCGCCGGGAAGGACCACGACCGCGTCAGCGTTCATGATCATCACCTTCTTGCGTTCATGCATGGTCTCGGTCACGACAAAGGTGCTCAGGTCGGTTTTGCCGACCTCACGGCGCAACAGGTGCACCGGGATCACGCCAAAGGTCTGGCCACCGGCCTGCTGCGCGGCGCGCGCGACCTCGCCCATCAGCCCCACGTCGCCCGCGCCATAGACCAGGCGCCAGCCCGCGTCCGCCAGCAGGCGGCCAAGGTCGCGGGCGGCTGCGGCATAGGCAGGCATTGCTCCGGATCGCGATCCGCAATAGACACAAACGGATTTGACGGTCATGGCGGCCTTTCCGGATTTCCTGTATTGGGGTGCAATCCTGATAGCGGGAATGAAAGCCGGGCTCAACCGGCGTCGTGGACTGGGGTGATGGCCGGAGCCGCCGGTAAGGGGGCTTTGGGGATGGGGAAGGACGAAAGATGGCCAAAGAAGCCGGAACTGGGGGGCTCAGCACGGGGGGCTGGGCGGTTGTCGCGGGTGGTGCGCTGTCTGCGGGACTGTTGGCGCTCTATGCCTTGGGGGTGATCGGGTCGCGCGAGGCGGAGGAGGCCGTGCTTGCGGTTCCCGCCCCGGCGCAGGATGCCGAGGCTGCGAAAACTGTGGAAACCAAACCGGAACCTGTGGAGGTGGCAAAACCCGAACCGAAACAGGAACCTCAGACGGAGGCCGGGACCGAGACTTCTGTCGATCAGGGCCAGGCAAAGAGCGAAACGGAGGCCGCGCCTGCGGCCGAGCAGGCCGCAGCCCCCTCTGTCGAGCCCGAGGAGAAATCCGTGGCGCTGGCCGCGCCGGTTCTGGACCAGATTTTTGTCGAACAGGACGGCACCCTGCTGTTGTCCGGAACCGCCGAGGCTGGCAGCCGTATCTCGGTGCTGCTTGATGGGGCAGAGATGCATGGGTTCGACGTGGTGGGCGATGGCAAGTTTGCCGAATTCCTGACACTGTCGTTCAGCGATGCGGCGCGGGTTCTGGCCCTGAGGGCGGACCGTGATGGTCAGACGACGATGTCGGATGATTACATCATTGCGGCGCTGCCCGCGCCCGAACCGGTGCAGGTTGCGGAGGCGGCCAAAGAGGCGGCCGAGCCAGACACCAATCCGGCTGCCGTGGAAACGGCTGAGGCGCAGACCACTGACGCGCCGAAACCTTCGGACGCACAGCCGCCGGTGGTGACCGGAGACGCAGCGGTGCAGCCATCCGTAGATGTGCCCGGCGAGGCAAGCAGCGCAGAGACGCAGGAACAAGTGGCGGATGCCGCGCAGCAGGCGCAGCCCGAACCCACGGCCCAAGCTTCGCAGACTGAGACGGCTGCGGTTGCGACGCCACCTGCGCCCACCGCATCCGAACCCGGCGAAGCCGCGGCGGAAAGCACAAAAGCGCCGCAGACGCAGCAGGCCGAGGCCACCGCACCCGTCCAGCAGGACGTTGCAACCGCAGAAGAGGCGACGCCCGCGACCGACGCCCCGGCAGCCATGACCGCGCAATCGGAACAGGCCGCAACTACGGTTACGGCGACAGCGGAGCAGCCCGGGGCAGGACAAGCCGTTGCGGCGCAAACCGCGCCGGTTGCGGTATTGCGGTCGGATGCCTCGGGTGTCGAATTGGTGCAGGCGCCGGAAGTAAAATCGTCGTTGGAGCCGGTCCGAGTGGCGCTGGACACGATCGGTTACTCCGAGACCGGCAGCGTGCGGTTGACCGGACGGGCCAATGGCGGATCTGTGGTGCGGGTCTATTTCAACAACCGCGCCGTTTCCGATGTCTCGACAGATGACAAGGGCAAATGGCGCGGCGAGATCGACGGGGTGGAACCGGGCGTCTACACGCTGCGGCTGGACGAGTTGGGGCAGGGCGGCACGGTTCTCAGCCGGTTGGAAACGCCGTTCAAGCGAGAGGCCCCAGAAATATTGCGCCCGGCCGATCCGCAATCCGGCGAAGCGCCGGCGCGGCCACTGGTTCATGCCGTCACCGTACAGAAGGGCGATACGCTCTGGGCGATTTCGCGGGAGCGATATGGCGAGGGCTTACTGTATGTGAAGGTGTTCGATGCCAATCGCAGCAGCATCCGGAACCCTGATCTGATCTATCCGGGGCAGATATTCACTCTTCCGGACTAAGCCACTGGACGGCACCCCAGGGGCCGGTTTCCAACTACGTACCCAAGTCATAGGCACGCAATGAGACGACTGGCCCACACAGCACCGGCAGAGCAGAACGCGGATGCCGAACGGCGTTCCGGTTGGCGAACGATCCGGCGGGTGGCGCCTTATCTGTGGCCCGAGGGCGAGGGATGGGTGAAACGCCGGGTGGTTTTGGCGATGGCGATGCTGGTGCTGGCCAAGCTGATCGCGGTCTATACCCCGATCCTCTACAAAGGGGCGGTCGACGCGCTGGCTGGCGAGGGCGTGCCGCCCTTGGCTCTGGGGGCGGTGGGCCTGACCGTTGCCTATGGCATGGCGCGGATGCTGACCGTTGGTTTCCAGCAGCTGCGCGATGCGCTCTTTGCCCCGGTCGGGCAGCGCGCGCTGCGCGCACTGGCGCTTGAGACCTTTCGCCATATTCACCGGCTATCGATGCGCTATCACATCACGCGCAAGACCGGCGGGCTGAGCCGCATCATCGAGCGCGGGGTCAAGGGGGTCGACTTCCTCTTGCGCTTCATGCTGTTCTCGATCGGCCCACTGATGCTGGAACTGGTGCTGGTGGCGGGTATCCTGATGTACCTGTTCGATGTCTGGTATCTGGCCGTTGTTGTCGGGACCATCGCGCTTTACATCTGGTTCACCTTCGCGGTGACCGAATGGCGGGTGAAGCTGCGCCGCGAGATGAACGATCAGGATACCGAGGCCAACCAGCGCGCTATCGACAGCCTGCTGAATTTCGAGACGGTCAAGTATTTCGGCGCCGAAGAACGCGAGGCGCACCGCTATGACCAGTCGATGCGGGCCTATGCGCAAGCGGCGCTCAAGACCGCGTATTCGCTGGCCTTTCTCAATTTCGGCCAATCCTTTCTGATCACCTGCGGACTGATCGGGGTGATGGTGCTGGCGGCGCTGGGGGTGCAGGCGGGGCAATTGACCGTGGGGGATTTCGTCATGGTCAACGCCTATATGATCCAGATCACCGTGCCGTTGAATTTCCTGGGCACCGTCTATCGCGAGATCCGGCAGGCGCTGGTTGATATGGGCGAAATGTTCGATTTGCTGGAACAGCCTGCCGAGGTGAGCGACAAGCCGGGTGCGGCTCCACTCAGGATTACGGGAGGCGAGATCACGCTGGAGGATGTGCGCTTTGGCTATGAGGTGGAACGCGAGATCCTCAAGGGCGTATCGCTGACCGTTCCAGCGGGCCAGACGGTGGCCATCGTGGGGGCCACAGGCTCGGGCAAGTCGACCATCGGGCGGCTCTTGTTCCGGTTCTACGACGTGACCGGCGGCGCGTTGAAGATCGACGGACAGGACATCCGCGATGTGACCCAGACCAGCCTGCATGACGCCATCGGCGTGGTGCCGCAGGATACGGTGCTGTTCAACGATACCATCCGCTATAACATCGCCTATGGGCGCGAGGACGCGACTCAGGACGATGTCGAGGCGGTGGCGCGCGCGGCTCAGATCCACGATTTCATCGCCTCGCTGCCCGAGGGCTATGAGACAAAGGTGGGCGAGCGCGGCCTGAAACTGTCGGGCGGTGAGAAGCAGCGGGTGGGTATCGCCCGCACGCTGCTCAAAAACCCTCCGATCCTGCTGCTGGACGAGGCGACCAGCGCGCTGGACACCGAGACCGAGCAGGAGATCAAGGAGGCGCTGGCCCTTGCGGGCGAGGGGCGCACGGTGATTACCATCGCGCATCGCCTCAGCACCATTGCCGAGGCCGACAAGATCGTGGTGCTGGAAAAGGGCGAGATCGTCGAGCAAGGCACTCATGACGGGCTCCTGTCGGGCGGCGGGCGCTATGCCCAGCTATGGGCGCGGCAGCAGGCGGGCGAAGACGAGGCGGCCTGAATATTGGGCCTCGAACGGACTTGGAACTCTAGCCACAGCCTCTGCCGCCAACGGAAGCCGCGCCGGTGTCATCGAACCCCGTTTCTCGGTCGCGACGAGCTGTGACCCAGCGGTCTGGATTTGTGCGAAACGGAGCCTATCGTCTTTTCCATAAGACTGTCTGCGGTGACTTGCATCAGGTCAGGTTCCGGTCTGTCGGGCGAATGTGAGCAAGAAAGTTGCCACTCGGATGCATGTTCTATGGGGATCTTGCGAGCGATGATTTGCGTTTTTCCGGCATCGGGGCATAGGCTTGACCAGATGCGTCGATTTTGGAAGGAGTGGAAATGAAGCTGTTGCGCCGCCTGTTGCTGCTTGCCATCCTGCTGATGGGGGCCGGTTTTGTTTTCAGAAGCATATACGCTGTACCCTCTACGTCGGGCCTCGACCATTCCAGTGCGCTTCCGGCCGATGAAAAGACAACTCTGGGTGCGGCGGTTCTTCCTGAAGCGCGGGCCAATCCTGGAAAGTCGGGGGTCACTCCGCTTGCCGATGGACATCTGGCCTTTGCTTCCAGACTGCAACTGATCCAGGCCGCGGAAGAGAGTGTCGATGTTCGCTATTACATCTGGCAGAAGGACCTCACCGGCTTGCTGCTGCTGGAGGCGCTTCGGGCAGCGGCGGATCGCGGTGTCAGGGTCCGAATGTTGCTGGACGATAACGGAACTCCGGATCTGGACGCCGAGTTGGCAGAGATGAATGCACATCCGGGCATCGAGATTCGGCTGTTCAATCCTTTCATGCTGCGCGAACCGCGCATTTTGTCCTATGTGATGGATTTTCGTCGCCTGAATCGCAGGATGCACAACAAGAGCCTGAGCATCGACGGGGTGGTCACCGTTGTCGGCGGGCGCAACATCGGCGACATCTATTTCTCACGCAGCCTAGGGACAAATTACTTCGACCTGGACGTGGTAGCCTTGGGGCAGGCGGCACAGGATGTCGCGGAGGACTTCGATCTCTACTGGCAAAGCGGATCATCCATTCCTGCCAACCTGGTGTTGCCTGAACGGGACATGGATGGCGGTGTTCTTGCTGCATCGGTTGACCGGATGCGCGCAGCACCGGGAGGCCAGGACTATGCCGAGGCGGTGGCGAACCTGGAACTGATGGATCAAATCCTCGACGGGACAAAAGGTTTTGATTGGGTCGGGATGACACTGGTTAGTGACGATCCGGTCAAGGGGCTGGGTCAGGCGCAGTCCAAAGACCTGATGATCATGCGCTTGCTGGATATGGTGGAACCGCCGAAACGGGAGATCTCCCTTGTCTCCGCTTATTTCGTACCGGGAGAACGGTTGACCGAAATGCTCGCCAAGTGGGCGCATGCAGGTGTCCTGGTTCGGACGGTCACCAACGCGCAGGAGGCGACCGATGTCCTGCCGGTTCATGCCGGATACCGCAACTATCGTGACAGGTTGATAGATGTGGGGGTGAATGTGTTCGAGTTGAAATCGACACTGGAGAAACCCGACATATTGCGCCAGTTCGGCCTTGTCGGGTCGGGCACGACCAGCTTGCATGCAAAGACATTCGTGATGGACCGCGAAAGGGCATTCATCGGTTCGTTCAACTTCGACCCGCGATCCGCCAAACTCAACACCGAGATGGGATTTCTCATCGAGAGTCCGAAACTGGCATCGGGCATGTCAGAGAATTTCGATGCCAATATCCCGCTATGGACCTATGCGGTCAGCCGCAGTCAAAGCGGCGCATTGACCTGGCAAGAGACAATCGCAGGCGGCGACCAGGTGATCCACAATGTGGAACCAAAGACCACTGTGTTTTCGAGGTTTCTGGTCGGTGTGATCGGGGTCTTGCCGATCCAATGGATGCTCTAGGGCGGTTCCCGGCCAGGACAAACCGGGCCGGATGAGCCTTCTTTACTCGGCCGCTTTAAGGGGCAGTGTGTCGGGTTCAGAGGCGGTATCCGGCTCCTCGGTTGGAGGCTCACTTTCCATTTCGTCCCAGATAATCTGGGTTGCCTTGAGCTTTTTGGCAGACCGACGCAGGCGCATGTCGCGGGCGACGCGGCTGGAGCGGCCCGAGGTAATCCGCGCAAATCCGCGCCCGATCATCACCGCATAAGTTGAGGCCCAGACACGCAGGGCCAGCAGGGATGGCGTAACAATCAACGTCAGGACCGTCGCAATGCCGAGACCAAAAACCACGGCGGTGGCGAGCTGCTTCCACCAGAGCGCGGTCGGGCTGTCGATGGAGTAGCCCCCGTTGATGAAGTCGAGGCTGAGCCCAAACATCATCGGAGTCAGGCCAGCCATGGTGGTGATCGTGGTCAGCAGCACCGGGCGGATGCGGGCCTCGGCTGTACGTACGATTGCCTCGATCCGGGGCATGTAGCGGCTGAACTCCTGATAGGTGTCGATCAGCACGATGTTGTTGTTCACCACGATCCCGGCCAGCGCCACGATGCCAGTGCCGGTCATGATGATCGAGAACGGCTGGTTCATGACCATCATCCCGATCAGCACACCGGTCGTGCTGAGGACCACGGCGAGCAGTACCAGAACTGAGTTGTAGAAACTGTTGAACTGCGCCAGCAGGATGATGAACATCAGCCCCAGCGCGGCCAGAAACGCCTTGGACAGGAAGGCCTGGCTCTCGGACTGGTCCTCCTGGTCTCCGGTCCATTCCCAGTCCAGCCCGGCGGGCAGGGGGGAGGTCTCCAGCCACTCCGTCACGACGGAAATGCGTTCGTTGGCATTGATCGGGGCAAAGCGGGCCTGTCCGTTGTCAATTGCCTCCTGCATCCCGGCGATGCTGTCAGCCCCGGTCAGCATCACAAGCTCGAACTGCGCCCCGTCAACCGGACGGGTCAGAACCTCGGCTTTGGCCTGAATGCCGTTGGACAGGGCCCGTACAACGGCAAGTCGGGATTCTCCGCCTTTGGGCGCATCCATGACCACTTTGCTCAACCCCGGTTCGACATCCGACTTGACGTCGAAGTAACGTTGCTGATCAACACGGCTGATCTTTGCCAGTTTTTCAACCGGCTTACGGGTGATGAAGTTTGACAGTGGCACCAGCCCATCGGGGGTCCGGACCTTGAGCGTGTCCAGGGTCGAAAGCACCCGGTCCTCTTCGGGGAGGCGCACGCGAATCTCGATCTCGTCATCCGCATCGGCGGGCCGGTATTCTCCCAGCAGCACACCGCGCGTGACCAGCTGTACCATGGCGCCAACCGTCGCCACATCCGCGCCAAAGCGGCCCGCTTTGGCCACATCCACGTCGATCTGCCAGTCGATACCCGGCAGGGGGCGGGTGTCTTCGGTCTTGATCAGGCCGGGCGTGGCGTCGAACTGGTCGCGCACCAGCGTCGTGGCTGCGATCAGGTCATCCCAATTGTCGCCCTTGATGCGGAGATGCACCGGCTTGGCCGAAGCCGGGCCGCGGCCCAGCGGCTCGATCTCGGTCACGAAACCGGGCAGGCGTGCCAGTTGGGCATTCAGCTGTTCCAGCACAAAATCGCCATCGTATTCGACCGCGACCACTTCCTCCTGGAAACCGAGCCAGTTGGTGAGGCGGCTGCCAAGCCAGCCGGTCAGCGGATGCGCCTCGGTCGGGCGGTCCTCCCAGGGGATGATCTCGAACTGGATCTGTCCGACGGTATCGGCAGGCGCCTGTGCGCCGCCGGTATTCTGGTTCAACCCGCCTTTGCCCGCAAAGGAAAAGACATTCACCACTGCCGGGTGGGCGCGGATGACCTCTTCGGCCTGGCGGACCATCTCGTCCTTTTCGGCCAGAGACAGGTTGCCGCGCGCGCGCACATATGTGGTCGCCTGTTCAGGTTCGCTCTCGACAAAGAACTCCACCCCCAGAGATCTTTGCGGGAACATCACAAAGGTGACCTGATAGACCGCAAAGGCGACAACGACGATCGACACGATCGGCATAATCGGATTGCCAGCAATGAACTTGATGACATGGCCGAACGGGGTATGCCCGCCCGAAGCGGCAACGCGACGTTGCGGCAGCTCGATCCGTGCCGCGGACAATGTGACCGATGCAGCAAAGGCGCTGAGCAGGAAGAGCAACACGCCGATCATTGTTCCGCCCGGAGCGCCTGGCGGCAACAAATAGGCAGGGTTCAGAAGCTGCATTGCGCCCACGAACATCCCGTAAAGCGCCGGAGGCACCATCAGGGCCCGGACCACCCAGGGGGTGCGTGCGCGCAGCCAGTTGGACATGCGGCCGAAAGTGCGGCTGATGCGACCGGAGACGCCCCCCATTACCGGCAGATAGATCAGCGCCACGACCAGCGACGCCGAGAGCACAAAGATCAGGGTTACCGGTAGCATGCCCATGAACTCGCCCGGCACACCCGGCCAGAACAGCATCGGCAGAAAGGCACACAGCGTTGTCGCCGTGGACGAGACCACCGGCCAGAACATCCGCTGCGCCGCCTCGACATAGGCATGCATCGGTCCGATGCCGTCCTTGATCCGCTTGTCGGCATATTCCACCACCACAATGGCGCCATCGACCAGCATGCCCACGGCAAGGATCAGGCCGAACATGACGATGTTCGAGATCGACACGCCCATCGCCGCCAACAGGGCGAAACACAACAGGAACGATGTGGGGATGGCGAAACCGACCAGAAGCGCCGCGCGGCTGCCAAGGCTGGCGAGCACCACGATCATCACCAATGCAATCGCGGTTAGGACCGAGCCTTCGAGCTGGCTGACCATCGAGCCGACAACGCGGCTCTGGTCATTGGATGTACCAACCTGAACCGCCGCCTTCATCTGCTCGGGCCAGGCTTCTTTTGCGTTGGCGACCGTGGCCTTTACCAGGTCCACTGTGTCGATCAGGTTGTACCCCTTGCGCTTGACCACTTGCAGCGCGACGGTGTTTTTGCCGTCGAAACGAGCGGTGCCTTCGCGGTCTTCGAAAGTGTAGTTGATCTGCGCCAGTTCACCCAGCGTCACCACGCGGTCACCGTTGACCTTGATCGGCAGTTCGTAGACGTCACGCGCGGATTTGAAGGAGGACGGGATCTTGACCGAGAAAGCGCCCTGTTCCGACTCGACCTCGCCCGCCGCGATCAACTGGTTGTTGTTCTGGACCACATTGATCAGTTCCAGAGCGGTGACGTTGTAGGCTTCGAGCCGCAGCGGGTCGATGATGACCTCGAGCATTTCGTCGCGGTTCCCGGCGATGCCCGCTTCGAGCACCGCATCGAGCGCTTCCAGTTCGTCCTGAAGGTCCTTGGCGATGCGCGCCATGGTGCGTTCCGGTACCGCGCCGGTAAGGTTCACAATGACGATTGGGAATTCGGAGAAGTTGATCTCGGTCAGGGTGTATTGTTCGGCCCCGGTCGGGAACGACGCCTGGGCGGTATTCATCGCGTCGCGGACATCGGCGGTGATGGCCGACTTGTCCCAGCCGAACTCGAATTCGAGCGCAACGCCTGCGTAGTTCTCGGCGGCGGTGGCGGACATCTTCTTGAGGCCGTCCAGATCGGCAAGCTCGGTTTCCATCGGTTTGACCAGCAGACTTTCGCTGTCTTCCGCCGAGATACCGGGGAACTGGACCGATACGAAGAGGGCCGGAATCTCGATATCCGGTTCCCCCTCTTTCGGCAGGTTCACATAGGCAAAGCCTCCGATCAGGATCGAGATCGCAATGAAGGCAAGGACCATACGCGCCCGGGACGCGGCCCAGTCGACGATGCCGATCATTCAGACGCCTCCCGCCAGGTCGGTTCCACGGTCACGCCTTCGATCACATAGTCCTGGCCCACGACAATGACATCCGCGGTTTCCGGCAGACCGGTCAGCCAAACTCCTACAGGCGTATCGCGCACAACTTCAACCGGCACAAAAGCAACGATATTGCCCTGCCCGACGGTACGAACGCCCAGCTGCCCGTCATTGTTGAGGGTCAGCGCCGATTGCGGCAGGCGATGCGCCTTTGCGCCGTCAGAGGAAATCGCGATGGTTGCCGTCTGGCCGTCACGGATGAGCAGTTCGGGGTTGTCGACGGTCACTTCGACTTCGAACGTCCGGGTGTTCGGATCGGCCGAGCGGCTCAGGAATGTGACACGGCCTTGCACTTGAAGCCCAGTGGCCAGTTCCGCACCCGCAAGCGCACCGACCTGCACCCGGTTGACCGCGGTCTCGGGGACATATCCCACGACCTTGATCGGGTTGAGCTGGATGATGGTCGCGCAGAGCGAGCCCGGCTGCATGAGGCTGCCAAGCTCAGCCGTGTCGCTTTCCAACAAGCCCTGGAAAGGGGCCTCGATGGTCAGCCGGTCGATCTCGCGTTGTGCCGCCGCCACGGCTGCAGTTGCCGCTTCGATACTGGCGCGGCTGGTTTCGAGGCCGGCCTCGGCGGATTTGATCCCGGCCTCGGCGGAACTGACGGCGGCCTGGGTCGAGATGCGGCGGGTTTCGGACGCATAGCCTGTCTCGGCCAGCTTCTGTGCGGCGTTGTTGTTGATGCGCGCCTCTTCCAGCCGGGCCTTGGCCTCAGCCAGGCGGGCGTCTGCTTCGGGCATCGAGCTTTCGGCCTGCGCCTTGCGGGCCTTCGCCTCGGCAAGTTGGGCGGGCCGGGTGCCCGGGTCGAGTTCGCACAGCATGTCACCGGCAGTGACGAACGTGCCTTTGCGTTTGGGTTCGGAAAGGACGGTCGATGTGGTCTCGGATCTGACATCGACCTGGCGAATGGCGCGCGTCTGACCGCGAAGGATCACCGCGCTGTCGATCTCGTTGGCCTCAGAGCGCTGAACAACGACCCGCATCACGCTGGAAGCGGTCTGATCCGTGGTGTTGGATGCCGTCTTCGCGGCGGTCTCGTCTTGTAAGGTCGTGGCCGCTTCGGCCTTTGCAAAGGCCATCAATTTGTCGCGTTCGAAGACGAGCAGGTATAATCCTACAGTCACCAGAATCGCGGTGAGGAAGGGGACCAGACGCATCGAACACCTTTCTTCAAAAAACACATGCCGCGCAATAAAGACCAAATGCAGCCGCTTGTGGAGTGAGAAATGGGGTTTGGGCCGTCGGATGTCCAGACTGAACTGATCAGTTCAGTTCAATTTTTTTGGCAGTGCGGCGCAAGTGCATGACCAACAGTCACGTTCGTGGTCTTGGCTTGCCCGAAGGGGCGCGCTATGAGGGTCTGGCACTAAATGGGCTATGAACCGAAAGACAGACAGGGACCGGAATGAGCGACACTGACAGTTTCATCGACGAGGTCACCGAAGAAGTTCGCCGTGACCGTATGTTCTTGCTTCTCAAGCGATGGGGTTGGGTCGGGGCGCTGGCGGTGGTCGCCATTGTCGGCGGGGCAGCGTGGAATGAGTATTCCAAGGCCCAGGCGACAGCCAAGGCGCAGAAACTTGGCGACGATATCATTGCGGCCCTGGCCGCGGATGACACAGCCGGGCGCGCTGCGGCGCTGAGCCAGATTGAAACGGACACTGCGGGTGGTTCGGCCGTACTTGGCATGCTGACCGCCTCGGCCGAAAGCGCGGATGACAAGGCCGCGGCAGTGCTGCGGCTGGAGGCAATCGCTACAAACGGAGAATTGCCCGAAATCTATCGCGAGATCGCAGGGTTCAAGTCACTGATTTTACAAGTGAAAACCTTGTCTGCCGCCGACTTGCGACAGCGGTTCGAGGCACTGGCCCGGCCCGGTGCGCCGCTGCGCTTGCTTGCGGCTGAACAATTGGCCCTGATCGACATTTCCGAAGGAGACGTGGACGCGGCCCTGACGCGTTTGCGGGCTATCCGGGAAGACGCCGAAGTCAGCTCAGACTTGCAACAGCGCGCAACTCAGTTGATGGTGGCGCTGGGGGCCGATCCCGCACCGCTGGCGCGGCAGGGCTGATACCGGGCATGTGGACGGCGGCGAAGGTGCGGAACAAAAACGATAGACAGGCGAGTTCGACCATGGTGACCAGCTCATTCTCCCGGATCGGGATGGCCCTGATGGGTGGAGCATTTCTGCTGCTTGCAGGATGTGAGGAACCAGAGGTGATCCTGCCCGGCGTTCGCGAAGACATCCGCTCGACGGCAGAGGCAGAACAGGTTAATCAGTCGCGGGCGTTAAAGCTGGCTGCGCAGCAATCTAATGCCGAATGGGCACAGAGTTTTGGAACGCCTGCGTTTCGCACGGCGCATCCCGCCTTGCGGTCGTCGCCGCAGTTGATTTGGTCAGTGCCAATCGGGTCCGGAGACAGCAAGCGGCAACGTATTACCGCAGATCCTGTGGTCGCTGGTGGGCTGGTCTATACCTTGGATAGCGCAGAGCGTGTATCAGCCGTAACGCCGGGCGGTGGGCTGGTCTGGCAGACCGACCTAATCCAGCCTGGAGAGGCCGAGGGTCAGGCCACAGGGGGTGGCATGGGCTATGCCGATGGTGTGCTTTATGTGTCCTCGGGCTATGGCAACCTGACAGCGCTGGACGCCAAAACCGGGGGTGTGCGCTGGCGGCAGAAGCTGAACGCCACAGGCTCTGGCGCGCCGACCATCCGCGACGGGCTGATCTATCTTGTGGCTGGGGACGATACCGCCTGGGCGGTCAACACCAAGGATGGCCGGATCGCCTGGCAGATCCAGGCCACGCCGAGCGTCGGCAACGTTCTGGGTGCGCCGGCACCAGCGCTCAGCAGCGATCTGGCGATCTTCGCGTTTGGCTCAGGCGATCTGGTCGGGGCTTTCCGCAAAGGTGGCGTGCGGCGCTGGGGCGCCTCGGTCACCGGAGAGCGCAAGGGTCGCGCGGCGTCGCGCATCGGTGATGTGACCGGCAGCCCCGTCATCGTTGGCAGCACATTGTACGCGGGCAACCATTCCGGCCGCACCGTGGCCTTTCGGGTCGACAATGGCGAGCGGTTGTGGACAGCGACCGAAGGTGCGTTGGGGCCGGTCTGGCCCGCTGGTGACAGCATCTTCCTGGTAAGCGACCGCAACCAGATAATTCGGATGAATGCCGCCGATGGCAGCGTGATCTGGGCCCAAGACCTGCCGGGGTTTGTCAAGGACAAGCCCAAGAAGCGTGGCGCGACCTATGCGCATTACGGGCCGGTGCTGGCGGGTGGTCGGGTTATTGTCGCCTCGAACGACGGGTTTCTGCGGCTTTACAACCCCGAGGACGGCGCGTTGTTGCAGCGCATCGAGGTTCCCGGCGGGGCCACCACCGGGCCGGTTGTGGCGGGCAGCACGCTCTATGTTGTGGGCACAAAGGGCCAACTGCACGCTTTCCGTTGACGCGCGGACGCGCTATAGGGCGCGTCTGAGTCTAGAAAAGTAGAGTGCCATGTCTCTGACCCTCGCCATCGTGGGGCGGCCCAATGTGGGCAAATCCACCCTGTTCAACCGTCTGGTCGGAAAACGGCTGGCGCTGGTCGATGACCAGCCGGGCGTGACCCGCGACCTGCGCGAAGGGCAGGCACGGCTGGGCGACCTGCGCTTTACCGTGATTGACACGGCGGGGTTGGAAAACGCCACCGACGACAGTTTGCAGGGCCGTATGCGACGGCTGACCGAACGCGCGGTCGACATGGCCGATATCTGTCTGTTCCTGATCGACGCACGCGCCGGTGTCACCCCCAATGACGAGATTTTCGCCGATATCCTGCGCCGCCGATCGGCCCATGTGATCCTGGCAGCCAACAAGGCCGAAGGCGCGGCGGCCGATGCCGGTGTGCTGGAGGCGTATGGGCTGGGCTTAGGTGAACCGATCCGCCTGTCGGCCGAGCATGGCGAGGGGATGAACGACCTTTATTCGCGGCTGATGCCCTTGGCCGACGCTATGGAGGAAGAGGCCGAAGACCAGGCGCCCGAAACGGATGTCGACGTTGCGGATGATGGCGAGGACGAGGAAGACGCCGAAGCGCGTGTGAATGAACCCCCTGCGATCACTGCCGAAAAGCCCCTGCAAGTCGCTGTGGTCGGGCGCCCGAACGCGGGCAAGTCCACGCTGATCAACAAGATCCTCGGCGAGGAACGGCTATTGACCGGCCCCGAGGCTGGGATCACCCGGGATGCCATTTCGCTCCGCATCGACTGGGATGGCACGCCGATGCGGATCTTTGACACCGCAGGTATGCGCAAGAAGGCCAAGGTACAGGAAAAGCTGGAAAAGCTGTCGGTCAGCGACGGCTTGCGCGCGGTCAAGTTCGCCGAGGTTGTCGTGGTCCTGCTGGACGCCGCCATTCCCTTCGAGCAGCAGGACCTGCGCATCGCCGATCTGGCTGAGCGCGAGGGGCGGGCCGTGGTGATCGCGGTTAACAAATGGGATGTCGAGGAAAACAAGCAGGACAAGCTGCGGGAACTGAAGGAAAGCTTTGAGCGCCTCTTGCCGCAACTACGCGGTGCGCCGCTGGTCACGGTATCGGCCAAGACGGGCCGGGGGCTGGACCGGTTGCACGACGCCATCCTGCGGGCACATGCGGTCTGGAACCGGCGCGTGCCCACCGCTGCGCTCAATCGCTGGCTGATCGGCATGCTGGAACAGCACCCGCCGCCCGCGCCGCAGGGCAAGCGGATCAAGCTGCGCTACATGACCCAGGCCAAGACCCGGCCGCCGGGGTTCGTGGTGATGTGCAGCCATCCCGACAAGATGCCAGAAAGCTATTCGCGCTATCTGGTCAACGGGCTGCGAGCCGATTTTGACATGCCCGGCACGCCAATCCGACTGACCCTGCGCGGACAGGGCGATAAGAACCCTTATAAGGGGCGCCGCAAGAAGAATGCCGGTGCTTTGACCAAGCACCTCAAGGCGAGGTCTTAAGGCCCGCGAAGTGCTACATATTTTCGCAAGGGGCGTGACAGCGCCGCTTGCTTCGCGATAGCATTCGCGCATCGGGCGCAATTCATCCGCGGGCGGCTTGTTTGCGGGGGGAGCTTTATTAAGTTGTGATGAAAGTCGTTTAGCGGTCAGGTCTGGGGGAGCAGACGATCATGGATCTGAGGGCCTATACACGCCAGTTTGCCGTTCAAGACAATCGCTTGGCGGGTCTCAGCTATTTCGGGACATTTGCGGTGTATTTTACCGCTCTCTATCTGGCGATCACCTATGTGGACCGCTGGTATGTATTGCTTCCCACAGGCGTGGCCTTTGCCTTTGCCGCAGTGCGTCTATACGTCCTGCAACACGATTGCGGACATCATTCGCTGTTCGAGACACGGCAGCAGAACGAGATCGCGGGTCACGTCCTGTCACCGTTTACGTTCGCACCCTTCGAGGTGATGAAGCAGAACCACAACCTGCATCACGCGGGTGTGGGCAATCTGGAGCATCGGGAGACCGGCGAGATCCATACCATGACCCTGCGGGAATGGCAGGCCGCCGACTGGAAGACCCGCCTGATCTATCGGCTGTATCGCAACCCGTTCATCCTGATCCCGCTGGGAGCGGCGTTTACGTACTTTATCCGCTACAGATGGCCCAAGAACGCGACCCGCTTTGGTGCCTTTGGGGTGGTTGCGCATAATGGCGCTATCGCGGTTTTCCTGGGCTTGCTGTGGTGGATGGCGGGAACGACGGGGGTGCTGGTCTGGCTGATCTTCTCGTTCCTGGGCGGGATGCTGGGGGTGTTTCTTGTCTATCTCCAGCACAATTTCGAGGACACATACTGGGATCGCCGCCCCGATCTCGATCCGCAGCTTGCGGCGTTACAGGGATCGTCAGCGCTGGATTTCGGATGGTGGTTCGACAACGCCGTGGCCTGCATCACCCTGCATGACATTCACCATTTCAATGCGCGCATCCCGTCTTACCGGTTGCGTGCGTGCCATTACGGGTTGCCGCCCGAATGTGCGCCGCGCCGGATCAAGTTCGGGGAAGCGGTCGCGGCGTTGAACCTGAAGTTGTGGGACGAGGACACACGGCGGCTGGTGCCGTTCCCGCCGGGGCGCCCTGTGGCCAAGGCTCGGGCCGCCGGGTAAAACGGGCGGAGCCGCGTATGAGGCGGATTTGAAAAACACAAATCGAACAGTTTCTGGAAGATAGTGGACAGGACGAGAGCTGAGATGAAATCGGTAAACGAGATTGAAGGCGTTGGCCCGGCTTTGGGCAAGTTGTTGACAGAAGCCGGGTTCAAGAGCGCGGAAGCCGTCGCGAAATCCAGCCTGGAGCAGTTGTGTGCGATACCGGGAATTGGAGCGGCACGGGGTGCCGCGATCCTGTCCGCGGCTCAAGCGCTGGTCGGCAGTTCGACGACGGGTAAGGCCACTGCGGCAAGAACCCCGTCGCAAAGGCGAAACCCGGTTGCGCGGCCCGGGCGCTCGGCGCGGGGCAAGGCGCCGCGCAGCGCGCCCGTCGTACCGGTCCAACGGCCCGCAACCGCGCGCAGCGAGGCAGAGATCGCACAAGCGGATGCTGCGGCTGTGGCGGAACTGACCGAGGATGAGGCCAAGGACAAGAAAAAAGCCAAGGCTGCAGCCAAGGAAGCCAAGGCTAAACAGAAGAAGAAGGACTTCGAGGAAAAGATCAAGAAGGCCAAGGAAAAGGTCAAGAAGAAGTCCGACAAGAAGAAGTCCGACAAGAAGAAAAAAAAGAAGGCAAAGAAAAAGGCGAAGAAGTAACTTCTCCGCCTTTTTGGTCCGGTTCTGGTGGGCGTCAGATCAGGGTGCCGTCCAGTGCCAGGGTCAACTTGCCACCCAGGTAAGGCGACAGTACCACGGGCAGGGTGACGGTGCCGTCTTCGTTCTGACCGTTCTCCAGCACCGCGATCAGGCAGCGCCCCACGGCAAGGCCCGAGCCGTTCAGCGTATGAACGAACTGCGGCTTGCCGCCATCGGTGGGTTTGAAACGGGCGTTCATGCGCCGCGCCTGGAAATCGCCACAGGTCGAGACCGAGCTGATCTCGCGATAGGTGTCCTGACCGGGCAGCCAAGCCTCGATGTCGTAGGTGCGGCGGGCGCCAAACCCCATGTCACCGGTGCAGAGCACCACGGTGCGGTAGGGGATGCCCAGCTTTTCCAGGATACCTTCGGCGCAGCGCAGCATGCGTTTCTGCTCCTCATCCGACTTGTCCGGATGAGTGATCGAAACCATCTCGACCTTTTCGAACTGGTGCTGGCGCAACATACCGCGGGTGTCGCGACCTGCCGACCCTGCCTCGGACCGGAAGCACAGCGAATGCGCTGTGTAGCGGCGGGGCAGATAGCTTTCCTCGATCGTGCTGCCATTGACGATATTGGTCAGCGACACCTCGGACGTTGGGATCAGCCACCAGCCCTCGCGGGTCTGATAGCTGTCTTCGCCGAACTTTGGCAACTGGCCAGTGCCCTGCATCATCTCGGACAGCACCAAAACCGGGCCATTGACCTCGGTCAGCCCGTTCTCTCCGGTGTGGGTGTCGAGCATGAACTGCGCCAGCGCGCGGTGGATACGAGCGACACCACCCGAGAGCAGAACGAACCGAGCGCCCGACAGTTTGGCGGCGGTTTCGAAATCCATCCCGTTCTGGACGGCGGGGATTTCGAAATGCTCCTTGGGAGCAAAAGCAAAGCTGCGGGGAATGCCCCAGCGGTTGATCTCGACATTGTCGGCCTCATCCGCCCCGTCTGGTACATCATCGGCGGGCAGGTTGGCGATGCGCGACAGCATGTCAGCCAGTTGAGTGTCGAGGTCTTTTGCTTCGGCCTGCATCTGGGCTATTTCGGCCTTTTTCTCGGTCACCAGGGCGCGCAGGCGCTCAAACTCGGCCTCGTCACCACGTGCCTTGGCTGCGCCCACTTCCTTGGAAGCCTTGTTCTGTTCGGCTTGCGCGGTTTCGGCCGCCAGGATGCGCGCACGGCGCTCTTCGTCCAGAGCCAGGATCTGCGACGACACCGGCGCATCTCCGCGGCGCGCCAGGGCGGCGTCAAAGGCTGCGGGATTTTCGCGAATGGCGCGGATGTCGTGCATGGGTCTGGTCCTCGAAAGGTGAATCACTGCACGGGGTTATGCACCAAATGACGGACGGGGTGTAGCGCGTCGTTGCAACGGTACTGGATTCGAGACGTGGATACCGCGTGACGGTCGCTTACCTGCACACGGTTCGGGTAAAACATGGTATCCTTTCGCGGTGACATGTCATCAACCCGTTAAGGAGGGCGTGATGGGCGGGCACGATAAGTTTGGAGCATCAAGTACTTTTGCCGAGCGCTATGAAACAACACTAGTGCCGGTCATCTTTCGACCTTGGGCACGTGAACTGATCCGGCGGATTGTGCCGGAAAGTGGCGAACGTATTCTGGATCTTGCTTGCGGAACCGGCGCGGTCGGTCGAGAAGTTTTCGCCTCGGGCGTCGAACCCGGGGTCCTGATCGGTGCGGACATAAGCGAAGGCATGCTTGAAGTTGCGCGCTCAAGAGCATCTGAGGCAGGCATCGAAGCGGAGTATCTACAAGCGAGTGCCGACAACCTGCCGTTTCCGGACAACTCTTTCGACGTAGCCTTCTGCCAACAGGCGCTTCAATTCTTTGCCGATCGTCCGGCCGCGTTGCGTGAGTTGAAACGGGTTTTGGCGCCGGGAGGGCGGACTGTGTTTTGCGTGTCCCGGAAGCTGGAGTTGAACCCGTTACTCAAGGCGCAGGCAGCGACGCTCGACAAATACGCCGGCAGGGACGCCGGTAATGCAGTGCGTGCAATTTGCGCCTTTGATGATGAGCAGGCGTTGCGCCGTCTATTTCAGGATGCCGGCATGGCCGAGATCGAGATCGAAAGCGTCACCCTGACCCCTTCGCACCCAGACGGGCGTGCCTTTGCACGAGGCGCGATGGGGGGAATGCACACCGGGGACAAGATGTCTCGCATGTCCGAAGAAGAGCGTAATGAAAGCATCGAGTATTTCATGGCAGGGCTGGGCAGTTGTTTCGACGGGGTTGGAATAAAGTTTCCCCACGTCTCCTATATCGTCACGGCGCGCGCCTGATCCGGTACGGTGTGACCTCGGGCCGGTTTGGAACCGGCCCGATGCGGATTGTTAGTTGAATACCACCTTGGGGGGCGTCATTCGGTGGCGCGGCGGGTACATGCGGATCTCGCCGGTCATGAAATCGGCATAGTCGCGGGTCAGTTCGGTTCCGGCCGGAATATCCGTCAGCGCGATGCCCCAGATCCCATCCGAATAGTCCAGGTTGGGATACATGGAATGGTTCATGAAGCGGCCTTCGTCGCCTTCGAGCATCCGGTATCCGGGGCGGTGTATGTCGGGGTAGCTGTAGCGCTCCAGAAACTCGCGAACATGTGGTTCGACATTGTCGATCTTGGCTTCTGGGAAGGTGACATCGAGCATTCTGTCGTGTCGCCAGACCTTGTCGCCGCGTTGTATGTCGTCATGGCAAAACACCCCCAGTCCTTCGATTTCGGAGGGGGCGAGATAGCAGCGCACCATCATCATGCGCCTGTTCCTTCTAGCAGATTGGCCGGGCCGCTTCCCGGTCTGGAACACTGAGGAAATTGTATTGCGCACAGCGGTTCGCGCCAGGAAATCAAGGCATTGATTCGCGTCGCAACGCAACGGAAATTAACGTATTTTGCCGCGATGCTCTGTGTCTGGCGGCTAGGCTTTGGATTGTTCCTTTTCGCCGCTGTCCTGATGGGCCAGCTTGCCATCCCAGGGCGCCGTCGCGACCTTGGCATCAGGTGGGTCGGCGACATAGGACGGGGTCATGATCTGGACGCCGTTTTCGGTAAACACATCAAGTATGTTGCGATGAAGATCGGATTTTATCCGAGGAATGATCGCACCTTGGGTCGTGTAGGCGTTGATTTGATAATTGACTGCATAGTCTGCCAGCGCTGCCCACAGCACGAAAGGGGCAGGGCGGTTCTTGAGGCCATTGGTACGCCTGGCCGCTTCGATCAGCATGGCCTCGACCTTTTCGGTGGGCTCCTCGTAGCCGATGCCCACGGTTGTATGAACCAGAAGGCCGTTGGCGTCGGCGTGTTTGGAATAGTTGACGACTTCGGAATTCAGCAGCTGCGCGTTCGGGATCGAGATCAGCTCGTTCTTGATCGAGCGCAGATGCGTTTCCATCATCTTGATTTCGACCACATCGCCCAAGTGCTCGCCGATCTTGATCCGGTCTCCGATCGAGGTGGACCGGCGATAGATCACGAAAAGCCCCGAAATCAGATTGTTCATGACCGAGTTAGAACCGAGCGAAAGCATCGCCCCGACAAGGATCGTCAACCCCTGAAAGGCAGCCGACTCGGAGCCGGGGATATAGGGAAAGGCAAACACCAGAGCGATCAGGATCAGAATGGCCCGGACGATGTTGAATGTGGGAATGACCCAATGCCGTTCGAAGTTGCCGATTTCGAAACTTCCCGCTTCGACCGCCTCGAAGAATATCCGCAGGCCGCGGATGATGTATTGCGTGACAGCCGCGATGATCAGCAGCGTGACGAGATTGGGAAGGTAGTTGAAGAAACCAAGGACGATGTTCAGAACCGGCCGTGTGACATAGGTCAGCAGAAGCTGAGCCACGTAACGCGTTTCGGCAAAAGCCAGAAGAATGAACGACAGGTAGTAGTAGACGCCCAGGAAGAAGATCGACAACAGGACGAAGTTGATCCCGAACCGGATCAGCGCGGCGATGGCATCGGCGCGAACATGGGCCCGGGTGGCAGATTCAACCTCGGCCAGGTTTCTGTGGACCAGTCTTGTGATCCGGGTGTTGAGGAACCTGCGAAGAAGGAAGCCCAGGAAGGTGAAGAGCGCAAAGGCCAATGTCCACCCCAGGGCATAGATCGCGCCCTCGATCCGGGCCTTGTCGGATCGTTCCGACCTGTAGGACAAGATCGCCTCTTTAATGACCTTGGCATGCACGTCGGCCAGCAACGCCAGGTCGATCTTTTCCAGAGCGGCGTCGGCTTGTGTGACCGTCAGGATTTCAACGCCATCCGCCAAGATGACGAAACCAAAGCGTTCTTCTCGTTTCTGGATGTTAACGGTAGTGCTGTTGGAGGCCGTGGCAACCTGAACAAGCCGTTCATGTACCTCCAGCGCGCGCCGTTCGGCGGGCATGCCACTGACGCCGCGCAACAGGAAAAGCTCGGACCCGTCCAGGATGACAGGGGCCTGAAACACACCCGACGACATTGGCGCCGAGGCCGATGTTTCCTGTGCCGATGCCATTGATACACAGAGTGTCTGAACAACAAGTACCGCTATCACCAACAGGCGGATCATGGCTGGATTTCCCCTCAGCTGTCGAACCGACTATACCTGCGGATTGAAACCTGACCAGAAGGGAAAATGCGCAAAGAAACCTGCTTTTGTGCTCGACTTGCAAAGGAACGGTTCTGCGCATAGGTTCCCGGCGAAATCTGCGGGGCTCTCCCGCCAGCCAGCACAAAGGATTCTCCCATGGAAGGTGGCGCAATCGCCCAGTTTCTCCCGCTTATCCTGATCTTTGCGATCATGTATTTCCTTCTGATCCGTCCGCAGCAAAAGAAGGTCAAGGAACATCAGGCGATGGTGGCTGCGCTGCGTCGCGGCGATCAGGTGATCACCCAAGGCGGTCTTGTCGGCAAGGTTGTCAAGGTCAAGGACGATGGCGAGCTTGAAGTCGAGATTGCCGAGGGCGTGAAAGTGCGTGTTGTCAAGGCGACCATTGCCCAGGTTCTGAACAAGACCGAACCGGCCAAGTGAACTATCGCCTCAACCTCCTGAAAAGGCAGGGTAATGCTGCAAATTGATTCCTGGAAGAGGGTGCTGGTTCTGCTGGTCTGTGTGGCCGGTCTGCTGCTGGCCCTGCCGAACGCGTTCTACACCCGCGTCGAACAAAGCAATGACGCCCGTGCGGCGATCGAGGTTCAGGGCGAAACCGCCGAGCTGACCGCGGCAGCAGGGCAGTGGCCGTCCTGGATGCCGTCTTCGCTGGTCAACCTTGGTCTGGACCTGCGCGGCGGCGCTCATCTGCTGGCCGAAGTGCAGGTGGCGGATGTCTATGAGGCCCGCATGGAAGCCATGTGGCCCGAAATCCGCAACGCGCTGCGCGGTGAACGGGACACGGTTGGTACAATTCGCAAGCAGCCGTCCCCAGGAGACGAGATTCGGATCAAGATCAGCAAGCCCGAAGGCATGGCGCGCGCTCTGGAAGTGGTTCGCGGTTTGGGCCGCCCGATCCAGACACTGACAGGGGCCGGATCAAACGATATCGAGGTGCGCGGTACAGGCGACGAGATTGTCGTGACCCTAAGCGAGGCCGAGAAACTGGCCACGGATGACAGAACGGTCCGACAGGCGCTGGAAATCGTGCGCCGCCGTATCGACGAAGTTGGAACGCGTGAGCCGACCATTCAACGTCAAGGGACTGACCGAATCCTGATCCAGGTGCCGGGTATCGGCAGCGCCAGCGAGTTGAAGGAAATCATCGGCACCACGGCGCAGCTGACCTTCAGTCCTGTGGTTTCGCGCGGTACGGATGCCGAGGCACGCGCCGAAGTCGGGCAAAAGGTGATCCCTTCGTTGGATCAACAGGGCGTCTTCTATACTGTCGAAGCTGCTCCGGTCGTGACTGGCGAAGAACTGGTAGATGCACAGCCTGCGTTCGACCAGAACGGCCGGCCTGCGGTGAACTTCCGCTTCAACACCTCGGGTGCCCGCAAGTTTGGTGACTATACCCGCGACAATATCGGGGCGCCCTTTGCCATCGTGCTGGATAACGAAGTCATCAGCGCTCCTGTCATCCAATCCCACATCCCCGGTGGTTCGGGTATCATCACCGGCAATTTCACGGTCGAGGAAAGCACCAACCTTGCTGTCCTTTTGCGCGCGGGCGCTCTGCCGGCTGGGCTCGATTTCCTTGAAGAGCGTACAATCGGGCCAGAACTGGGTCAGGACAGTATCGACGCAGGCAAGGTCGCGACCGTCGTCGCCTTTGTTGCGGTTCTGGGCTTTATGTGGGCCAGTTACGGTCTCTTCGGGATCTTTGCGAATGTGGCACTGATCATAAACGTCGGGTTGATCTTTGGTCTTCTCAGCGTGATTGGCGGGACACTGACGCTGCCGGGGATTGCCGGTATCGTTCTGACCGTCGGTATGGCAGTCGATGCCAACGTTCTGATCTTTGAACGTATCCGGGAAGAGCTGAAAACCGCCAAAGGCCCGGCACGCGCCATCGAACTGGGTTATGAAAAGGCACTAAGCGCCATTCTGGATGCCAACATAACCACGTTCATCACCGCCGTGATCCTTTTCGCAATGGGCTCCGGCCCCGTGCGCGGCTTTGCCATTACCCTTGGTCTGGGGATCCTGACCTCGGTTTTTACCGCGATTTTCGTCACCCGCCTGTTGGTGGTGATGTGGTTCGAACGTCGCCGCCCCAAGACGATCGAGGTCTGACATGCGCTTGAAACTCGTACCGGACGAAACCTCGTTCGACTTTTTCGGCCGCTGGAAGCTGTGGCTGGGCATCTCGGCCCTGATGGTGGTGATAGGGTTTGCCTCCTTTGCCCTGCAAGGACTGAACTTCGGCATCGACTTTCGCGGTGGCACAACGATCCGCACGCAAAGCACCCAAGCCATCGACGTGGGCGTTTATCGCGACGCTATCGCGCCGCTTGGTTTGGGTGATGTGACCATCACCGAGATTTTCGACCCGACCTTTGGCCCGGATGAAAACGTGGCGATGATCCGAATTCAGGCCCAGGACGAGGCCGAGGCGGTTAGCGCCGAGACTATTGCCGCTGTCGAGACGGCACTGGCCGCCACGACCCCGGATATCGAATTCGTGTCGGTGGAATCGGTTGGTCCAAAGGTCTCGGGCGAACTGATCCAGACGGCGGTTCTGGCTGTCTCCCTGGCGATCCTGTCGGTTCTCGTCTACATCTGGCTGCGGTTCGAATGGCAATTCGCCGTGGGGGCGGTTGCTGCGCTCATTCACGACGTGGTCCTGACGATCGGTGTCTTTTCCGAGCTTCAGATCCGTTTCGATCTGGCCATCATCGCGGCGCTTCTGACCATTGTCGGCTATTCGCTGAACGATACGGTGGTCGTGTTTGATCGGGTTCGGGAAAACCTGCGCAAATACAAGAAGATGGAGCTGAAGGACCTGTTGAATCTGTCGATCAACGAAACCCTCAGCCGGACGTTGATGACCTCGCTGACGACACTTCTCGCGCTGATCTCGCTGTACGTGCTGGGCGGTGACGTGATCCGCGGGTTCGTATTTGCAATGATCTGGGGGATTATTGTCGGTACCTATTCGTCGATTTTCGTGGCGTCGACCATCCTGCTTTGGCTGGGAGTCAAGCGCGACTGGTCGAAACCGACGAACACCACCGGCAACCAGTTCGCCGATATCGACGCCTGATGCTGGCGTCATACCTGCGCCGCCGGTGGCACTAAGGTCCGGTGGCGGAACAGGTAAGGGTGGCTGTCATGGTATTCGGATCGGGCTTGCCGCTTTCTGAAATGTGGATACTGGTCGGCGCGGCATATCTTGCCGGGCTGGTCCGGGGGTTTGCCGGTTTTGGGACCGCGCTGATCTTCTTGCCCTTCGCCGGTATGGTTCTGTCACCCGTACAGGCGATCACGGTCTTGGTGCTGATGGACATCGTGGGCCCCTTGCCGATGCTGCCACGCGCTGCCCGCCACGTGGACAAAGGCGATCTTGCCCGTCTGCTGGGGGGGGCGGTTGTCGCATTGCCGCTGGGGCTCTATGCCCTGTTCCTGCTGGATTCGCAGGACTTCCGCTATCTGGTGTCCGGTGCCTCCCTGATCATGCTCACCGGTCTTGTCCTGGGCTGGCGCTATGCCGGGGCGCTGCCCCCACGCGCGGTTGCCGCGACTGGCGCGGCATCCGGCTTTCTCGGGGGCGTGGTGGGCGTTCCTGGACCACCTGTGATCTTTGTCTACATGGCCAGCCCAAAGCCTGCCACGTCGATCCGGGCCAATATCACGTTCTATTTGTTTGGCTATGACTGGATGGTTCTTGCGATGATGGGGCTGGCCGGGCGGCTCGATCCGGGCTTTCTGGTGACCGGTCTGATGTTGATCGTGCCGAATATGCTTGGCACCGTGTCCGGCGCGGCGCTATTCGTACCCGGGTACGAGCGGGCCTACCGGCTGGCGGCCTACGGGTTGATCCTGGGCGCGGCTCTGTCGGGGTTGCCCTTCTGGAGTGCAGGAGAATAAAATGCGCCTGACCGAAATGAACTACAGCGACGCGCAGCCGGTCGACGGTTATGGCCCGGGTTTCTTTCGGATTGGCGGCGTTGTGCGGCAGGGTGCTGTGCTGACTGGCGCGGAAGGAACCTCCGCCTGGGGCGGATACGAGGATGCGGCGCCTTTGCTGGCGCTCGCGGGCCGGGTGGACGTACTGTTCATCGGCACGGGCGCCGAGGTTGCGCATATCCCGTCTGCGCTGCGTGCGGCGCTGGAAGGGCAAGAAATTGGTGTCGAGGTGATGAGTTCGCCCTCCGCTTGCCGCACCTATAACGTGCTCCTGTCCGAAGGCCGCCGGATCGCGTTGGCAGTTTTGCCTGTCTGAGCGCGCTTCACTTCATTTCGCTAGAAATACTCCGGGGAGCGCGAGGGGCTGGCCCCTCGCTTGCGCCTGCTTGCAGGGCTCTGGCGGTGGATACGTCATTTCCAGCCTTTTGCCCCCGACACCAATGAGATAAGCGGAAGACATGACACTTACCGTCACCGACCTTGCCATTGCCCGCGGCGGCATACCTGTGCTGGAAGGGCTGAGCTTCAGGCTCGAGTCCGGCCAGGCTCTGATCCTGCGCGGTCCAAATGGTGCAGGAAAGACAACCCTTCTACGTACCCTTGCAGGCCTGCAACGCCCGCTGGGGGGACGCATCGACGGGGCAGAGGACCGGATCGCCTATGCCGGGCATTCCGACGGGCTGAAACCGACGCTCAGCGTGACCGAGAACCTGACATTCTGGGCCTCTGTATTTGGCGGGCGCGATATCGGTCCTGCCCTGAAGGCGTTTCGTCTGGATGATCTGGCCGATCGCCATGCGGGGAATCTGTCGGCCGGGCAGAAGCGTCGCCTAGGCCTGTCGCGGCTGCTGGTCACCGGGCGGCCGATCTGGATGCTGGATGAACCGACCGTATCGCTTGATCGCGAGGCGGTTGCAATGTTTGCCGACGCGGTGCGGACCCACCTGGCCCAGGGCGGGTCGGCCTTGATCGCCACCCATATCGACCTTGGGCTTGACGGTACCATCCTGGACGTGGGGCCTTACAAGGCCAAGCCGGTTCTGGACAGCGATTTCGATGGAGGTTTCCTGTGATCGCGCTGTTGCAACGCGACCTTGTGCTGGCGCTGCGCGCCGGTGGCGGGTTCGGGCTGGGCCTTGCCTTCTTTCTGATCGTGACGGTTCTGGTGCCCTTCTCGGTCGGGCCACAGTCGTCGCTGCTGGGGACCATCGCACCGGGCGTGCTGTGGCTGGGGGCCTTGTTGGCTTGCCTCCTGTCGCTCGACCGTCTGCTGGCGCTCGACTGGGAGGATGGCACGCTCGACCTGTTGGCAACGGCGCCCCTGCCGCTGGAATCGGTGGTCACAATCAAGGCGCTGGCGCATTGGCTGACGACCGGCTTGCCCCTTGTGCTGGCCGCGCCGGTGCTGGGTGTGCTGCTGAACCTGCCCGGGCCGGGTTTCTTGTGGATGGTGATCTCGCTGGCGCTTGGCACCCCGGCGCTCAGCGTCATCGGCACATTTGGCGCGGCGCTGACCGTTGGGCTGAAACGCGGCGGACTGCTATTGTCGCTCCTCGTGCTGCCGCTCTATGTCCCAACCTTGATCTACGGGGCCGAGGTCGCGCGCCGTGGCGCCGAGGGCATGACGGTGGCAACTCCGCTGATGATGCTGGCGGGGATCAGCGCCGCGGTGATCGCGCTTTTGCCCTTTGCCAGCGCTGCCGTGCTCCGCGTCAATCTGCGTTGACGCAAGTCAATTGAGAATGCCACCGCTTCGGACTAGATAAGGCCTATGTCGATATCAACGAGACTCAACGCGCTCTGGGAATATGCCAACCCGCGCAAGTTCCTGGCCACCACCGAGCGGGTGCTGCCGGTTCTGTGGCTGCTCACGGCTGTCACGCTGATTGGCGGGCTTGTCTGGGGCTTCTTCTTCACGCCCGACGATTACCGGCAGGGATCGACGGTCAAGATCATCTATATCCACGTGCCCTCGGCCTTTCTGGCGACCAGTGCCTGGTTCATGATGCTGATTACCTCTCTGGTCTGGCTGATCCGCAGGCATCATGTCAGCGCGCTGGCTTCGCGTGCGGCGGCGCCAATCGGGGCGGTGATGACCCTGATCGCGCTGGTCACCGGGGCGATCTGGGGCCAGCCGATGTGGGGCACCTGGTGGGAATGGGACCCGCGCCTGACCTCGTTTCTGGTGCTGTTCCTGTTCTACCTTGGGTACATGGCCCTGTGGGAGGCGATCGAGGATCCAGATACCGCTGCCGATCTGACTTCGGTGCTGTGCCTTGTCGGGTCGGTTTTTGCCGTGCTCAGCCGCTATGCTGTCTATTTCTGGAATCAGGGGCTGCATCAGGGGGCCTCTGTTCTGCGCGCTGGCGCTGTTGCCGGGACCGATACCACTGAAAAGGTCAGCAATGTCTATGCCTATCCGTTGCTGTTTTCGATGGCGGGCTTCTTCCTGCTGTTCGTGGCGCTGGTCTTCTATCGGACGGGAACCGAAATCCGCGCCCGCCGGATCAAGGCGCTCTTGGCGCGGGAAAGGGTAAACGGATGATCCCGGATCTTGGAAAATACGCGGGCACGGTGCTGTCCGCCTATGGCTCGTCCATCGTGCTGCTGGTGGCACTGGTCGCGCTGAGCATTCGCCGGGGACGCAAGGTCCGGGCGGAAATGGAACAAGTCGAACAGAGGATGTCGCGCAATGGCTAAGGTCTCGCCGCTGATGCTGGCGCCGCCGCTGATTTTCGGCGCTTTTGTTCTGCTGGCCGCTGTCGGCATGTTCCGGGAAGACCCTCAGTCGTTGCCGTCGGCGCGTGAAGGACAACCTGCTCCGGCACTTGCGATGACCGAGTTTCCGGGCGCGCCGGGGTTCGACGATGCAACACTGCGCGATGGCGAGGTCAAGCTGGTGAATTTCTGGGCCAGCTGGTGCGCGCCATGCCGCGCCGAGCACCCGAGTCTGGAGAAACTCGCGGCCGAAGGCATCCCGATCTATGGTGTAAACTACAAGGATAAGGTCGAGAACGCGCAAGGGTTTCTGGACGAGCTTGGCAATCCGTTTCGGGCCCTGGGTCGGGACGAGCAGGGGCGGACCGGCCTCGACTGGGGCGTCTACGGCGTGCCCGAGACCTATGTCATTAAGGGCGACGGAACCATCGTGCTGCGCTTTGCCGGTCCGATCACTTCGCGGGTGATAGACAGCACCATCCGACCGGCGCTGGAAAAAGCCGCGCAGTAGACGGTTCAGGGGCGGAAATTCTCCCAGGCCCTGCATTCCGGCTTCTTTCTGATAAGAAATACTCCGGAGCGCGAGGCAGAGCCTCGCAACAAAAACGGGCGCCGAAACGGCGCCCGCTGTCTTTTCTTTGCTGCGGTCTCAGCTGGCCTTAGCCAGGTTGCGCAGCACGTAATGCAGCACACCGCCATTCTCGATATATTCGATCTCGGGCGCGGTATCGATCCGGCACTTGACCTCGATCGTCTTGCTGCTGCCATCACCATAGGTGATGTCGCAAGGTACGGTCTGAAGCGGCTGGATGGTGTCCAGACCCCGGATCGAAACGGTTTCGTCGCCCTTCAGGCCCAGCGACTGGCGGGTATCGCCGCCGGTGAACTCGAACGGGATGACGCCCATGCCGACCAGGTTCGAGCGGTGGATACGCTCGAAGCTTTCCGCGATCACGGCCTTGACGCCCAGCAGTGCGGTGCCCTTGGCCGCCCAATCGCGCGACGAACCGGCGCCGTACTCCTTGCCGGCAAAGATCACCAGCGGGGTACCGGCCTCCTGATAGGCCATCGAGGCATCGTAGATCGAAGTCTGCGCGCCATCGGGGCCTTTGGTAAAGCCGCCTTCGACACCGTCCAGCATCTCGTTCTTGATGCGGATGTTGGCGAAGGTGCCGCGCATCATCACCTCGTGGTTGCCGCGGCGCGAGCCATAGGAGTTGAACTCGCGCGGCTGAACCTGGCGCTCGGTCAGGTACCTGCCTGCCGGGGTGTCAACCTTGAACGAACCGGCGGGCGAGATGTGGTCGGTGGTGATCATGTCGCCGAGAATGGCCAGAACGCGGGCCCCCGCGATATTGGTGATCTCACCCTTTTCAGGGGACATGCCCTGGAAGTAGGGCGGGTTCTGGATATAGGTCGAGGTCGCGGGCCAGTCGTAGGTCTCGCTGTCGGTGGTCTCGACCGACTGCCATTTGGCATCGCCCTTGAACACGTCGGCGTATTTCTTGAGGAACGCCTCGCGCGTCACGGTGGCGTGCACCAGGTCGGCGATTTCCTTGTTGGTGGGCCAGATGTCTTTCAGGTAAACCGGCTGCCCATCCTTCGAGGTGCCGAGCGGCTCGGTGGTCAGGTCGATGTTCATGTCACCGGCCAGCGCATAGGCGACGACCAGCGGCGGCGAGGCGAGATAGTTTGCACGCACGTCGGGGCTGATGCGTCCTTCGAAGTTGCGGTTGCCCGAGAGAACGGCGGTGGCAACAAGGTCGCCCTCGTTGATCGCCTTGGAGATCTCGGGTTGCAGCGGGCCGGAGTTGCCGATGCAGGTGGTGCAGCCATAGCCCACGAGGTTGAAGCCGATGGCATCCAGATCCTCTTGCAGGCCAGCGGCCTCCAGGTACTCGGTCACAACCTGGCTGCCGGGGGCCAGAGAGGTCTTGACCCAGGGCTTGCGGTTCAGGCCCAGTTCCCGTGCCTTGCGGGCAACCAGACCGGCGCCGATCAGCACATAGGGGTTCGAGGTGTTGGTGCAGGAGGTGATCGAGGCGATCACGACCTTGCCCGAGGACATGGTGTAATCCTCGCCTTCGACGGCGACTTCCTTGTCGGCCGGGCGCTTGAAGGTCTCGGTCATTTCGCGGGCAAACGCGGACTTGGCACCGGTCAGCGGCAGGTAATCCTGCGGACGCTTCGGACCCGAGATCGCCGGCACGATAGTGCCCATATCCAGTTCCAGCGTCGAGCTGTAGATCGGCGCATAGTTGGCGCCGCGCCAGAAACCGTTCTCCTTGGCATAGGCTTCGACCAGCGCGATGCGGTCTTCGTCGCGGCCGGTCTGGCGCAGGTAACGCAGGGTCTCGTCATCGATCGGGAAGAAACCGCAGGTCGCACCGTATTCGGGCGCCATGTTGGCGATGGTCGAGCGGTCGGGCAGGGGCAGTTTATCGAGGCCGGGGCCATAGAATTCGACGAACTTGCCCACCACGCCGTGCTTGCGTAGCATCTCGACCACTTTCAGCACGAGGTCGGTGGCGGTGGTGCCTTCGACCATCTCGCCGGTCAGCTTGAAGCCCACAACCTCGGGGATCAGCATCGAGATCGGCTGGCCCAGCATCGCGGCCTCGGCCTCGATACCGCCGACGCCCCAGCCCAGCACGGCCAGACCATTGACCATGGTGGTGTGGCTGTCGGTGCCGACCAAAGTGTCAGGATAGGCAACGGTGTCACCATTCTGGTCGGTGTCGGTCCAGACGGTCTGCGCCAGGTACTCCACGTTGACCTGGTGACAGATGCCGGTGCCCGGCGGCACCACGCGGAAGTTGTTGAACGCGTTCTGGCCCCATTTCAGGAAGGTGTAGCGTTCCAGGTTCCGCTCGTACTCACGGTCCACGTTCATCTGGAAGGCGCGCGGGTTGCCGAACTCGTCGATCATGACCGAGTGGTCGATGACCAGGTCGACCGGGTTCAGCGGGTTGATCTTCTGCGCGTCGCCACCCAGGCCCTTGATCCCGTCACGCATCGCGGCCAGGTCGACCACGGCAGGCACGCCGGTAAAGTCCTGCATCAGCACGCGGGCTGGACGATAGGCGATCTCGCGCGGGTTCTTGCCACCCTTGGCGCCCCATTCGGCGAATGCCTTGATGTCCTCGACCGAAACCGAGAATCCGCCATCCTCAAACCGGAGCATGTTTTCCAGCACCACTTTCAGCGAGGCGGGCAGGTTCGAGAAATCGCCAAGACCGGCTTCGGTCGCGGCGGGAATGGAATAATAGGAAATGGATTTGCCATTGACGCTAAGCGTGCGGCGCGTCTTGGCGGTATCCTGTCCGACTGTGATGGGCATCTTGGCCTCCCTCTGAAGGAACGTGGAAATGGGATTCGCTGCGGGTTATCTGCATCACGCCCGCCTTGTGTTCAAGCTCCAAGACGGGGGGTGCGTCAATTATGGTATACCATTGCACACATGTGACCGCAATATGCTGCATGCAATGGTATACAATTTGCTTTGACGTACTCAAGCAACCTTGATTGGCGCCGTGATTGGACAGACGGTAGGCTTGGGCAAGTTCCCCCGGACAGGAAAGATAACCGTCATGAAATCCACCGCCCTGTGTCTTCTGCTGACCGTGCTGTTCATGTCCGCCGCCGCCCGGGCCGAGCAGCCGGTTGTGGTGGAGTTGTTCACCTCGCAGGGATGCTCTTCGTGCCCGCCAGCGGATGAGATCATGCATCGGCTTGCAGCGCGTGATGACGTGATCGGGTTGGCGCTGCATGTGGACTATTGGGATTACATCGGTTGGAAAGATGCTTTTGCCAACCCGGCCCATACGCTTCGGCAACAGGCCTATGCTCGGTCTGGCGGACGCTCGATGATCTATACCCCGCAGATGGTGGTGCAGGGAGTCGAGGACGTGGTAGGCGCGCGGGAACAGGACGTTGTTTCTCTGATCGAAGCGCACAAGAAACGGCCCGCGCAGGCTGATCTTTCGGTGTCTCGTATGGGGCAGGAGCTATCGGTTGCACTGGCGCCCACCGGGGCCAGCGTCGCGGAGGATCATGTGGTACAACTGTTCCGCTATACGCCGCTGCGCCATGCGTCGATCAAACGGGGTGAGCTTGCAGGACACGATCTGGACTATGCGAATGTGGTCGAAAGCCTGAGCGTCGTGGGCCGCTGGGATGGCCGGTCGCAGATGGATCTGATCGTACCGGTCGAAGGCAACTTGCCGATCGTCGTGCTGGTGCAGCAGGCTGGCGCCGGTCCCATCGTGGCCGCAGCCCGGGTCAAGTGATCAGGCGGCATCCGTAGCCGGCTGGGATTCGGCGTCGAACCAGGGTTTCCAGCGGCGGTGGATCCAGAACCATTGCCCCATGTGTTGGCGCACCATCTTCTCCAGGTCATCGTTGATGAACTGGGTCATTGTGGTGGCGTCGGTATGCGGCACGGGGTCGTGCAGAACGATCTCGAAATCCAGCCCGTTGGCCTTGCGTACCGCATAGCAGGGGATCATCACCGCATCGTACTTCAGGGCCAGCTCGGCATTTAGAACCGAAGTGACCGCAGTCTGACCAAAGAACGTCAGTTGCTCGCCGCCATGAGCGTGCAGATCCGAGACGATCGCGATGATCCCGCCTTGTTTCAGCGACCGGACCATTTCCATCATACCGCGCCGTCCCTGTTCGAACATCGGCTCGCCGGTCTTGTGAAAAGCGTCTACGTAGATCTCGTTGAAATAGGGGTTGGCCATGCGGCGATAGAGGCAACCAATCGGTTTCCCGCCCCGGGCCTGCAACGCGACGCGTGCGGCGAGGTAGTGGCCAAAATGGGCTGTGATCATCATCACCGGCTTGCCCGTGGCAACCGCCGCATCGAAGGCGGCAATGCCGGGGCCGGTGATTTCGGCGCCTTTCTGGCGTTGTGTGAACCCTTCTGGCGAGAAATGTTCCATGATTGCGCGTCCCGCATTGTCCGGCACGGCGCGGCACAGGCGGCGAACCTCGGTCTCGGGCAGGTCAGGGCAGGTCAGTGAGAGGTTGTCGCGGATGCGCTTGCTGAACCCCACCAGTGGTCCGAGCCCGCTCATCACCCGGCCCATGGCGGCGATCCGCGTGTCATAGGGCAGCAACCGCATGCTGCCGATCAGTCCGCGCAACACCAGATACTGGGCATAGTAGGACGCGCGTGCGCCACGGCTGAGTTCGGATTTTTCCAGGGGCATCGGGGTCTCTTACCGGTTGTGCATTTCGCGATGCCACACATATAGGCCCGCCCCCGCGATCACAAGCGCACCCAGGACCGTCCAGATATCCGGATACTCGCCAAAAAATGCAGCACTCCAGGCAGCAGCGAAACCCAGACCGCAATAGGCATAGGGGGCCAGCATGGCCGCCTCACCCTGCGAAAAGGCGCGAATTAGGCTGAGCTGGCCCATGGTGCCGAACCCCACGACCAGCACGATCAGGCCCCATCCGACCGTGTCCGGTGTCTGCCAATACGGGGGAACGATCAGACTGAGGATGATGGTGCCGACCAGCCCGGTATAGAGCAGCGAGGTCCAGACATCCTCGTCCGGGCCGACGCGGCGGGTGAGCAGCGCATAGGTCGAGTAACATGCAGCCGCGGCCAGCGGGAACAGAGCAGCGGGTTGGAACAAGCCCGTGCCTGGGCGCAGGACGATCAGGGCTCCGATCATCGCGATGGCGATGCCGAGGATGCGCCGTGGGCCAAGCGCTTCACCTAGGAATAGCGCCGCGCCGAGAGTGATCAGCACCGGGTTGACTGCCATCAATGCGCTGGCATCGGTCAAGGGGATGCGGCTGATGCCTATGAAGAAGAACCAGGTCGCGCCCATCAGCATCAGAGACCGCAACAGTTGCAGGCGCGGGTATTTCGTACGCGCGACGCGGCGCAGCCGCGGCAGGACCAGCACCAGGACCAGCGCCATCTGGCCGGTGTAACGCGCCCAGAGAGAGGGTATCACGCCAATGCGCGGCGCCAGTGCCTTGACCGAGGCGTCCATCAGCGTGAAGAAAAGGATGGCGAGCACCATGTAGACGATGGCCTGGCGGGAAGACTGGCTCATCGGGCGGCGCTCCGGGCCTTGAAGGAAAGTTCGCTGAACATGTGAAGCTGATAGCGGTGACGCCGTCCACTGTCCATGGCCGCTGTCTGCGAGTGCTCAGCTCTCTTCTTCGTCGATGTCGAGCAGCTTCAGCGCGCCTTCCTCTTCTAGCGTTCGAATGCCGGCGACCAGTGCGGTCATCGCGGACTCGCCGTCGGTACGCTTGATCTTGCCACGTTCGCGGATCTCGTCGCGCAGGTTGTCGGCCATCCGGGCCGACATGTTGCTCAGCAGAAACTCGGCCACAGCGGCTTCGTCGCCTTCGGTCGCGGCGGCCAGGGCAACCGCCAATTTATTCGGTTCTGCGACTCGGATGATGGCGGGCACGTCGCGCGTGGCGACGCGGCGAGGGATGTCGGCAAAGGTGAACAGCATCTTGCGCACCGAGACAGCAAAGGCGGCATCCTCTTCGTCCAGCGCGCTCATGACCTGATCTCGGGTGGTTTGCGGCGACTGGTTGAGGATATTGCCCACGCGTTTTTCGGGCCGGTCGGCAAAGGCCTGGATTGGCCGTGCGTCGATCTGCGCGGCCAGCGACCAGCCGATCCTGTCAACTGCTTCGGGCGTCACCTTGCCTGTCTGCGAGATGGCATAGGTGATGCGCCGGGCCACCGGACCCGGCAGTTTCCCTAACAATGCCGCCGCCTTGGTGGTGTCGAGCTTGGACAGCATAACGGCGGCGACCTCTGTGCTTTCCGCCTCGGCGATTTCGGCGAGTTCCTCGGGGGGCAGGGCGCGCAGACGCTGCCAGGGGTCGCCCATCTGGCGCACGCCTGCCTCGCGCCGCAGGCGCGCGGCGGTGGTCGGGTTGATCTTGCCGTCCATGGCAGACAAGGCGCCTGCCAGCCCATGGGGAAAGCTGAGGCCAATCCCTTCCAGCGCCTCGGCAAATTCCTCGGCCACCGCATCGAGCGTCACCCGGTCGACAAGGCCCATGCTGCCCATCTGCTTGATCAGACACGCCTGCAAGTCTTCTGGCAATGCCTCGAGCGGAATGTCGGCCCCTTCGTTTAGCAGCAGACGTACCACAACGGCCGCTTTTTCCTGATTGGAGAGCGCGCGCGGAACGCGGCGGGGAGCGTCGTCGGGCCGCGAGACATCACCGCGCTTCGACCGCGCGGGTGGAGTGTCGATGTCAAACATCTCGGCGTCCAGGGGCGCCAGCGCATTTCTGTCCTGCATCTGTCTGCGTCATCCGTGATCTGAGTCGCAGCCAGGTTAGCGCCGTGGGCGTAAAGAAACGCTAAACCCGTGAGGATCAATAACGGTATGTCAGGCCGGTGCGGATCGCCTCGCGCAGCGAGACCTCGGCCCAGGTTCCCTCACCGCCGCGCGCGTTGATCTCGCGCCATTGGGCGATGGCAAGATCAGTTTTGCCCTCTTCGACAAAACCCTGACCCATGTAGCTGCGCGCGAGGATGTTGTCGGGATTGGCTTCGATAGCTGCTTGATAGTAGAAAACTGCGCGATCCAGATCTCCCATCTTACGATAGGTGAAGCCCCAGTAGGTCAGAACGCGGCCATCGGACTGGTCGGGCATCGCTGCCAACACGCCCTGAGCATCGGTGTAGCGCCCGGCATAAGCGAGTTCCCGAACGGCGCCGTAGAGCGTGTCAGTGTCCAGAGACGAATTCTTGGGGGCGACACATTTGCCGGTCTTTTCATCCCAGACCTTCACGCCCTTGCAGGACTTGGTCGTCTGCGTCTCCTTGGGTGGGTTGGTCCATGTCGAACCGCCGCCGCCATCGCTTCCGGCAGCAAAGGCGGACAGAGGAAGCGCTGTACTCAGGACAAGTGCGGGAAGGAGGCGCATGGGGGATACTCCAAAACGAAAACAAAATGCACACCAGTTACTTGTCGGGTGCAGCGACGCTCACCCGCCTGGCATTGCGATGCTTGGCACCGCTTAGCTGTTGACGACCTGCACGCAGCTTTGCGAGGCGGCATCCCACTGGGTGCCGGGGGCACAGGATTGCGTCTGCTCGTGGCCGCGGCTGGAACAGCCCATGGCCAGCGCCGAAAGGGGCGCCATCGCCAGAACCACCGCGCATGTCAAAGTCTTGAAGGTCATAAGGGTCTCCTCCCCTAGCTTACTGAGGAGGAGTGTAGCGCAGCTTCCTGCTTGGTCAAAGAGGGGCTCACGCGGATGTGTCGGATCGGCCAGCACTGACCGATCCGGTCCGGATCATTTACCGAAAACGCGGGCAAAGATCGTGTCGACATGTTTGGTGTGGTAGCCCATGTCGAATTTTTCGTTGATGCAGTCCTCGCCCAGCGCGGCAACCACATCGGCATCGGCCAAGAGCTGTTCACGGAAATCGACCCGCTCTTCCCAGACCTTCAGCGCGTTGCGCTGGACCATGACATAGGCGTCCTCGCGGCTGACACCGGCCTGGGTGAGGGCGAGCAGGACGCGCTGGGACATCACCAACCCGGGGAACTTGTTCATGTTGTCGAGCATGTTCTCGGGGAAGATCAGCATCTTGTCGACCACGCCGGCGAGACGATGCAGGGCGAAATCCAGCGTCACAGTGGCGTCCGGGCCGATGCCGCGCTCGACCGAGGAATGCGAGATGTCGCGTTCATGCCAGAGCGCCACGTTCTCCATCGCCGGGATTACCGCCATGCGCACCAGTCGCGCCAGCCCGGTCAGGTTCTCGGTCAGCACCGGGTTCTTCTTGTGCGGCATGGCCGAGGAGCCTTTTTGCCCCATCGAGAAGAACTCGGCGCCCTCCAGCACTTCGGTGCGCTGCATGTGGCGGATCTCGATGGCGATATTCTCGATCGAGCTTGCGATCACGCCCAGCGTGGCAAAGAACATCGCGTGGCGGTCGCGCGGGATCACCTGGGTGCTGATCGGCTCGGGTCGCAGGCCCAGTTTCTCGCAGACATGCTCTTCGACCGCCGGGTCAATATTGGCGAATGTACCTACCGCGCCCGAGATGGCGCCGGTGGCGACTTCCCAGCGGGCCTTTTCCAGCCGGTTCTTGCTGCGGTCCATTTCGGCATAAAAACGGGCGAATGTCAGCCCCATGGTGGTGGGTTCGGCATGGATGCCATGGCTGCGGCCCACACGGACGGTATCCTTGTGTTCATATGCGCGTTTTTTCAGTGCGGCGAGTACCTTGTCCACACCCACCAGCAACAGGTCGGCGGCGCGGACCAGCTGCACGTTCAGGCAGGTATCCAGAACGTCCGAGCTGGTCATGCCCTGATGCACGAACCGTGCCTCTTCGCTGCCGACATGTTCGGCCAGATGGGTCAGAAAGGCGATGACGTCATGCTTGGTGACCGCCTCGATCTCGTCGATGCGGGCGACGTCGAATTCCACATCCTTGGCTTTCCACACGGCCTCGGCGTTTTCGCGCGGGATCACACCCAGATCGGCCATGGCGTCACAGGCATGGGCCTCGATCTCGTACCAGATTTTGAACTTGGTCTCGGGCGACCAGATTGCAACCATCTCGGGGCGGGAGTAGCGGGGGATCATTGGCAGCGACACCTTTTTGTGATTGGCAGGACCAGATGGGGCGGGTCATAGACCCAGCCGCATCGTGGGACAAGGCAGGAGGTGCGATATGAGACGGTTTGCCCGAGCAAAGACGGTCCCTTACGGCTCTGAGGGGAACACATGAGCGGACCCGGTTGGATCGAGGACTTTGAGGGCGAGTGGATTCTGACCCGTGTCATCAACGACCGACTGGCGGGGCAGGTGCTGCATGCCGAGGGGGTCGCGACGCTGCGTCGCAGCGAAGCCGGATTTGTCTATGACGAGGAGGTGAGACTGCATGTTCCTGGGCAGGCTCCCATGCGTGGCACGCGCCGGTATCTGTGGCGCTCGGCACCGGGCCGGATCGCGATCTATTTCGAAGATGGCAGGTTTTTCCATAACTTAACGCTAGGTCAACCGGCGCCGGAAGATCATCACGACTGCGCGCCCGACAGTTATGACGCGGCCTACGACTTTGCCAATTGGCCTCGCTGGTCGGTGCGGTGGAGCGTATCGGGTCCGCGCAAGTCCTATGAAATGAGGACGGATTTCTCGCCGCGATAGCGTAAACGTGTTGCAGTACGCTGCGTGAAAATGCATTGCTGTGCGCCGACACCTGTCTGAATTGGGAGACAACCGAATGAGCATGACTGTTCTAGCCGACGCAATCGGCCCGCGCCAGGGATCGGCGCGTCTGGCGAAACAAGCTGTCCTGGTGGTTCTGGGCATCGCGGCCCTTGCCATTGCTGCCAAGATTAAGGTGCCAATGTGGCCCGTGCCGATCACTATGGGCACTTTTGCCGTACTGACACTGGGCACCGCCTATGGCGCGCGTCTGGGTCTGGTGACCATGCTGGGCTATCTGCTGGTGGGCGCGCTGGGCTTTGATGTTTTCGCTACGTCTTCAGCCGAGAAATTCGGTCTGACCTACATGATGGGCGGCACTGGCGGATATCTGGTGGGTTACCTGATGGCCACCGTGCTGCTGGGCGCGCTGGCAGCTCGCGGCTGGGACCGTTCCTTTGGCAAGATGGCGCTGGCGCTGGTTCTGGCGAACGTGCTGATCTACGTTCCGGGCCTGTTGTGGCTGGGCCAGCTTTATGGCTGGGACAAGCCGATCCTTCAGTGGGGCCTGACCCCGTTCCTGGTGGGCGATGCACTGAAACTGGTGCTGGCCGCCGTGCTGATTCCGGGCCTGTGGAAGCTGGTGGGCAACGCCCGCGGCTGATCCCGCCCCTTGACCTGCGCAAAGGCCCGGACATCCCGTCCGGGCCTTTTTCGTTGCTTTTCCGGGATGTGGCGGGAACACTGGCAACCGTTGAGATTGCGAAAGATGTTTGCCATGCTAAAGTGTTTCGCCCCCTTGCGCGTGTTGGCGCTGGTCGCAGGTCTGGTGCCCTTGCCCGCATTTGCCGACATGCCGCTCACCTATGTCTCTGACGGCAAGGCGCTGTTTCACCTCAGCGCACCGGATTTCTGGCAGGTTCGCAGCGGTGGCCTGCGGGCGCTGACACCGCCGGGATCAGAGGAGGCGCGGCTGATCAACCGGGTGATCGGCTTTGAACCCGAAGCAGAGCCCGGCGTCTGGGTCGGCTTCATGTCGCCCAACGGGGTGTCGACCTTCGCTCAGGCCGAAGACTACCTGCGCAACATCGGCAAATCGGTGGTCAGCGACCCCGAGTTGCGGGAACAGAGCCGGATCCGTGTCGACGGGTTGCCAGCGGCGCGCTATGCCGGAACCGGGCGACGAAATGGTCGTGCGGTCGAGTTCACCGCAGTACTGGTCGATCTTCCCGGCAAACGGGTGGCAATTTCGTTGGCTGTGGTCGAGGCGGGCGCCCGGCCTGAACTGGTCGAGGATATCAACGCAATCTACGCCTCGTTCCGGGCGGCAAACTAGAAGGACGGCGCCATGCGTGTTGCAAGACTCACTTTTTCCGCCGGTCTTTTCGCCGCCGTGTTTGGCCTTGCGGGCTGTGATCCGAGCGCGACCGGAAGCGGCTCGGTCTATTATGACTCGATGTTGTGGAACGATTATTACTATGGCTATCCCCGTCCGCCCCGGCCGGACCGTCCGCGCCCAGAACACCCGATCGAGCGGCCCCCGGTGAAACCGGTGCCACCAATCGCGAGGCCGCCCGTGGCGCGCCCGCCGATTCACCGCCCGCCGGTCGCCCGCCCGATGCCCGCCCGCCTGCACTGAGGCTTGTCAGATCCCGGAGGACAGACGCGTGACTATCTGCGCTGTCCCTTCAAGCGTGCGGTGTACCGGGCATTTGTCGGCGATCTCCAGCAGTTTGGCCCGCTGGGTCTCGCTTAACGGACCCTCAAGCGTGATGACTCGGGTGAACGCGTCGATTTTGCCGCTGGCGCCGGTATCGGCGTCCTGTGCGTGCACCTTGTCATGGCAGACATCGACGCTGACCCCGGTCAGGGGCCACTCCTTGCGCCGGGCGTACATGCGGATGGTCATCGAGGTACAGGCCCCCAGCCCGGCCGAGACAAAACCATAAGGAGACATGCCGCGATTGGCTCCGCCATAGGATAGCGGTTCGTCCGCCTGGGTGTGGTGATCGGGGCCGGATTGCACATCCTGAAGGAAGCCGTTCGCGTCCACCTCGGTGACGCGCACCACGCCCTCGGGCGCGCCGGGCGGCGGCGCCGGTGGCGACAGGGTCACATAGCGACCGACCCAGGCGGCGATCACATCGGCGGCATATTCGGCATCCTGCGCGCGGCTGATCAGGTGATCGGCATCGTCCAGCGTGACAAAGCTCTTGGGATGTTTCGCGGCCATGAAGATCCGGGCGGCATTGTCTATGCTCACGGTTTCGTCGCGCGGCGCGTGCAGCACCAAAAGCGCGGCGCGCAGATCGGCGATGGCCGGTTGCAGGGCGCTTGCGGCGATATCCTCGACAAAGTCCCGCCCGATGCGGAACGGGCGCCCACCCAGACAGACCTCGGCCGCGCCCTCGGCCTGGATCCGGGGCAGGGCGGTCTCGAAGTGATGCGCCACATGGCCCGGATCGGCGGGGGCGCCGATGGTCACCACCGCGCGCACCGAGGCGATCTGCGCCCGGGCCCGCAGCACCGCCGCCCCGCCCAGCGAATGCCCGATCAAGAGCGCCGGCGCCATGTCGCGCCCGGCCAGATAGCGCGCGGCGGCGGCCAGATCCCCGACATTCGAGGTAAAGGTCGTGTTGGCGAACTCGCCCTCGGAATGACCCAGACCGGTAAAGTCGAAGCGCAGCACGGCGATCCCCATCGCCGCCAGCCGTGCCGCGATCCGGCGGGCGGCGGGAATGTCCTTGGAACAGGTGAAACAATGGGCAAACAGCGCCGTGGCCAGCACCGGCCCTTGGGGCAGATCAAGCCGGGCCGCCAGCTGGCTGCCGTCATGACCGGCAAAAGTGATCCGTTCGGTGGACATGAGGGTACTCCTGATGGGTTTCCTCCAGAGTGGGCAGGACGGCTCCCCGCCACAACCCCCATGTCAAGCGTCTCACGCGGAGGTGACGCGCCGCCATCGTCTTCTGTCCGAAAATGCCTCGAGGATTGCGAGGGGCAGCGCCCTTCGCTCCAGTTGCCGTGCCAAAGGCACGGCGTAACCCCTTTTCAAACCGCGCCCATCAGCGCCGCATCGAACGGATAGCTGGTCAGGTTTTCAAACCCGTCCTCGGTGATCAGAACCTGATCCTCCAGCTTGATGGTGAAATCGCCGCCCACCTCGCCACAGCAGGCTTCGACACACAGCACCATCCCGGGTTCCAGCGCATAGTCGAACGCGCCCGGCACGGCCTTGTCCGGATGCGCGACCAAGGGCCATTCGTCACACAGGCCCACACCGTGCATCAGGCAGCCGTATTTTTGTGCATTGTACTTGGTGGGGTGCTTCATGCATTGCGCGATCAGGTCGGGGATCATCAATCCGGGTTTCAGCAGCGACATGTTGTAGGTGATGAACTCATGCGCATGTTTCATCGCCTCGATCATGTCGGCACGCGGTTTCTGGTCACCTATCCACCAGGTGCGGGAAATGTCGATGCAGATGCCGTAAGAGCCGATCAGATCGGTGTCGAATGCGATGATTTCGTTTTTCTGCGTGATACGCGGGCCGCATTCCTGAAACCAGGGGTTGGTGCGCTGCCCCGAGGCCAACAACCGGGTTTCGATCCACTCGCCGCCGCGGCGGATGTTCTCGGCATGCAGCACCGCCCAGATGTCGTCCTCGCTCGTTTTCCCATCGCCCACGTTGGCGCGGGCGAAGCGCTCCATCTCGGCGATGGCGCTGTCGCAGGCATGATGGGCGCAGCGCATGGCCAAGATCTCGTCGACCCCCTTGATGGCGCGGGTTTTTTCGGTGACCTCCTCGCCCTCCATTATCTCGAACCCTTGCGCCTCGAGCGCGCGCAGGCCGTGCAGCATCACTTTGTCCACGGCAAGACGCTTGTTGTTGCCGCCGTGTTCCTCGATCAGAACGCGTACTTCGTTTGACAGGGCATCGGCGGCGATATCCACCTTGTCGCCCCGGTCGAAGTAGAAGAGGTCCGCGCCTGAACGTTGCTCACGTACCAGTGGATTGAACGTGCTCAGGAAGGGCGAGTTCTTGTAGTCCCAGATCACCATGTAGCCGTCGGCGCAGAGTAGCACCGCGCGGAACGGGTTATGGGTGTTCCAAAGCTGCATGTTGGTCGAGTCGGTGGCATAGCGGATATTGAGCGGATCGAACATCAATAGGCCGCCATAACCCCGGTCGACGATGGCCTGGGTCAGGCGTTTCCAGCGGTACTCGCGCATCCGGGTCAAGTTGGGTAGTTCCAGCCCGGCTGCAGCCCATTCGGAAAAGGCAAGCTGGGTCGGCCCGATCTCGATCCTGTCATTGTCATTGGGCGATCCGTCGCCCAGCGTAGCGCCCCGAGTCGGGTCGATTTTGCGGGTGTCGCGATAATAGTGGTTCAAGACATGGCCTCCCGTGAGTTTCCCCAAGGGTCACCCGGAAACAAGGCCGAGTCGCACACTCTCGCGACGTCAAACCATGTCGTTTTCGACCTGCCACGATGTTTGTTCGGGTGATATGGGAGCAAAATGAAAGAGATTCTGCAAAAAACGCTGCCCTATGATGTGTTGGCGCCCAGACCGTTGCCGGGAATCCAGTCGTTGAATATGACCGAATGGTTTTAAAAGGGACGAGGCATTCGACGGCCAAATGGCGCGTCGCGACTCTTTGATCGCGACGAAACCAGAGACCGTCGTGGCAATGTCCGAAGAGGCTCGTCCGGCTGCCGAGGAAATGCTGGATACGGTTCTGGCAGCGGCCTATCCCGAAGCTGAAGCCAGGGTTGAACGGCCCGACGGCGTGACGGTCGGAATCGACCGAAGTGAGCCCATGCGGACTTTGGGGCGCCTGGTTCAGGAAGACTTCTGCATTTTGCAAAAAAAACAGGGTGACGAACATGTTTTGACCGCCGCTGTACGTTGTTTTCCTGGAAGCTGGAGCTTGGAAGAGAAGTTTGGCCGGCCTCTGGTCTCGATACATGAACCAGTCGCCAGCTATGATGCGGATGTGGCGCGCCGTGTTCAGCGCCTGTTTGACGGCGTGCAGGTCGGGCGCCCGCTTTGGCGGTTCAATGCTCTTTGGTATGCCGATGCCGAGTTGCACCAACCGCGCAGCAATCACAACCGTCGGCGCGTTCCGGTGCCGCAGGACGCGGGTTTCTTGCGCAGTGAAAAGCAAAGCATCGTGCGGTTGCCAGTAACACAGGCGGTGGTGTTTTCGATCCACACTTACGTTATCGCTCGGGCCGATGCGCCAAGATTCTCCGAGCACTAAGAAAAGCCTTCGCCGGGTCTGACGAAGGCCTGAGACATGTATTCCACCGGTTCTCAGATCGGCAGGAACGACAGCACGTTTGTCATTGCGCCGGAACTTTGCATAAAGACCAGTGCGGCCGTCAGTGACAGGACCTGAGTATTCAGACGAAAATCCTCGCCACGGATAAGGTTTACGGCAGCCAATGATGCTGCGATTGGTGCTGAAACAAAGGCAAGACAGCCTGTCATTCCCCAACTCGCCAGTCTGCGAATGTCGTTCTGAGCTTGTTCCTCCGGAGACAATCCATCCACTTCGTTGGGTCGTGGATCGCTGCGGAAGGCAAGAGCCAGGGCTTCCTGTTCCGTCAATTCAATGAGCCCAATTTCGCCGTGGTGGGCGGCTTGTCCGATGATCGTATCATACCGCGTCGCCAAGCCTGGTGCTGTTTCATCAATCGAGGCAAACCGGTCACCTTGATTGTACACGATTTGCTGACGCCCGCGTATCCGGCGTGGAGAAATGTTGGAAAACGCGCCAAGAAACTGTTCGACCGTAAGTTTCACGTTCGGATCCAGCCATTCGATCAACTCGCTGGCATAGAGGTCGACCATACGGTACAGCATCACAACGAGCATGAGTTCGGTTACATCGCGATCCTCGGAGAACTCTGAAACTGGGGTGATCGATATGACAAGGCGATTCCGGGGCCGTGTCTTGGCCAACTGTGTGCGACGGTTAAGACCAGCTGCTTCGTCAAGGCGACGGACACGTGGATACTCTTCTGCCTCCGTTTCGAGTGACAGTTTGACATGAAACTGGCTCGAGATAATGCGGGCCTCACAATCACTCAGTAGCGTCTGACGCTCGACGGCGTGCCCGTAGTCCTCTAGGGTGGCTGTCACGATCCGGCTAAAGCGGTCGAGTACGCCTTCTTCGTTTCCCAAGAATACAAGTCCACCGTGATACCTGCCTGTCTGTGCCACAGTGAGTCCCTCCATACGTGTTCATCTGGCCTCAAGATAGCGGGATATGGTGGAGAAAATGGGGCCGAAAACGCATGATAGGAGGGCAATTCAGTTATTCGTATGAGATTGGTTCGCGACAGGAAACCTGTCTTTTTAGTAAAAATTTGTCGAAATGTGGCAAAAATCTGTCATGTAGGCGTCGGTCAGTAGACTGGATGCAACTTTTAGCTGTCGATTCTCCGTGCCATGATTGCGATCGCTTGCTGGTAGACAGAAGCAGCATTCCATTGCTTGATTACTTCGAAATTCGGCTCGCCCGGCTGATAACCACGACCCGGTTTCCAGCCCTTTTGACGCAGGAAATTGGCGGTCGAGGCCAACGCGTCGGTCATGTTGTAAAAATCAACTCTTCCATCTCCGGTTGCGTCAATGCCATATGCCAGGGCGTTGCCGGGAAGGAACTGGGTATGCCCTAACTCGCCGTGCTTGGCGCCCTTGGTATTGGCGGTGATTGCCTTGCGGTCGACCAATTCCAGTGCGGCTAGTGCATGGGGGATGAAAAAATCCGAGCGGCGACAATCATAGGCGAGGGTGGTGATTGCGGCCACTACAGGGCTGTCGCCCATGAAACTACCAAAAGCAGTTTCCATACCGTGTAGCGCGATCAGGATGCCTGCAGGCACACCATACTGCCGTTCGAGAGCGGCATAGAATTCAGCGTCGCGGGCCTTCCGCTTGCGGCCCTGCGCCACGATCGTATCTGCGCCACGAACCCGCATGAATTTTTCCAGAGAGTATTTGAAGCTCTTCTGGCCACGATCCGCACGGATCGTAGCCGTCGCGTAGTTGGCCTGTTCCAGAGCGCCAAGACCTGCCTTGCCGATGCCCTTTTGGCGAGCGAGCTTGGCAAAATCGGCCTTCCAGGCATTAAAACCCGAGGCGGTGTTGCCGCAAGTCAGGGCGATGCCGATGGATGGAAGCTGGGCCAGAAACAAGGCTAGAAGGATTGGGCGCATGTCGGGTACCATGTCATTTTTTCCATGCGTCAGGGCAGGGTGGGCGCGATCAGAAACATCGCCTTGAGCGCGGCGCCCGGCTCAACACCGGGTAGTGTTTCGTGGAAGACACGGTCTATGGTGCCGTCGGCATACATTTCAGACAGCAGCGTATCAATCAGAAGCCGAAAGTCGCTATCTCCGCGAGGCAGGGCGAGTGCTTGTTTCTCAAGCGTCAGAATCTCGCCCATTAATTGGAATCGCTCGGCCATCTTTCCCGTCAAAAAGTTGAAAATCAAAATGGACTGGTCCGCGAAATAGGCGTCGAGGGTCCCGTCGTTCAGTGCTTTGAACCCGGCTTTGTGATCGGCGAAGCGTTCGAAACGGGCCTCTAGCCCAGCGCCCTGGAACGAGTTCAAAACCGCCTGTTCCGTGGTGGTATCCGCGCGAAAACCAATAGTCTTGCCTGCAAGGTCAGACAGGTGAGCACCAGCGTCGCGGCGCGTAATAACGGATGTTCCGTCGACATAAACCGGTATCGAGAAGTCGACGATCTTCTGCCGCTCCAGTGTCACGGTCGCCGCGCCGCAGAGAATGTCGATTTCACCCTTGGCGATCCGGTCGAACCGGTCCGAGGTAGTGACCGGCACAAAGCTGGCCTTCAGTTCGGCCAGATCCATTCGGTCAGCCAATTTCTGCGCCAGCCTGTCACACAACACAGGTGTATAACCCGCTGGTCGTCCTTCGGCATCAGCAAAGGAGAGCGGTGCCGCATCGACGCGGAACCCGATGGTGATTTTCCCGGTGTCGCGAATACGCTCGATGGTCTGGGCCGCGACAGTACCGGCAGCCAGTGTGATCGCCAAGGTTAACGCAAGAAGCCGCATGAAATAGTCCTTTGCCAGTAATATGCATCCAGACTAGCCGGGCAGGGCGTTAGCTCAAAGGGGAATATGGGTTATATTCGGGTCATAGAGTGCAGGTAACTTACTTGGTGCCTCGCCCGCCGCTGGGAGAATGCTCCGGGCGGGGAAACAGCGTGGCGCGGATCAGCGGCACTTGAGTGACATCAACTTCGCTTTCCGCTCCAATCCGGAAGACATGGTATAGGCGGCTCCAACCGCTGCAACCTGGGCTGGCACGGAGCTTCTCGCATAGAGTGCGGTCGCCTGCTTGGTTTGCCCATCTCCGAGCAAAGTCACCATCTTGTGCCCGACTGCGATGATTTCATCTGCGCTCGCTTCGATCTCGTCCATCCGGGCCACAGCTTCGTCATCCATTTTTAGTCGGCGGCCCGCGATCAGGATTGATTTTATCTCGCTTTGACCTTTGTCCATACGCTTGCCGAGAAACCCGGTTGGCCCAAAAAAACCACCGTCATCAAGGCTGCTGATCACGACATCGTGGTCAACTTCTAGAATGGCTTCGGATTGCGCTTGCATCAGAGTTCCGATCTCAAGGTGAAGTCTGCGAAAAACCGCAACAGCTTCTTGTTGTCGAACAAGTTCTTGAACCTGGCACTCGGCGGATTGCGCAATCGAACGGACCGGCGCAAAGACCGCGAACGCACTGAATAGCACAACAGTCGAAACACGGAGAACTTGCGCAACTGCAAGCTTGGTTATCATGGGGCTGTCTCCTGGTTCGGAAACCTAAGTCTAACACAGTTTGCTGAACTTGCCTGACCTGAGCACAAGGTATCGGCGACGCTGAGCGGCGGTAACTCTGCGCCCAGCGATCGGTGGCAACGAGAAGATGCGCAATTGCTCGTTCTACCGACGAAGGCTTTGTTGTATGATTTGACATCAACCGAACCGGGGAGTGGGGGCGGATGCCGGTATTTATGGTAGAGCGCGATCTAAAGGGGATCGCTATGGAAGACCTGGCAGGGGCGCAGAAGGCCGCGATTTCGAAGGCGGCGGAAATGCGCGCGGCGGGAACCGAAATCCGATATATCCGGTCGACTTTTGCGCCGCAGGACGGACGTTGCATGTGTCTTTTCGAGGCCGAGACAGCCGACGACGTGCGCGCGCTGAACGACCAGGCGGGCTTGCCATATAGCGGTATCGTCACGGCGATGGATCTGACGCCATAGTCTTTGACGATTGGCCTTGAAGAATCTCATTTGATCTCCTGACCAAGGGCCCAAGGTTGAATTCAGACACGGAAACGAAAGTCGATTTGCCAACGTTTCGAGCCATGCGGGAACGTGAGGCGGCATCGCGTGACATTCTTCAGGTCATTACCCGCTCTCGCGAAGACAGCCTCCCGGTATTCGATGTGATCCTGGCCCATGCGCGCCGGTTGTGTGACAGCCTGCATGCAGGGCTTTTTCTTTTGTCGGATGACGGGCAGGAACTGCAACTGACCGCTTATCAGGGCGAAGACGAATGGCTGGTTGCGTTGCATTTCCAGAAACCGCCCCGATTGGAAGATGTTGCCAACCCGCTGGTGCGCGCGGCGGTATCGAGAACGGTTGTTCATATTCCCAATACCGAGAATGTCGCCACAAGTCAGGATACCGGCGCGGCAAGAAGTATGCTGCACGTCCCCTTGCTGGCCCGTGATCGGTGTCACGGCGTTCTGAGCCTGGCCGGACGCGTTCCCGAGGCCTTTTCAGGCGCCGATATCGAGTTGTTCCAGTTGTTTGCCGACCAAGCAATGATCGCCGTCGAGAATGTCCGGCAGTTTTGTGCGCTGAAGGACAAGACCGAAGAAGTCGAGACGCTCAACCAATCGCTGCAAGATCGGGTCGAAACGCAAGTGGCCGAGATCGAACGTATGGGGCGGCTCAAACGGTTCCTGCCACCAGCAGTGGCCAATACCATTGTTTCCTCCGGATCGGACAGGATGTTATCCAGCCACCGCGCCCTGCTGGGGGTGCTGTTTTGTGACATTCGCGGATTTACCGCCTTTTGCGAAACCGCCGAACCCGAAGAGACCATCGAGGTTCTACAGACCTATCACGAGGAGATGGGCAGGCTGATCAATGCCCATGGGGCGGGTGTTGATCACAGGATGGGGGATGGCATCATGGTCTTGTTCAACGATCCGATACCTTGCGATAACCCGGCAGGCCAAGCAGTGCAGCTGGCGGTTGCGATGCGCGAACGGATGGCGGACCTTGGCCGGCAGTGGAAGCGGCTGGGGTACCGTCTGGGATTTGGTGTCGGCGTATCACTGGGGTATGCCACTGTCGGAATGGTCGGGTCCGAAGGGCGGTTTGATTACACCGCGTCCGGGACGGCGATAAACCTCGGTTCCAGACTTTGCGACGAGGCCGAAGACGGAGAGATCCTTCTGAGCCCGAGAGCGGCTATCGCGGTCGAAGATGATTTCCGGGTGCTTTCACGTGGTACCCTGCATCTGAAAGGAATACGGGAACCGATCGAGGTTTTCAGGCTGGAAGACAGTCCGGAAGCAACTCAGTTGCTCTAAGTGCTTAACGAATGAGCAATTGCCGATTCCAGCCCTGAGTTCGCTGGACTATGAACCAATCAAAGAAAGAGGGCGCCCCGAAGGACGCCCCCGATCTGAGCTACAGGCTGAGATCAGCAGCTGTAGTACATGCCGAATTCCACCGGGTGCGGGGTGTGCTCGTACTTGTGGACCTCTTCCATCTTCAGCTCGATGTAACCTTCGATCTGGCTCTTGGTGAACACGTCGCCCTGCAACAGGAAGTCGTGGTCTGCCGCCAGGCATTCCAGCGCCTCACGCAGCGAGCCGCAGACAGTCGGGATACCGGCCAGTTCCTCGGCGGGCAGGTCATAGAGGTTCTTGTCCATCGCCTCGCCCGGGTCGATCTTGTTCTTGATGCCGTCGAGACCGGCCATCAGCAGCGCGGCAAAGCACAGATAGGGGTTTGCCGAGGGATCGGGGAAGCGGGCCTCGACGCGCTTGGCCTTGGGGCTTTCGGTCCATGGGATACGCACGCAGCCCGAGCGGTTGCGGGCCGAATAGGCGCGCAGAACGGGGGCCTCGAAACCGGGGATCAGGCGCTTGTAGCTGTTGGTGCCCGGGTTGGTGAAGGCATTGAGCGTTTTCGCGTGCTTCAGGATGCCGCCGATGAAAAACAGCGCTTCCTGGCTCAGATCGGCGTATTTGTCACCGGCAAAGAGCGGCTTGCCGTCTTTCCAGATCGACATGTTCACATGCATGCCCGAGCCGTTGTCGCCATAGATCGGCTTGGGCATGAAGGTTGCCGACTTACCATAGGCGTGCGCCACGTTGTGGATCACGTATTTGTATTTCTGGATCTCGTCGGCTTGCTTGGTAAGCGTGCCAAAGATCAGACCCAACTCGTGCTGGCATGACGCCACCTCGTGGTGGTGCTTGTCGACCTTCATGCCCATACGTTTCATGGTCGAAAGCATCTCGGCGCGCAGGTCCTGGGCCTCGTCGATCGGGTTGACCGGGAAATAGCCACCCTTCAGGCCGGGACGATGACCCATGTTGCCGGTCTCGAACTCGGCATCCGAATTCCATGACGCGTCGGTCGCGTCGACCTCGTAGGAGACCTTGTTGATGGTGTTCGAGAACCGCACGTCGTCGAACAGAAAGAATTCCGCCTCAGGACCCATATAGGCCACATCGCCGATGCCTGATGCCTTCAGATAGGCCTCGGCCTTGACGGCGGTGCCGCGTGGGTCGCGGTCATAGGCCTCGCCGGTGTCGGGTTCGACCACCGAGCAATGAATGCAGATGGTCTTTTCCGCGTAGAACGGATCGACATAGGCACTTTCGGTGTCGGGCATCAGTTTCATGTCCGAGGCTTCGATCGACTTCCAGCCGGCGATCGACGAACCGTCGAACATGAAGCCTTCTTCCAGGAAGTCCTCGTCGACCAGATCGGACACGATGGTCACGTGTTGCAGCTTGCCGCGCGGGTCGGTGAAGCGGATGTCGACATATTCGGCACCCTCGTCCTTGATCAGCTGAAGAACTGCGTCCTTGCTCATACTCTGTTGTCCTCTGCTAGAGTGTGTTCGGGTCAAAGCGCGTCCGAACCGGTCTCGCCGGTACGGATGCGGATGGCTTGTTCGATGGTCGAAACGAAAATCTTGCCGTCGCCGATCTTGTCGGTCTTGGCGGCGCTCACGATGGCCTCAATGGCTGCGTCTACCTGATCGTCATCCAGCACAACTTCGAGTTTCACCTTGGGCAGGAAGTCGACCACATATTCGGCACCGCGATAGAGCTCTGTATGGCCTTTCTGACGGCCAAAGCCCTTGACCTCGACCACGCTGAGGCCCTGGACGCCTACGTCTTGCAGCGCCTCTTTCACCTCGTCCAGCTTGAACGGTTTGATGATCGCTTCGATCTTCTTCATCGCGGTGCTCCTTGCAAGCTTGTCAGCCCGCCTCAGATCACGTCTAAGCTGGGGTCACAATGCGATTGCGGAAATCAGCCGGTACAGATGCGGCAATAATGGGCATGAGGTGAAAATTTCATCATGGCGCACAAAAAAGCATCAGAATTGAATCGCGAGTGATCGGAACATGGCTGAACTGCTCACCGCAGCACAGATGCGGGTAATAGAACAAGCGGCAATCGCCTCGGGCGAGGTGACCGGGCTGGAGTTGATGGAGCGCGCCGGGCGCGGGGTGGTCGAGGCGATTTTCGAGGAATGGCCGGAAATGGCGGAAGAGCGGGCGCCAGCCCCCGCACACCCGGGATATTTGCGGCAAGAGGAAGGGGTGAGGCGTGCGGTGGTCCTTTGCGGTCCGGGTAACAATGGTGGCGACGGGTTTGTCGTGGCGCGGCTGTTGCACGAGCGCGGTTGGACGGTGGAGGTGTTTCTTTATGGCGACCCCGAGAAACTGCCTCCGGATGCGCGGGTGAATTACGAGCGGTGGAGGGAGATTGGGGAGGTGTGTCCGCTCTCACCAAACTTGGAACCCTCAATGCTAAAACCATGTCTCATAGTCGATGCGTTGTTCGGCACCGGCTTGACGCGGCCAATTGATGGCATCGGTTTGTGCCTTCTGGATTTGGATGATTGCGTTGGTCAGGGACACGGATTTTCATTTGAGACGCGGCCAAAGTCGGTACCGTTTGTTGTATCTGTTGATCTTCCGAGTGGCGTGTGCAGTGACAGTGGCAAGATTTTGTCTGGCAAAGAATTCATTGGGCTTCCTGAAAAACTGGAGGCCGCTGCTGCACGTGCCGATTTGTGCGTGACTTTCCATCGCGCAAAGCTTGGTCACTTCTTGGAAGACGGACCATACTTGTGCGGTAAGGTCGTCGTGAAGGACATTGGTTTGTGAAAGCGATTGCGATCTCTATTCAGCTACAGGGCTCGAACCCAAGGTCGCGTCAGCATCGTCTTGAGGAGGTTCGAGCATGCGATGCACCTTTCCTGTTTCAAGCTCAATCCAAGACACTTGGACAAAGACCATGAGGACGATGCCCTTCGCGCAGCTTACTGAACCGAGTATCTTTGGACTTTGGAAGGCCGAGGATAAACATAAATACGGGCACGGCCATGCCCTGATCCTCTCCGGTGGCTCGGGCAAGACCGGCGCGGCGCGGTTGGCGGCGCGCGGCGCGCTCAGGATCGGCGCAGGGCTGGTGACGCTAGGGGTGCCGCCCAGCGCGCAGCAAGAGGTTGCCTGTCAGATCACCGCGTTGATGCTGGCACGGATTGAGGGCGCCGATGGGTTTGCGACGCTGCTGGAGGATACCCGTCTAAATGCACTTTGCCTGGGGCCCGGCATGGGGGGCGACCGGGCGCGTGATCTGGTACCGGTGGCGCTGGCCGTGAGGCGCGCAACGGTACTGGATGCCGATGCGCTGACTGCCTTTGCCGAGGATCCGGCCGAACTGTTTGCCCAACTGCATGAGGCTTGCGTTCTGACCCCGCATGGCGGCGAATTTACGCGGCTGTTTCCGGATATCGCGAAGAGGCTCCGCGAGGAGCCGAAGAGTGGCCCGGCCTATTCCAAGGTCGATGCCGCCCGCGAGGCCGCCAAGCGCGCAGGCTGCGTCGTTCTGTTCAAGGGCGCCGATACGGTGATCGCGGCGCCCGATGGGCGTTGTTCGGTGAATTCGGCCCATTACGAGCGTGCCACCCCCTGGCTGGCGACCGCCGGATCCGGCGACGTGCTGGCGGGCTTACTCACCGGGCTTCTTGCGCGTGGGTTCGCGCCCATGCAGGCGGCTGAGACCGCCGCCTGGCTTCATGTGGAATGTGCGCTGGAATTCGGCCCCTGCCTTATCGCCGAGGATCTGCCGGAACAATTGCCGGTGGTGTTCCGGAAACTGGGGCTTTAGGCGGCCAGTCGGCCCGAGGCAAGCAGACACTGGCCTGCCGCCTCAAGTCCACCAATGTAGAGTACATGGGCCTCGTTGAAATGCATCTGGAACAGCTGCATATCGCGTGGACCCAGATCGCAGATGTGTTCTCCATCAACCAGCGTATCGGCCCGCACCATCGCCTGAGCCACGCCAAAAAGGGCCCGCGCCCGCCAGTCGCGGATTAACACCAGCTGGCCAGCTGGCAGGATCAGGTCGCAATCGGGCCGGGTGTCGCCTAGCGACCCGGTGGCAAAACGGATGGCGCGCACGGCCTGGTGTGCGTGGGTAATTTGTCGCACAGCAACAAAACCGCGGTCGCGTGTGATGATTCGGTCACCGGGCGTCAGGAACTCCACCGGCATCTTACCGTCTTGGGTCAGCAGTATGCTGCCGATCAGAAACCCGGCCCCGGTAACCGGTAACATTTCTGGGCCGGAACATGACGCTTTGCCCGCAGCAAGCGGGGTTGCTTTTGCTCTCATGATTGGTCCCCTTGGTCTGCTCTTTGTTTTTTTGCAGATCAGAGTACGGCAAAATCATGTACGTGTCGCGGCAATTTGCTCCCGGTTTTAGAATAATCCGGTCAAACGTGCCTTTGCGCATCGTGATCCAACCCGCAGATTACCTCTCGCGCTCAGTTGCAAGCTTTGCTATTCAGCGCGTCATGGCGCCGCTGCGGCGCGCCATGATGCGGGTGTGGCGGAATTGGTAGACGCACCAGATTTAGGTTCTGGCGCCTTTGGCGTGGGGGTTCAAGTCCCTTCACCCGCACCATTTATTGTACCTCAATAATGCCTGTGTGATTGCGCCTGGCGATTGTAGAACGGCTAGGGAATGGCGCGCGAGGCCACTGCACAAGGCGAGGCTGTGCCATGCAGAGTATGCAGGGCTGCATCGTGGCTTTTCGTTTTGCGCGCGAACTCGCCGCCCCAATGTCAGCGAACAACGCCTTGAAAATAAAATTTTTCATCTTGATCTTTCACGATTCCGTGTTGCGAAAATGTCAGTCTCAACATGCAAGTTCAGGTGGTCTCTGGAAGTGAGGGGCACTTTTACCAATTGAAAGAGGGCAATACGCCAACCCTTTGAATGGTGACAGGACATGACGAAACAGATGAAGATTGCGAAAGGCGTTGCACTCGCGGCTGCCATGGTGGCGGGCCCGGCTGCGGCGGAACTGAAGTGGGACAATGCCTCTGGCGGCTACGTCAAGATCTATGGGCAGGTCTCGCCCGCTTGGCAGTCGGTTGATGACGGCGTTCAGAGCAAGGATACCTTTGTCGATAACGCACATTCCAACACGCGTGTCGGCTTGTGGGTCGTGCAGCCCATGTATCAGGGCACGTTCAAGTTCAACTTCGAAACCGCGCTCGGCTTTCGCTCGTCTGGGGGCGTCAGCCAGACGAACACGCCCAAAGGCGTGGATTGGGACCGCACCGATCTCCGAAAGGTCGACTTCTCATATTCCGGCGACAGCTGGGGCACTCTTTATGTCGGACAAGGATCGATGGCATCGGATGGCATCGCCGATCTATCTTTCAGCGGAAACGGAATGACCACCTACAATGGTGTCGGCGATTTTGCCGGTTCGTTCCAGTTTCGGACCGCAGCCGGTGCCTTGTCCGGCGTGACCATCAGTTCGGTCAACCCCAGCCTGGATGGCGGTCGGCAGGGGCGCGTGCGCTATGACACGCCCAGCTTCAACGGGTTCAGCGTTGCGCTGGCAGCCGGTACCGATGTGCTCACACCTGGCAACAGTGACAAATATTATGACATTGCGCTGCGATATGCGGGCGAATTCGACGGAACCCAGGTCAAGGGCGGCATCGGTTTTTCGCGCCGGGATCGCGGTGGTGTCGATCGCGATGATACCTTTGGGGCAGTGGCCGTGAAGTTCCGTTCGGGGTTGAATTTTGCGGTCGCCGGCGGGAGCCGCGAGAACGACGGCAATTACACCTATGTCCTTGCAGGTTATGAGAGCCAGTTCCTGTCGATCGGCGCCACATCGTTTGCCATTGATTATTACAATGGCAGTGACTTTGGCTTGGCGGGCCGTGAATCCAAGACCCTGGGCGTCGGCGTGAACCAAAACATCGACAGCATCAACACTCAGGTCTACCTGGGCTACAGAAATCACGAACTGTCCGACCCGGGGACATCTTACAAGGATGTGGATGCGTTTCTCTTCGGCGCACGCTGGAAGTTCTGATCCGCAACCCACGACTCTTTCCGCATGGGGCCCGTATCGTCCCATGCGGAGTAAACTTTGCGTAAGCTGGGTGCGCAGACGCACATCCGGTCTGCAACAGGCGACAGAGGTTGAGCGTCTTTTTCAAACTCACAGCCGGATCGCCTTTCTGTTACCATATTAAGTATTTGAATTTCAATTGAATTCCTGATTCGCTTGACCAAGGCCGTTGCCGGGTTGCAACGAGGCTTCGAACCGCCGTCTCAATCATATGGAAGCCGCTCTTCGGGTGCCCACATCAGTGCGGCGGAACCCACGCCAATCCAAGACGGTACAGAAATATGATCAGAACTCTTAGAACGACCTCCGCTATGGTGATCGCCGCCGTGGCGTTTTCATCGGCTGCCTCGGCGCAGCTTCTCTACGAAAACCAGTCCGGCGGATCCGTCGAACTTTATGGCCAGTTCAACCCGGCCATCATTTCGGTGGACGATGGCCAGGAAACCGAGACGAATATCCGCGACAATGACCTGTCGCGCAGCCGTGTGGGCCTGCGCCTGGCGCAACCGTTCGGCGACAACACATTCCGCTTCCGGTTCGAGGCCGGGCTGGGCCTGCCCAACTCGACCGAGACCAACCAGCTGGGCGACAATTTCAGCGGCTGGACCCGGGACGATCTGCGCCATATCGACTTCTCGCTCGAAGGCGACTGGGGCCGGGTCTCGCTGGGGCAGGGCAGCATGGCTGCCGATGGCATCGCCGAATCCGACCTGTCCTATGTCGGATTGGCACTTTATTCGTACACTGCCGACGCCAATGCGGCCTTTCTGTTCCGCGACAATACCGGCGTTTTGTCCGGCCCGGCGGTGGGCGATACACTCGATACCTTCGATGGGTCGCGCCGAGGCCGCATCCGCTATGACAGCCCCGAGATTGCCGGGTTCACCTTCTCGGCCGCCTATGGCGAGAACATTCTGAACACGGCTGACACCTCGGATTACTACGATGCTGCGGTGCGCTATTCGGGCGAGTTTGGTGGCGGCATCCAGTTGGATGCCGGTCTGGCCTATCAGGTGCGCGACAATAACGGCATTGATCGTTCGGATGTGGTGGGCTCGACCTCGGTTCTGCTTCAGAACGGGCTCAGCTTTACCTTTGCCGGCGGTACGCGGGACAACGACGCCGCAGGCGCAAGCGACCCCGACTATCTCTATTTTAAGGTCGCTTATGATGCCGACTGGTTCTCGTTCGGGCAGACCGGCGTCGGCGTGCATTACTATGACGGCTCGGACTTCAATGTCGCAGGTTCGGAAACCAAAGGGTGGGGCGTTGGCGTTGCGCAGCGTGTCGAGGCGTACAATACCGACGTCTACTTCACCTATCAGAACTATGAGTACAGCGATGCGGCAAACAGCTATCAGGATCTGAGCACCCTGGTTCTGGGTGCGCGCTGGCGCTTCTGATGTTGCGGCAACCCTGATCGCAACCACGCGCGTCCCGGTTTTGCCGGGACGCGTATGTTTTTAAGGCTGCAAATGGGTGCCGATTGGGCATAACCCCTTGCACCGGCCGGGCAGGGCAAATAGAACGCCTCAAATTGTGCATGGCGCACGCCCGATGCGTGCGCTCCGAATCCTATGGGGACTACCATATGCAGGTTACCGAGACTCTGAACGAAGGTCTGAAACGCGGCTACAACATCGTGGTTACAGCGGCTGAGCTGGACGCGAAGGTCAACGAAAAGCTGGTCGAGGCGCAGCCCGAAATCGAGATGAAGGGCTTTCGCAAGGGCAAGGTGCCGATGGCGCTGCTGAAAAAGCAGTTCGGCCAGCGTCTGCTGGGCGAGGCAATGCAGGAAACCATCGACGGCGCGATGAACAAGCACTTCGAAGCCAGCGGTGACCGTCCGGCGCTCCAGCCCGAGGTCAAGATGACCAACGAGGACTGGAAAGAGGGCGACGATGTCGAGGTCTCAATGTCCTACGAGGCGCTGCCGGCTATCCCCGAAGTAGACCTGAGCGACATCAGCCTGGAGAAGCTGGTGGTGAAAGCTGACGATGCCGCGATTGAAGAAGCACTCGGTAACCTGGCCGAAACCGCGCAGGATTTCAAATCGCGCAAGAAAGGCTCCAAGGCCAAGGACGGCGATCAGGTTGTGATTGACTTCCTGGGCAAGGTCGACGGCGAAGCGTTTGATGGTGGTTCGGCCGAAGACTATCCGCTGGTTCTGGGCTCCAACAGCTTTATTCCTGGTTTCGAAGATCAACTGGTCGGCGTGAAGGCTGGCGAAGAAAAAGACGTTAAAGTCACCTTCCCTGCTGAATATGGCGCGGCCCACCTGGCAGGCAAAGAGGCCGTATTCACCTGCACGATCAAAGACGTGAAAGAGCCTGTTGCCGCCGAGATCGACGACGAGCTGGCCAAGAAATTCGGAGCCGAGGATCTTGCGGCCCTCAAGGGGCAGATCGCCGAGCGGCTGGAAGCCGAGTACACCGGCGCTGCCCGAGCCGTGCTAAAGCGCGCGCTGCTTGATGTGCTGGACGTCAAGGTTTCTTTCGACCTGCCGCCGAGCCTGGTAGAGGCAGAAGCCAAGCAGATTGCGCACCAGCTGTGGCACGAAGAGAACCCGGAAGTGCACGATCACAACCATGGTGAGATCGAGACCACGGACGAGCACAACAAACTGGCCGAACGCCGCGTGCGCCTGGGCCTGCTGCTGGCCGATCTGGGCCAGAAGGCCGAGGTTGAAGTCACCGATGCAGAAATGACCCAGGCGATTCTGGCACAAGCCCGTCAATATCCTGGGCAAGAGCGCCAGTTCTTTGAGTTTATCCAGAAGAACGCCGCCATGCAGCAGCAACTGCGCGCACCGATCTTCGAAGACAAGGTTGTCGATCACGTCGTGGCTCAAGCCAAGGTGACCGAAAAGGAAATCAGCAAGGACGACCTGCAAAAGGCACTTGAAGAGCTCGATACCGAGTAAGTCGCGTGCGATAGTTGAATCGCAATGACAGAGCCGCCCCATGGGGCGGCTCTTTTCTTTGACAAGACTTTTGAGTGATACCTGTCAGATTTCGCGCGCTAGCATGCTTAGGAAGTTTTTCAGTACCGTTTTCCTTTCCGCGCTGATTTCTCGAGGAAGAGCGTCAATCAGGGCATAGACAGCATTCAGTTCCTTGTCGTTGTCAGCCGCGCGAATTTGCTCCACGAAATACGCTTCCAGCGCGGTCAGTTTCCCTTTTCCAGATCGAGCCGACCTTCCTTGTTCCGGGAATGGAATGACACGTTTGCTGTTAAAGAGCGCCAGGGCCTCATCGTCGCTCAGAAAGACATCGTGGCAAATACCCGCGAACTTGCGCACCCTTTCAACCCGCTCTTCGCTGGTGTCCAGCAACGCGGCCAGCGCCGGCACCTTGCCCATTGGAACCGTCTGACCGACATAGTCATAGGGCGCGTTGTCCGAACGCTTCAGAACTCTGTCCATGACTGGATCAATGACAGTAACGATATCCTTGATCCCGGACCTGCGGGCGTATTCAAGCGAGCCGATCATCAGTTCGCATGTCGCATAAGAAACTGAGTTTCGATCCTTGCTGCGGTTGAGACGCTGAGTATCGACGCAAAATCGCGTCGATTCCCACATCGTTGCACTACGGATTGGCGGTTCGCCACATAGAATGTCCGAGAACACGTCCGCAAGCATATGCGGACCGGTCGTCTGAAGGGCTCTGACGGCGGCGACCACGTGGCCGTCCGAATCCAGCCCGACAACATACGCGGGATCGAGGTGATCGAATTCGTCGATCTCTTTTCCATCCTGGATGTTAACCTTCCAACCGAGACGATCTCCGAATACCCGGGCACGCAAACGAAACATTTCATCCAGAACCCCACTGAACAGATGCTTATTCAAAGCGTCGATCACGATGATCATCTTTTTTCCCCTACGAGTGGATTTTGGTACACCAATGGTTACCCAAGTCGCGCTCTTGGACTATTGGGGGATTCCCGTAGAGTTTGTCAGAAAGATGGCAGAGGGGATCAACCTGGGTAAATTAGGCCCAATCCTATGGCCCGCCCAACAGCTTGAGCCGTTGTCAGGGCACAGAGCTTTTCGCGTGATGAGCGAAGGTGAACCTCGACTGTCCGATGGGAAATAGAAAGGATATCACCTATATCCTGCTGGGATTTCCCAACAGCCACCCATTGCATGATTTCCACTTCTCTTGTTGAGAGGGCAGGGTGGTACAGTATACGCCCCAGCAGATCAGAACCCATAACGGTATCGTGAATGTGTACGGCTATGGATTGGAGATCGCTGATCACATGGTTGACCAATTTGCGCCATTGTTCCGGCGAACAGTCCCGCGTCACACTTAGTAAACCGACGTCGCCGTATGGGCCGCGCACAGGTATCGTAAGCCCCTGTTCGCTCAGGCCGAAATCATGGGCGTCCCGAAACACGCGCTTGAAATCCTTGCCGCGTTCCAGCCGACTCCAATCCACCGGCGCGATGCTTCGTTGGCTCATGTGCAGCGTCGGGTCGATCATGTGAAAACCTTGCTGCTGGTAATGTTGTTTCCAGTCGTCGCCGTAGGTTACGTATCCATGTATCGCACCCGCTGCCGGATTAATGCCAGCATAGGCAGCATGGTCCATTTCGAACTTTTCGCGCAACTTTAGGAGGAACTCCGAATAAACGGCTTCCGTCTTGGGTAGAGTGCTGAGATCGACGATATCCATTCGCGTTACCTGTCGGTGTCGAACGGTCGATACGCTCCTCTATCCGGATACATTCTCATCCGGTACGCGTGTGTTCACCGCCATCGTTCTAACAAATGCAAGAACAGCACGCTTTTGCTGTAGAGGCAAGCCGCTATAGATCTCAACCATTTCAACGGCATCGCGATCCTTGAGGAAAACGAGCTTGTCAACCGGCTGCTGTTCACCCGCGCTGTTACCGGTTTCCGATGCCTCTATACCTTCGAAAAAGTGACTGACATGTACTTCCAGAACCTCGGCGATCGCCCACAGGCGAGAAGCGCTGACACGATTAGCTCCGGACTCGTACTTCTGAACCTGCTGAAACCGAACACCAATGGCCCGACCGAGATCGGCCTGGCTCATACCGAGAGCCATTCGGCGGGCTCGAATTCGCTGGCCAACAACGGTATCGACAGTATTCATTCATTCACCTGTAATCTTCACATTTTCAATGTGCGTCATCTCTCGCCCGCTTACCAACGTGTCGCCAGAGAGGAGCCACAAGCTAGACATGTCAAAGATTGCCAAATTGTTGGCGTTCTGACAACGAGTTTCCTGTTCAGGTTGCGCAGGAGAACTGCCGAAAATGGAACGCTGCAGGGTGTACTAATTTTTTGGTATCAAGGGTTTGAGAGATGGAAGCTTTGCGTCGGCGTGTAGTTTTGGGCATGTTCGGCAATAGGGAAGTTCTTGGAAGTCTTAACTTTTGCCTGCTAGCAATGCCGCGGTAGAGTGCGATCTGCTACGGTAGTTACTCCAAATCGTTTACGTGCGATATTAGGAAAACCATATTAGACTGACGTTACGTCAAGAGGCGGGTCGTAGACCGGTTTCAACCAGCATGCCCCTCTGTTTCGCCTCATAGTAGTACCCGGAGGCATAGAGGCTGATCGCCCTGGATTGGCTACCATTGGCGAGAAGCCAGGCACCACGCAGATACTTCCCCGCATATTGCAAGTTTGTATCGGCATCCAGAAGCCCATCGGGAGACCCGCGATAGCCCATGGTTCGCGCCGTGGCAGGAAGGATCTGAAGCAGGCCATAGTATGGCCTGTTCACTGCCCAAGGTCGGTGCGTGCTTTCGCGTATGGCCAACTTGTGAACCAGGTCACGGGGGATTTCGTAATGGTCCGCCCACCTGTTGATCGAAGCACGCAGTTCCGGAGTTTCGTTCGGATAGAGTGGCGGGTCGAATGTCTCTTCTTTCGAAGTTCTGGCGGAACAGGCGGTCACAGTCCAGGCAAGTCCGCAGAACAACAGGGCGCGTCGGGTAGGGGTCATCGGTTGCTCTTCAGCAGTTGATCAAATGCTGGAATAGCCGGGATGCTTGTTTTTGCGAAGGGAAAGAAAATGGGGTGGGGTCCCTGTGGGCGGAATCCGGCCAATTGCCGGTACAAGTATCGTTTGGGTGGTCCCAAAAACGAACAAGGCCGCCCAATTGGGCGGCCTTGACCATCATCTGACCCTAGGTTCAGACGTTACTGTCGGAACCAGCCGCGTCGTCGTCCGACGCAGCGCTACCGATGTCGTCGAACAACTCGGCGATCTCAAACTCCGCTGCCGCTTCTTCTTCGGCGGCGAGTTCCTGGATCGATTTGCCGGTTGCCTGCAACTCTGCCTCTTCAGGCGAGCGGGCGACGTTGAGTTCGATGCTGACCTCGACTTCAGGGTGCAGGCGAACGGCGACGGTGTGCAGGCCCAGTTCCTTGATCGGGGCGATCAGGGCAACCTGTTTCTTGTCCAGCGAGAAGCCAGCTTCGGTGGCGGCATCGGCCGCGTCACGGGGCGTGACAGAGCCATAAAGCGCGCCGGCATCCGATGCCGAGCGAATCACGATGAACTGCTGACCGTCGAGCTTTTCTGCCAGGGCTTCGGCTTCTTGCTTGGTTTCCAGGTTGCGCGCTTCAAGCTGCGCTTTCTGGGCTTCGAACGCGGCGACATTGGCAGCCGACGCGGTCAGCGCCTTGCCCTGCGGCAGCAGGAAGTTGCGGGCATAGCCAGGGCGAACGTCAACGACTTCGCCCATCTGGCCCAGCTTGGCAACACGTTCCAGAAGGATAACTTGCATGTGCCTATCTCCTTACTTCACGGCATAGGGCAGCAGGGCGAGGAAGCGGGCACGCTTGATGGCGCGGGCCAGTTCACGCTGCTTCTTTGCCGAAACGGCGGTGATACGCGAGGGCACGATCTTGCCACGCTCGGAAATGTAGCGCTGGAGCAGCTTGGTGTCCTTGTAGTCGATCTTCGGCGCATTATCACCCGAGAAGGGGCAGACTTTGCGGCGGCGGAAAAACGGTTTTGCAGCCATGATTTAGTCTCCTTTTCCCGAGGTTACGCGCGGCGCTCGCGGCGCGGTTCACGCTCGTCGCGCTTCTGCATCTGGACCGAGGGGCCTTCCTCGTGCGCATCAACCTTGATGGTCAGGACGCGCATCACGTCTTCATGCAGGCGCATCAGGCGTTCCATTTCCTGCACGGCGGCCGAGGGGGCATCCGAGCGCAGGAAGGCATAGTGGCCCTTGCGGTTCTTGTTGATCTTGTAGGCCATCGTCTTGACGCCCCAGTACTCGCTGTCGACCAGCTTGCCGCCGTTGTCGGCCAGTACTGCGCCAAAGTGTTCGATGAGGCCTTCGGCCTGCGCGTTGGACAGGTCCTGACGCGCGATCATTACATGCTCGTAGAGAGCCATGTCATCTCCAGTTTCTATCAAGGCGCATTTCATAGGCAGGGCCTTTTGTCCTTTCGCGGCCCTGCCACGAGAGACTGCGCGGTTCATGTCTTCTTGCGAAAGGATGGCCCCATATACACGGTTGTGCGTCAGGGGCAAGACCCCCGACGCCACCGCATCTTTGGGTTGCGTGCCTTGTGTTGCCGCTCAATTACCCCGGGCTCGCCCCATTCCGGTCGCAATGTGAATCGAAGTTTAACCATGCCGAGACAGAGCTCGGCTGTTTTTTGCTCCGGGAGGGCGAAACGAGATGCAAGTGGCTCAACAGACGTTCCGTAACCGGATGCCGTTGCCCTCTTTCGAGGAGTCGGTACCCCTGATGATTACGTTCGCGCCGAACTGGCCGATCAGAACGGTATTCTTCAGGGTGATCGGTACGGCGCTTGTTATCGGTGCGGCTGCCATGTGGCTGTTGCCCGGGTCGGACACCAGCGCGGAAACGGCGCTGATGAAGCTTGGCGTTTCGTTGTTCTTTTTCTTCAGTGGTCTGGCTCTCTTGATGATGCATCATCAGGACAACCAGCCGGACGCCTACTTCGACCCGATCCGTCGGGAACTGCGCGTTCTGCAAAAGAACAACCGGGGGCGGCCACAGACGATCCTACGGCGCAGCTATGACAGCCTGGGCAGCGTCCGTTTCAACGAGCATTATCTTGATGTCAGCGATGTCGATGGAACGATCCTGATGCGGCTTCCGATCGACTCGACTGACATTCGCCATGCGCTTCGCATGCAACTGAGTGGGCTGGTCAATATTTCCGCCTGATTGCCTGATGTTCATTCGCTCACATGTCCTGTGAGCGAATGGCGAGTTGCCCGATTTCCCCGCCTGCCCCATGTCAAAGGCCAAGCCGAATAATGCGTTCGGCCTTGACCCACAATCGCTGACATGGAGCACCGTATGAAATCCTATCTTCTCGCCGCCGCGCTGATCGCGGGTACCGCCACTTCGGTTCTTGCCGCGCCGCAGAAGTATCTGCTGGACGCCAGCCACAGCCAGGTGGTCTTTGCCTATAACCATCTGGGCTTTTCGACCACCACGGGCATGTTCTCGGGTTTCGAAGGCGAGATCATGTTTGACCAGGAAGATCCCGCCGCCTCGACCGTCGCAGTCTCGATGCCGGTCCTTTCGATGTTCACCGGGTGGGAGCAGCGCGAGGCTCACTTCTTCTCCGCTGATTTCTTCGGCGCCAAGGAAGGGGATCTGATCACCTTTGTATCGACGGGCATCGAGGTGACCGGCGACAACACGGCCAAGATCACCGGTGACCTCTCCATGAACGGTGTGACCAAACCGGTGGTTCTGGACGCAAAGCTGAACCAGATGGGCGATCATCCGATGGCCGGCAAGCCCTGGGCGGGGTTTGATGCGACCACCACGATCGTCCGGTCCGAATTCAACCTGGGCATGTTCGCCCCCTATGTCGGAGACGAGGTCGAGGTTCGTATCTCGGTCGAGGCGATGAAGGCAGACGCAAACGACTCGTAAGCGTCGCTTAGCAGGAAAGAAAAGGGCCCGCTCTGCCGGGCCCTTTTGACGTTGGTGACGCTGCTCGACTTACCGGGCGGCCGTCAGGCTCACCGCCACCGTGACCGGAAACTTGAGTGAACTTTCGTCTGGCAAATTGCCGCCGATCCCGAAATCCAGCCGATTGAGCGTGACCGTGCCGCTTACTTTGGCGGTGTTGCCGTCCATATCGAGATCGAAGGGCAGGGTCACATCAACCGTCGTCCCACGCAGGGTGAGCGTCCCTCGGGCGTCGTACCCGACCTCGGTCCGGTAGAGATCGGCCAAGAACTCGGCGGTGGGAAAAACCGAGGCGTCGAAGAAATCCGGGCCCATCGCCTGCGCAGTCACCGAACCCAGCGTCAGCGACCCGATTGCAATGGTAACGGCCACATCACCGGCCGCGCCGGGCGTTTCACGCTCTTCGAACCGGATGGCGGCGGTCCAATCCGCGAAACTTCCGGTCACAGGATTTCCAAGCTGGGTTACGGTAATCTCCAGCGTTCCTTCGGTCACGGTCCAGTCGGATGCGACGCTCTCCAACGGCACGCCTTGTGCGTATCCGCTGCTCTCGCCCCGGTCGAACATGCCCAGCCAGGCGCCGCAACCCAGCGCCGCAGCCCAGATGACGAGCGCTGCGACAAGCGGCGACGTGGATTGAGGATGTGCAGGCGGCTGGGGTGCCGCGTTGCGCCCGGGCAGCATCCGCCGCAGGGTCTCGTCGCGGTCGATGACATGGTGTTTCAGGGCGCCCGCGACATGCAACGCAAGCGAAACCACCAGAACCCATTGCAGCACCTGGTGCAGCCCGGCGGTCACAGCGGCCAGTGCCGCGTCTTTAGGGACCAGTGGCAGGGATTGGCCGAAGGGCCACCAGATCGGAGCAAACCCCTCGGTCGCGGCGTGATGGATCCAGCCGCTGAGGGGCACCAATACCAGTGATCCGTAAAGCAGCCAGTGTACGGTTTCGGCGGCCATCGCCTCGGCCCGTTTGTCGGCGTTGAGCAGCCCGGGTTTGGCTTGGGTAAGCGCCCAGGCAATACGCGCCAACGCTACAAAGAAAACCGTTACCCCCAGCGTCTTATGCAGCGAGAACAGCCAGGTCGCGCGCGCGATGCCTGCCTCGGTGCTGGGAATCGAGGGGTCGGTCACCGCATGGGCCAGATCGTTGGCGATCCATCCAACCAGGATGACGGTGAGAATCAAAAGGGCCGTGAGCCAATGAAAGGTCTTGGTCACACCGCCATAGCTTCGGTCTGTGTTTGAAAGTTGCATCTCATTACCGAATTTCAGGGATAGTCCGAACCTAATTGGTGGCTTGGTCTGAACAATATGCGTGATCGCACAACCCTCGTGTCAGGATGCAGAGCTTGTGCGGGGCGAGCGGGGCGGCTACACCCAGCGTTAACGTTTCAGTGAGCGAAGGGACAGAGATGACGACCGCATTCGTGTTTCCCGGGCAGGGTGCCCAGACCATCGGCATGGGTAAGGCACTGGCCGAAGCCTATCCGGCGGCACAAGCCGTGTTCGACGAGGTGGACGCGGCGCTGGGCGAGAAGCTGAGCGCGCTGATCTGGGAAGGCGACATCGAAACCCTGACGCTGACGCAGAATGCACAACCGGCCCTGATGGCGACCTCGATGGCGGCGATGCGCGCGCTCGAGGCCGAGGGTGTGGCGATCACCCAGGCCGCCTTTGTCGCAGGTCACTCGCTGGGCGAGTATTCGGCGCTGGCCGCCGCCGGGGCGCTGAGTGTCGGCGATACCGCGCGGCTCTTGCGCACCCGTGGGCTGGCAATGCAAAGCGCGGTGCCGGTTGGGCAGGGTGCCATGGCCGCGATCCTGGGTCTCGACCTTGCAGCGGTGCGCGAGGTGGCCGCCGAGGCGGCACAGGGCGAAGTCTGTCAGGCCGCCAATGACAACGATCCGACCCAGGTGGTCGTTTCGGGCGCCAAGGCGGCGGTGGAACGTGCCGCCGAGATTGCCAAGGCCAAAGGCGCCAAGCGTGCCGTAATGCTGCCGGTCAGCGCCCCGTTCCACTGTGCGCTGATGCAGCCCGCCGCCGATGCCATGGCCGAGGCCCTGGCCGGGGTCGAGATCAAGGCCCCAGCGGTGCCCCTGGTGGCTAATGTGCGCGCCGAGGCGGTGAGCGATCCGGACCTGATCCGGCAACTGCTGGTCGAACAGGTCACCGGCTCGGTCCGCTGGCGCGAAAGCGTCGAATACATGGCGGCCCAGGGCGTGACCGAGATCTGGGAGATCGGCGCGGGCAAGGCGCTGTCGGGTATGGTACGCAAGATCAATCGCGAGATCGCCTGCAAACCGGCGGGCACACCTGAAGATGTGCAAAAAATCCTTGCTGGCGACGCCTGAACCCACCTAAACGTGCAGGACCCGACCTGGATGGTCGGGGATAAGAGGAATGTGTCTATGTTTGATCTGACCGGAAAGAATGCCCTGATCACCGGCGCCTCGGGCGGTATCGGCGGCGCCATCGCCCGCGCGCTGCATGCTGCCGGTGCCTCGGTGGCGCTGTCGGGAACCCGGGTCGAGCCGCTTCAGGCGCTGGCCGACGAGCTGGGTGAACGCGCCCATGTGTTGACCTGCAACCTGAGCGACATGGCGGCCGTCGAGGCGCTGCCGAAACAGGCCGCCGAAGTGCTGGGCTCGGTCGACATTCTGGTCAACAATGCCGGCATCACCCGTGACAACCTGTTCATGCGCATGTCGGATGACGAATGGCAAAGTGTGATCGACGTGAACCTGACCGCCACGATGAAACTGTGCAAGGGTGTGCTGCGCGGCATGATGAAGGCGCGCTGGGGCCGGATCGTGAACATCTCGTCTGTGGTGGGCGCCATCGGAAACCCCGGACAGGGCAATTATGCCGCCTCCAAGGCCGGAGTCATCGGAATGTCCAAATCGCTGGCCTATGAGGTCGCCAGCCGGGGAATCACCGTCAACGCGGTGGCGCCGGGTTTTATCACCACGGCGATGACCGACAAGCTGACGGATGACCAGAAATCCGGCCTGTTGGCGCAGGTTCCCGCCGGGCGCATGGGTTCGCCCGAGGAAATCGCGGCCGCGGTCCTGTATCTCGCCAGCCAGGAGGCCGCCTATGTGACCGGTGCCACCTTGCATGTAAACGGCGGTATGGCCATGTTGTGATCGGCGCGGCGGCAAAATGCGAAAGCGTTTGCCAACGCGCGCGTCTGTGTTATAGGCGGCGCATCCTGAAGAGGGCCGGGCGATGGGGTCGGCCTTCTGCTTTCCCGGGAACTCCCCGGAACCTGAACCGCCCGGACAGGGCAAAACCAAGCCACCCCGAGCGGGCAAGGGCAAAAATGGGCCAGTGGGCCCCGTAGGAATGAGGAACTGACATGAGCGACGTCGCAGATCGCGTTAAGAAGATCGTTGTGGAGCACCTGGGTGTCGAAGAAGACAAAGTGACCGAGAACGCCTCGTTCATCGACGACCTGGGCGCGGACAGCCTCGACACCGTCGAGCTGGTCATGGCCTTCGAAGAAGAGTTCGGCATCGAGATCCCGGACGACGCGGCCGAAACCATCCAGACCTTCGGCGACGCAGTCAAGTTCATCACCGAAGCGTCCTGATCTTCGGTTCGAGACCGACAGGTTTCCCAGGCGCCTTCCGGCAGGAAGGCGCCTTTTTCGATTTCGTGACCGGAAAGCGGTTGCCCGAATCCCCGTGCCTTTGCACCCTTGACCCGGGGCAGGCAAAAAAACGGGCGCAAATGATCCGATCTATTCCAATTCTGAATACCGCGCGTTTGCGGCTGGCGGGCATGCGGCCCGAGGATTTCGATCGCTATGCCCGGATGTGGGCCGATCCTGACGTCGTTCAATTCATCGGTGGCAGGCCGAAAACCCGGGGCGAGGCGTGGGATGCGTTCTTGCGTAACGCCGGTCACTGGCAGATGACAGGTTTCGGTCAATGGGGCGTGATCCTGCAAAAGACGCGCGAACTGATCGGGCAGGCAGGCTTTTTCTATACCAGCCGCGATCTGGGCGAGGATTTCGATCCTTATCCCGAGGCGGGGTGGATTCTGTCGCCCGAGATGCAGGGCCAGGGGCTGGGGCGCGAAGCCGTTCAGGCGGCGCATGATTGGTTCGACCGGATCATCCCCGGTCGGCTGGTGGCCATGGTCTCGCCAGAGAATGAACGCTCATTGCGGTTGGCAGGAGCCTTGGGTTATCGCGAGATGCGCCGATCCGAGTTCGGCGGTGATCCGGTTGTTTTGCTCCGCCGGGATGGACCACCTGCCCACAACTGAAACCAAGTGTGTCGCGAAACACTCGCATTTCACCGAATTCAGGTCAGCAAGGTTGGCGAAGCGCTGTGATAAGCTGCATCTCGTTGGCTTTTAGCGGAGGAGCGGCCATGATCATCTACCCGACGATGGAACTGCAAAAAGGTCGTTGCGTCAGCCTCGACCGGGGGCGCCTGGAAACCCCCATGCTCTGGCATGTCGACCCCATCGCGACGGTCGAGCGCTGGGCCAAGGCCGGTGCCGAGTGGATGCACCTGACCGATCTGGACGCGGCCGCGGGTCAACCTGGCAATGACGCGCTGGTAGAAGAGATCATCCGCAAGGCCGAGATCCCGGTACAGCTCGCGGGTGGGATGCGGTCGCGCGAACGGATCGAGCACTGGATCGACAAGGGAGCGGGGCGTATCGTTATCGGCACCCTTGCTGCGCGCGAGCCCGCGATGGTCAAGGATCTCGCCAAGCGTCACCCGGACCAGATAGTTCTGACAGTGGACGTCTGGCAGGGATATGTCATGACCGACGGCTGGCGCAGCCAGAGCGCCTATACCCCCGAGGCCTTCATTGACGCCTATGCCGGGACTCCCTTTGCCGCCATCGTGGTCACCGACATCGACAGCGACGTTGGAGAGGTCGAGGCACGGCTGGGCATGATCGCCCGCGTCGCCGAGCATTCGCGCACGCCGGTCATCGCCAGTGGTGTGGTGCGGACGGTCGACGACATATCCCGCCTGGCTTATGTGCCCAATATCGCCGGGGCGCTGGTTGGCCGGGCGCTGTTCCGCAAGACGGTGGAACTGGACGAGGCGCTGAGGATCGCCAGCGACGCGCACGAACCGGTCGCGCCCTTCCAATAAGGCTTGCCTGTCACTCCGCTATGCGGAACCCTGCGCTGGACTCAACAGCGGAGGGTGTGATGGTCGGGCTGAAGGACATGTTTGGCGGTGGCGGCGCTCCGGGCAGTTTTCTTGGGTTGCCGCGCGCAGAACCCGGGGCGCCAGGGGCAGATATCGTGATCTTTGGCGCAGACTGCGCAACGCCCTACAAATCCGTTGGGCCCTATTGCGCAGAGGGACCTGCGGCCATGCGGGCGGGTAGCGCGGCTTATGCCGGGGACACCGCCAAAGTGAATTTCGACCTTGGCGGGCCGGTCCTGCTGGCTGGCGTTCGGGCCATTGATGCCGGTGATCTGTCCGTGGAGCCGTCCGACCCGGCACACAACCGCGCCCTGATCGAGGCGACGACCCGCGCGGTTCTGTCAACTGGGGCGGTGCCGGTCCTGTTGGGCGGCGACGACTCGCTGCCCATTCCGCTTCTGGCTGCCTATGCGGATCACAGTCCCATCACCATCCTGCAAATCGACGCGCATATCGACTGGCGCGACGAGGTCGAGGGCGAGCGCTGGGGCCTGAGTTCCACGATGCGCCGGGCCAGCGAGATGCCGCATGTGGAGCGGATCATCCAGGTTGGCGCGCGCGGCGTGGGCTCGGCCCGGATGGATGCGCTGAAGGCGGCGCAGGCCTGGGGCGCGCATCTGATCCCGGCGCACGAACTTGACACTGACGGCATCGAACGTGCCTTGGCTCTGATCCCCGAGGACGCGCAGGTGGTGATCTGCTTCGATTGCGATGCGCTCGACCCGTCGATCATGCCGGCCGTGATCGCACCTACGGCGGGTGGGCTGACCTATGCCCAGGCCTTGCGGCTGATCCGAGGCGTCTCGAAAAGGGCCCGTATCGCGGGGTTCGACCTGGTGGAATTCATGCCGTCCAATGACCGGGATGGCGTGGGGGCTGTACTGGCCGCCCAGCTCTTGACAACGGTTCTCGGCTTGATCGGGCGGCAAGTGGCCGCCTCTGGCTGAGCGGCAAAGCACCCTTGCTCTTGCCCAGATGGGGCCGAGCAGGGTAAGAGCGGTTCTCGAACACCAAGAAGGCAAGAGGCAATTCATGCGCAGAGTCGTTGTAACCGGACTGGGACTGATTACTCCATTGGCCAGCGGGGTCGAGGAAACATGGTCCCGCCTCCTGGACGGGCAATCGGGCGCGGGTCCGATTACGCGGTTCGATGCGGTGGCGTCGGGCGTCACCACGACCTATGCCTGCGAGGTGCCGCGTGGCGATGGGAGCCATGGCACTTTCAACCCCGACGACTGGATGCCGCCGAAAGAGCAACGCAAGATCGAGGATTTCATTCTCTATTCCATCGCGGCGGCCGAGTTGGCGTGCAAGGACGCCAACTGGCTGCCCGAGGATGAAGAGGACCGGTTGCGCACCGGCGTTCTGATCGGCTCGGGCATCGGTGGGCTGGGCTCGATCGCCGAAACCGCCAACCTGATCAAGGAAAAGGGGCCCCGCCGAGTGTCGCCCTTCTTTATTCCCGGTGCGCTGATCAACCTGGCCTCGGGCCAGGTGTCGATCCGTCACGGGTTCAAGGGACCAAACCATTCGGTGGTGACCGCCTGTTCGACCGGGGCGCATGCAATCGGTGACGCCAGCCGGATCATCCGGGCCGGTGACGCGGATGTGATGATCGCCGGTGGTGGCGAGGCCTGTATCTGCGAGATCGGTATTGCGGGGTTTAACGCCTGCAAGGCGCTGTCGACCAAATATGCCGACAACCCCAAGGCGGCCAGCCGCCCCTATGACGCCGACCGCGACGGGTTCGTGATGGGCGAGGGCGCGGGCATCGTGGTTCTGGAAGAATATGAGCACGCCAAGGCGCGTGGCGCCAAGATCTATGCCGAGGTGCTGGGCTATGGTATGTCGGGCGACGCCTATCACATCACCGCGCCGTCCGAGACTGGCGACGGGGCGGAACGCTCGATGCGCGCCGCGCTGCGCAGTGCAGGGTTGGAGCCGTCGGATCTGGATTACATCAATGCGCATGGCACTTCGACCATGGCCGACACCATCGAACTGGGCGCGGTGGAGCGGCTGTTGGGCAACCATGCGGCCAATGTCACCATGTCTTCGACCAAGTCGGCCACCGGGCACCTGTTGGGCGCTGCCGGTGCGATCGAGGCGATCTTTTCGATCTTGGCGATCCGGGATCAGGTGGCGCCGCCCACGATCAACCTGGATAATCCCGCGGTTGAAACCCCGGTCGATCTGGCGCCCAACGCTAAGCGCGAGCGCAAGATCGACGTGGCGCTGTCGAACTCCTTCGGTTTTGGCGGCACCAATGCGAGCGTGATCTTCGGAAAGGCCGACTGATGTGGCGTGCTCTCGCCTCGAACATGCTGACCGTTCTGGCGGTTGGCCTGTTCCTGATGGCCGGCGTGATCCTTTGGGGAAAATCGCAATATGTTGCGGAAGGCCCGCTTGAAAACGCGATATGCCTGCAGGTGAAAAGCGGGTCCAACATGACCCGCGTCAGTCGCGACCTTGAGGCCGCCGGTGCCGTGAGCAGCGGGGCGCTGTTCCGGATCGGGGCGCGCTACTCGGAAAAGGCCCCGCAACTGAAGGCGGGCAGCTATCTGGTCAAGGAAGGCGCCTCGATGGAGGGGATCATCGATCAGATCACCCGCGGTGGCGCCAGCACCTGCGGGACCGAGATCGTTTATCGTATTGGTGTCAACAAGTTGCAGGTGGAAGTTCGCGAACTTGACCCGACCACCGAGCAGTTTGTAGAACTGGTGGAGTTCGATCCGTCCGCAGGCGAAACACCGGAGGTCTATGCCGAGAAACGCGACCAGCGGGATACACGGTACCGCTTGGCGCTGGCCGAAGGGGTGACCAGCTGGCAGGTGGTTGAGGGGCTGAAAGCCTGGGACGTGCTGTCGGGCGAGGTTTCGCAACTACCCGCCGAAGGCATGCTGGCACCGGACAGCTATGAGGTTCAACAGGGCGAGAACCGCGATGAGGTTCTTGCAGAAATGCAGGAAAAACAGACCCTTAGAATTAATGCGACCTGGGAGGCACGGCAGGAGGACTTGCCGATCGAGACCCGTGAGGAGTTGCTGATCCTTGCCTCGATCATCGAGAAGGAAACCGGGGTGCCCCAAGAGCGCGGCCAGGTGGCCAGCGTCTTTGTCAACCGTCTGGAGCGTGGCATGCGGCTGCAAACCGATCCGACAGTGATCTACGGCGTCACCAAGGGGCAAGGCGTGCTGGGCCGTGGTCTGCGGCAGAGCGAGCTTCGCAAGGTAACGCCTTGGAATACTTACGTGATTGATGGACTCCCTCCGACCCCGATTGCCAATCCGGGCCTTGCCAGCCTGGAGGCGGCAGCAAACCCGGAGAAGACAAATTTCGTGTTCTTCGTGGCGGATGGGACCGGTGGGCATGCGTTTGCGGAAACGCTTGAAGAGCATAACCGAAACGTGGCCAAGTGGCGCGAGATCGAGGCGCAGCAGCAAGGCAACTAAGAACAGGAACCCCGCCGACACGGCGGGGTTTTGACCGTTTTGTACCGGGGTTCAAGGGCGGATTGACCGTTTTGTACGCCAGTGTGCCACCGATCCCGGTGCCCGTCAGGTCCACCATTCGTCGATCGTGGCGATGTCCTCATCCGACCAGCCAAAGTGATGCGCGAATTCGTGCACGACCACATGCGCGATCAGATCGTCGAGGTCGATATCGGCGCGGTCGCGCCACTCGGCCAGAATCGGTTCGCGGAACAGCCACACTGTGTCGGGCGGGGCCGGAAAATCGTCGATGGATTTTTCGGTCATCGGAATGCCGTCATAAAGACCGGTCAGGTCCAGCGGGTCGTCGATGCCGAGATCGGCGAGCATGTCGGGGTCTGGCCAGTCGGCGATGCGCAGCAGAACGTGCTGCGCGGCGGCGTGAAAGGCGTGGGGCATCGTGTCGACAGTGCGTCGGGCAATGGTTTCGAAATGGCGGAGGTCCGTGTGCATGACTCAGATATGATCAAGGCGGCGCATAATGAAAAGCGGGAAAAGCGCCGCGCAGCGGCGCACCTGCTGAATGATAAGGTTTTGTTAGGTATTACAGTGCGTTAGGTGTTGCGTTGTTGCGTGTATTGCTTGACTCTGCGTGCGGTCTCTCGTATAGGTTGTGACATGCTAGAAGAGGTGGGCAAACGGCCCCGGGGTGACCCGGCGGCCGTTTTTTCGTCTTTCTCGTGCGGAGATCACTCTCGCATGAGGTCACGAGCAAACATGACTTTGATTACCCCGGAGGAGCGGATTTCCCGGACGGCTGAACTGCTTCAGTCCCTGGAGAACTCCATTCGCGATCTGCGCAATGCGGCGGAAGACCTGCAAAAACGGATCCGAACCGGGGAGGAAGGCGATCTTGCCGGTTTCGGCAAGCAGGTGGGTCAGGCCGCGAGCCTGATCCGCGAGTGTCAGAAAGTGGAGGCCAGTTTTGCCGAACAGGTACGAAGGGAAGCGGGCATTGCCCAAGGGGGATATGCGCTCGACCTCGAGCGCGCCCGATCTGAGATCGGGTGCCGTCTTGCTCGCCTGCGAAAGTGCTGCCGAAAGGGAGCGGTTTCTGAGTGAGATCGGGGAGGGAGGGCTGTGCGCCCTCCCTTTTTTATTCGAGTTCTGGGCGATGGAGCATCAGCTGCCGCCCGAGGGCGATTGGCGCGCCTGGGTGATTCTGGGCGGGCGCGGCGCGGGCAAGACACGCGCAGGCGCCGAATGGGTGCGGTCGCAGGTCGAGGGATCGCGGCCCATGGACGAGGGGCGCGCGCGGCGGGTGGCGCTGGTGGGCGAGACCTATGACCAGGTGCGCGACGTGATGGTGTTTGGCGACAGCGGCATATTGCAGTGCTCGCCGCCGGATCGGCGGCCGCAGTGGAAGGCCAGTGAGCGCAAGCTGATCTGGCCCAATGGCGCCGAGGCGCAGGTGTTTTCGGCGCAGGACCCCGAGGCGCTGCGCGGGCCGCAGTTCGAGGCGGCCTGGGTGGATGAGCTGGCCAAGTGGAAAAAGGGCGGCGCGGCCTGGGACATGCTGCAATTCGCGCTGCGGCTGGGAGAGCGGCCGCAGGTCTGCGTGACCACGACACCGCGCAATGTGAAGGTGCTGAAGGACCTGATGGCGGCACCCAGCACGGTGCAGACCCATGCGCCGACCGAGGCGAACCGGGCCAATCTGGCCGAGTCCTTCCTGGAGGAGGTGCGGGCGCGTTATGCCGGAACCCGGCTGGGGCGGCAGGAGCTGGACGGGGTTCTGCTGGCCGATGCCGAGGGGGCGTTGTGGACCGGTACGCTGCTGGAGAAGGCCCGGGGCGGCGCCGCACCGGCGCTCGACCGCGTGGTGGTGGCGCTGGACCCGTCGGTCAGCGGCGGGGCGAGTGCGGATGCCTGTGGCATCGTGGTGGTGGGTGCGCAGATGCAGGGGCCGCCTCAAGACTGGCGCGCCTGGGTGTTGGCGGACCGGACCGTGCAGGGCGCAGGCCCGACCGCCTGGGCGCGGGCAGCGATTGCGGCGATGGACGAATTCGGGGCCGAGCGGCTGGTGGCAGAGGTCAACCAGGGTGGTCAGCTGGTCGAGGAGGTGCTGCGCCAGGTGGACCCGCTGGTGCCGTTCAAGGCAGTGCATGCGGCACGCGGCAAGGTGGCGCGGGCCGAGCCGGTGGCGGCGCTATATGAACAGGGGCGGGTGCGGCATGTGGCGGGTCTGGTGCATCTGGAGGAGCAGATGGGCCAGATGACTGCGCGCGGATACGAGGGGCCGGGATCGCCCGACCGGGTGGACGCGCTGGTCTGGGCGCTGCATGAACTGATGATCGCGCCTGCGGCGGCCTACAGGCGCCCGCGGGTGCGGGTGCTGTGAGTCGCGCGGGCCGTTGCACTAGCTGCGAACGCTCTGTTTTCGGGTCCTGAACAATCTTCGCCGATAACTCTGATCAACGAAGCCACGAGAGCGCATCCGGCGCCGGGGCACAGAGATAGGAGCAAATGTCATGATCTTTGATTTCCTGCGTCGCGGAGCCGGAGCGGAGGCGCCCGAGGTCAAGGCGAGCGCCGCCGGGCCGGTGGTGGCCTGGCACAATGCCGGACGCGTTGCCTGGAGCCCGCGCGACACCGCCTCGCTGACGCGGACGGGGTTTGCGGGCAATCCGGTGGGGTTCCGCTCGGTCAAGCTGATCGCCGAGGCGGCGGCGGCGCTGCCGCTGGTGTTGCAGGATCATTGCCAGCGCTACGAGATCCATCCGATGCTGTCGCTGGTACGCCGTCCGAACGCGGCGCAGGGCCGGGCCGAGCTGATGGAGGCGCTGTTTGGACAGCTCTTGCTGACCGGCAATGCCTATGTCGAGGCGGTCGCAGGCGAAGGCGGGCTGCCGCTGGAGTTGCATGTGCTGCGCTCGGACCGGATGAGCGTGGTGCCGGGCACGGATGGCTGGCCGGTGGCCTATACCTATACCGTGGGGGCCAAAACGCATCGGTTCGATGCAGATTCCATCTGCCATATCAAGGCGTTTCATCCACAGGACGACCATTACGGGTTTTCGCCGATGCAGGCGGCGGCGATGGCGGTGGATGTGCATAACGCGGCCTCGCGCTGGTCGAAATCGCTCTTGGACAATGCTGCGCGGCCCTCGGGCGCGCTGGTATGGAAGGGGTCGGACGGTCAGGGCGTGATGGCCGAGGACCAGTTTCGACGCCTGTCCGACGAGATCGAGGCGAATTTCCAGGGTGCGCGCAATGCCGGCCGGCCGATGGTGCTGGAGGGTGGGCTCGACTGGAAGCCGATGGGCTTCTCGCCCTCGGACATGGAGTTTCAGAAGACCAAGGAAGCCGCCGCCCGCGAGATCGCGCTGGCCTTTGGCGTGCCGCCGATGCTGTTGGGCATCCAGGGCGACGCGACCTATTCGAACTACCAGGAGGCAAACCGGGCGTTCTATCGCCTGACCGTGCTGCCGCTGGTGACGCGGGTGGCGGCAAGTCTGTCGGAGTGGCTGTCGGGGTTCGCGGGCGAGGCGCTGGCGCTGAAACCAGACTTGGATCAGGTACCGGCGCTGGCCGCCGAGCGCGATGCGCAATGGGCGCGGGTAACGGCGGCGGATTTCCTGTCACCGGCGGAGAAGCGGGCGATCCTGGGTCTGCCGCCGCTGGCGGAGGGTGCCGATGGCTGAGGGGCCGGGCTATGCGCCGTTTGACTGCGCGCCGGGGCTGCGGCTGGAGGCGCATGAGCGGGTCTCGGCTCTGCAACACGAGCATCTGTGCCGCCGGCTGGACCAACTGGACGAGGTGCTGGAGCGGCTGGAGCGGCGGCTGTGGCTGACGGTTTACGGTGTCGCGGGTGCCATCCTGGCCCAGGTGTTCCAATCGTTTCTGGTAGTGACACCCTGAGATTTCAGAGGATTACAAGGAGTAGTTCATGGATATGAATACGGGGCTGGAGCACAAGTTCGCCCGTTTTGGCGAGGGGCTGACGGTCAGCGAGGATGCGGTGATTGAGGGCTATGCCAGCCTGTTCGGGCAAACCGATCAGGGCGGTGACAATGTGCAGGCGGGGGCCTATGCCGCCTCGCTGAAGGCGTTGGAGGCCGGTGGCCAGCGGGTCAAGATGCTGTGGCAGCACGACCCGTCGCAACCCATAGGGGTCTGGGACGAGGTGCGCGAGGACGCGCGTGGGCTCTGGGTCAAGGGCCGGTTGCTGGAAAGCACCCAGAAGGGGCGCGAGGCAGCGGCACTAATCCGGGCCGGGGCGCTGGACGGGCTGTCGATCGGCTATCGCACCCGGAGAGCCATAAAAAATGACAAGGGCCAGCGGCTCTTGACCGAACTGGAGCTGTGGGAAGTGTCGCTGGTGACCTTTCCCATGCTGCCCAGTGCCCGGGTCGCGGCCAAGGGGACATCCCCCGAGGATGCGCAGACCTGGCGCAGCATTGCCGAGCTGTTCGACAGCGCCCGGCAGGAACTGGCGCGAAGGTAAGCGCGCCGCAACCCACCCAGAAAGGACGTGCCGATGAGCAAGACCGATGTCCCGGCCTTGGCCGGAGAGGGTGTGCCCCTGGTTCAGGAGGTGAAGCGGGCGATGGCTGGCTTCGTGAGTGAATTCAAGGGGTTTCAGACCGAACTTGAAACCAAACTGCAACAGACGGAAGAGCGACTGACCATGCTGGATCGTAAATCTCAACTCGCGGCGCGTCCGCATCTGGCCACCTCTCATGACGAGGGCGCGCCGCATCAGAAGGCGTTTGACGCCTACCTGCGTTCGGGCGACGATGACGCGCTGCGCGGGCTGGTTCTGGAAGGTAAGGCGATGTCGACCGCGATCAACAGCGATGGCGGTTTCCTGGTCGACCCGCAGACCGCCGAGCGCATCAAGGCGGTGCTGCATTCGACCGCCTCGATCCGGTCGATTGCCTCGGTGGTCAATGTGCAGGCGAATTCGTTCGACGTGCTGATCGACCATACCGATATCGGCGCGGGTTGGGCGGATGAGACCGCGGCGGCCACCGAGACCGGGACGCCGTCGATCGACCGGATCTCGATCCCGCTGCACGAGCTGAGCGCGCTGCCCAAGGCGAGCCAGCGCCTGCTGGACGACAGCGCCTTTGACATCGAGGGCTGGCTGGCGAACCGGATCGCCGACAAGTTCGCGCGCGCCGAGGCCGACAGTTTCATCAATGGCGACGGGGTGAACAAGCCGCGCGGTTTCCTGAATCATCCGGCGGTCGAGAATGACAGCTGGGCCTGGGGCAATCTGGGCTATGTCGCCTCGGGCGTGGCCGGGGGGGTCGATGCCGACGATGTGGTCGACCTGGTCTATGCGCTGGGGGCGCAGTACCGGGCCAACGGGGCGTTCGTGATGAACTCGAAGACCGCCGGTGTGATCCGCAAGCTGAAGGATGCCGATGGCCGTTTCCTGTGGTCGGACGGTCTGGCGGCGGGAGAGCCCGCGCGGCTGATGGGCTATCCGGTGGTGATTGCCGAGGACATGCCGGATCCGGCGACCGACAGCTACTCCATCGCGTTTGGCGATTTCAGCGCGGGCTATACCGTGGCCGAGCGCCCCGACCTGCGGGTGCTTCGTGACCCGTTCAGCGCCAAGCCGCATGTGCTGTTCTACGCGACCAAGCGCGTGGGCGGCGATGTGAGCGACTTTGCCGCGATCAAGCTGCTGAAATTCGGCGTCGCCTGAGCGTAGCCGGGTCCGGGGCCGGGTAACCGGCCCCGGATGCGGGCGCGCGCCGGTTTTCCTGGCGTTGTCTAGCTGCTCCCCCTCCGTCCGAGCAACGCGAGGCGGCGCGGGCCCGCATGACCAGAGACGAAAGGCCCGGAGGGGCCCGAGCTTGCGGAGTGAATTGATGATGTTGATCGAAGAGACAGCCGTTCCCGACGCCGCGCTGCCGGTGGCCGAGTTCAAGGCGCATTTGCGGTTGGGCACCGGGTTTGCCGAGGATGACGTTCAGGACGGGGTGCTGAACGGGTTCTTGCGGGCGGCGATTGCAGCGATCGAGGCGCGGACGGGCAAGGTTCTGATTTCCCGCCAGTTTTCGTGGACGGTATATGGCTGGCCCGACCAGACGGGCGAGGTTCTGCCGGTGGCACCGGTGCAGTCGGTGGTCTCGGTGACGCTGCGCGATGCGGGCGGCGGCGAGACGGTGCTGGCTGGCGCGGCCTATCGGCTGGAGCGTGACAGCCAGCGGCCCCGGCTGCGCCCGGCGGGCGCGCTGTTGCCGACGGTGCCCACGGGGAGCGCGGCAGAGATCGTTCTGCTGGCGGGCATGGCGCCCGACTGGGGCGGGTTGCCTGCAGACCTGGGACAGGCGGTGCTGCTGCTGGCGGCGCATTACTATGAATACCGGCATGAGACCGCACTGGGCGACGGCTGCATGCCGTTTGGGGTGACCAGCCTGATCCAGCGCTATCGGACGGTGCGGTTTGGCTCGGGAGTGGTGCAATGAAGGCGCCGCATCTGAACCGGCGCCTGGTGCTGGAGGCGCCCGCGCGGGTGGCCGATGGCGCGGGTGGGTTCTCCGAGAGCTGGAATGTGCTGGGCACGCTCTGGGCCGAGGTGAATGCGCGCAGCGGCGCCGAGCGGTTCGAGGCGGGGGCGTCCCGCTCGCGCGTGGCCTACCGGATCACGGTGCGCGCGGCGCCCCAGGGATCGAGCATGCGGCCTGCGCCCGAGCAGCGGCTGACCGATGGCGCGCGGGTCTTTGTCATCCGCGCGGTGGCTGAACACGACCCGGCGGGTCGGTTTCTGACCTGTTTTGCGGATGAGGAGGTGGCGGCATGAGTTACGGCATGGCGGCGGCGTTGCAGGCGGCGGTGTATCAGCACCTGCTGGCCGATCCCGGAGTGGCGGCTCTGGTGGGGACGGATATCTACGATGCCCTGCCGGCAGGGACGGTGCCGCCGACCTATGTGCTGCTGGGCCCGGAGGAGGCGCGCGACGCCTCGGACCGCGAGAGCGGCGGGGCCGAGCACCGGTTCACTGTCTCGGTGATGTCCGAGGCCGCCGGTTTCGCCGGGACCAAGGCTGTGGCGGCGGCGGTGAGCGATGCGCTGGAGAATGCGGCGCTGGCGTTGGCGCGCGGGCGGCTGGTGGGGCTGTGGTTCGAGCGGGCCTCGGCCCGGCGGACCGGAACGGGGGGCGCGGTTCGGCAGATCGACCTGCGGTTTCGCGCCCGCGTCGAAGACAATTGATCAACCTGAACGTGGAGTAACATCATGGGTGCCCAGAACGGCAAGGACCTGCTGGTCAAAGTGGATATGAACGGCACGGGCCAGTTCGAAACCATCGCGGGGCTGCGTGCGACCCGCGTGAGCTTTAACGCTGAGAGCGTGGATGTCACCAGCCTGGAGAGCCAGGGTGGCTGGCGCGAGCAGCTGTCGGGCGCGGGGGTCAAGTCGGCCTCGATCTCGGGCTCGGGCGTGTTCAAGGATGCTGGCACCGACGAGCGGGCGCGGCAGCTGTTCTTTGACGGCGAGACGCCCGATTTCCAGGTGATCATCCCCGATTTCGGCATTGTCAAAGGTCCGTTCCAGGTGACCGGCATCGACTATGCGGGCAGCCACAATGGCGAGGCGACCTATGAGGTGAGCCTGGCCAGCGCCGGTGCCCTGAGCTTTACCGCGATCTGATCATGGCCAATCCGTGGACGGGAGAGGTGGCCCTGGTCATCGACGGGCAGCGGCGGGTGCTGAAGCTGACGCTGGGTGCGTTGGCCGAGCTGGAGGCCGAGCTGGAGAGCGGCTCGCTGGTGGAACTGGTGCAGCGGTTCGAGGGCGGGGCGTTTTCCAGCCGCGACGTGCTGGCGCTGGTGGTCGCGGGGTTGCGCGGTGGCGGGGCCGAGGTGACGCGGGCGAGCCTGCTGCGCGCCGAGATCGCGGGCGGCCCGATGGCGGCGGCGCGGGCGGCGGCAGAGCTGCTGGCGCGTGCCTTCATGTTGCCGGGCGAGTCATGAGCGGGTTCGACTGGCCCGCGCTGATGCGGGCTGGGATGCTGGGGCTGCGGCTGACGCCCGAGGCGTTCTGGCGGCTGACCCCGGCCGAGTTGCGGCTGATGCTGGGGCAGGGTGCGGGCGCCGCGCCGATGAACCGGGCCGGGCTGGACGCCTTACTGGCGGCCTGGCCGGACAAGAGTGAAGGAGAGGATCATGGCGGAGACTGACGGGTTTTCCGAATTGCAGGCCACCGGCGAGAGCCTGGGGGATACGCTGGGCGATGCCGCCGTGATGGCGGCGGGGTTCGATGCCGAGCTGCGCCGGGTGCGGACATCGCTGGGCCAGACCGGACAGGATGTGCAGACGCTGGAGCGGGGGCTGTCCAAGGGGCTCAGGCGGGCGTTCGACGGTGTGGTGCTGGACGGTATGAAGCTGTCGGACGCGCTGGACACCATCGCGCGGTCGATGATCCAGACCACCTATTCCGCGGCGATCAAACCGGTGACCGATCATTTCGGCGGGCTGATCGCGGATGGGGTCGGGTCGCTGGTTCAGGGGCTGTTGCCCTTTGCCCAGGGTGGCTCGTTCAGCCAGGGGCGGGTGATGCCCTTTGCCAGCGGTGGCGTGGTCAGCGGGCCGGTGGCCTTTCCCATGCGCGGCGGTATGGGATTGATGGGCGAGGCGGGGCCGGAGGCGATCATGCCGCTGGCGCGCGGCGCCGATGGCAAGCTGGGCGTGCGCAACAGTGGCGGCGGCCGGGCGGTGAACGTGGTGATGAATATCACCACCCCCGATGTGCAGGGGTTTCGCCGCAGCCAGGGCCAGATCGCGGCCCAGATGGGCCGAGCCCTGGGGCGTGGCAACCGCAATCGCTGAGGAAGGGAGCGCAGGATGAATTTCCACGAGGTCAGATTTCCCGCCAACCTGAGCTTTGGCTCGGTCGGCGGGCCAGAGCGGCGAACCGATATCGTGACGCTGGTCAACGGGTATGAGGAGCGCAACACGCCCTGGGCGCATTCGCGCCGCCGCTATGACGCGGGCGTGGGCATGCGATCCCTGGACGATGTCGAGACGCTGATTGCGTTTTTCGAGGCGCGGCAGGGGCAGATGTACGGGTTCCGCTGGAAGGACTGGTCCGATTACAAGTCGAGCCTGGCCTCGGTGGAGGTCAAGTTCGACGATCAGGTGATCGCCAGCGGTGACGGGGTCGAGTCCCGGTTTCCGCTGATCAAGACCTATCGCTCGGGACAGTTCAGCTATGCGCGACCGATTGCCAAGCCGGTGCTGGGCAGCGTGCGGGTGGGCATCGACCAGGACGAGATGAAGGAGGGCGTCGATTACACGGTCGACCCGGCCACCGGGCTGGTGAGTTTCGTGACGCCGCCGACCGAAGGGTCGGTGATCCGCGCCGGGTTCGAGTTTGATGTGCCGGTGCGGTTCGACACCGACCGGATCCAGACCAGTGTCGCCAGCTTCCGGGCGGGCGACGTGCCCAATGTGCCTGTGGTCGAGGTGCGGGTCTGATGGGCGGGGTAAGCGAGGCCTTGCAGGCCCATCTGGCGCGCGGGGTGACCACTCTGTGCCGGTGCTGGGCCATTCGGCGCAAGGATGGCGAGACATTCGGGTTTACCGATCATGATCGTGCGCTGAGTTTCGAGGGCGTCAGTTTCAAGGCCGACAGCGGGCTGTCGGCGGCGGCACTGGAGCAGAGTACCGGCCTGTCGGTGGATAATTCCGAGGCGCTGGGCGCGCTCAGCGATGCGGCGGTGTGCGAGGAGGATATCGAGGCGGGCCGGTTCGACGGTGCCGAGGTACTGTCCTGGCTGGTGAACTGGGCGGAGCCCGAGCAGCGCTGGTTGCAGTTTCGCGGCTCGATCGGCGAGCTGCGCCGGGGCGGCGGGGCGTTCCATGCCGAGTTGCGCGGGTTGACGGATGTGCTGAACCAACCTCTGGGGCGGGTCTATCAGAAGCCCTGTACCGCAGTGCTGGGCGATGTCCGGTGTCGGTTCGATCTGGCCACGCCGGGTTACACCACCGATCTGGTGGTGGGCGAGATGGAAGGGGCGCGCCTGTTTTGCTGGCCCTCGCTCGACGGGTTCGAGCCGGGCTGGTTTCAGCGGGGGCGGGTCGACGTTCTGGACGGGTCGGCAAAGGGTCTGTGGGCGCTGATCAAGAGCGACCGGTTCGTCGACGGGCGGCGCGAGATCGAGCTGTGGGAGCCGATGCGGGGCGGCATCCGGGCGGGCGACGCGGTGCGCTTGGGCGCAGGCTGTGACAAGAGGATGGAGACCTGTCGGCTGAAGTTCAACAATCTGTTGAATTTCCAAGGATTCCCCGATCTCCCGCGCGAGGATTGGGTGATCGCGACGCCGAAACGGACCAGCGCCAATACTGGCGGGAGCCTGCGATGAGTACTCATGGGGGCAGGATCGTGGGCGTGGCCCGGCACTGGTTGGGCACGCCTTACCGTCATCAATGTTCGGTCCGAGGCGCGGGCAGCGATTGCCTGGGCCTGATCCGGGGCGTCTGGCGCGAGCTGAACGGGGGAGAGCCCGAGGCGGTGCCGGCCTACTCCATGGACTGGTCCGAGCCGCAGGGCGAAGAGCGCCTGTGGGCGGCGGCGCGGCGGCATCTGCGCGAGGTTGCGGGAGCTGACATGGCGCTGGGTGAGGTGCTGTTGTTCCGGATGCGGGCGGGCAGCGTAGCGAAGCATTTGGGCATCGTCTCGGCGACGGGGACCTGTCCCCGGTTCATCCACGCCTATAGCGGGCATGGTGTGGTGGAAAGCCCGCTCAGCGCGCCATGGATGCGGCGCGTGGTGGCCCGGTTCGAATTTCCCTTGGAGGTGTGCTGATGGCGACGATACTTCTTTCGGCTGCGGGCGCGGCCATCGGCGGCTCGATTGGCGGGACCGTCGCGGGCCTGTCCTCGGTTGTTCTGGGGCGGGCCGTGGGGGCCACGCTGGGGCGGGTGATCGACCAGCGTCTGCTGGGATCCGGGGCATCGGCGGTGGAGACCGGCAAGGTGGACCGCTTCCGCTTGACCAATTCAGGCGAGGGCAACCCGGTTGCCCAGGTTCATGGCCGGATGCGGGTGGGCGGTCAGGTGATCTGGGCTTCGGATTTTGTCGAGACCACCTCGGTCAGCGGTGGCGGCAAGGGGGGGCGTTCGCAGCCCAAGACGACGACCTACAGTTACTCGGTCTCGCTGGCGGTGGCGCTGTGCGAGGGCGAGATCGCGGGCGTGCGGCGGATCTGGGCGGATGGCGAGGAGATCGCGCCCGCCGAGCTGGACATGCGCGTCTATCGCGGCACCGAGGACCAGCTGCCCGATCCGCTGCTGGAGGTGATCGAGGGGGCGGATATGGTGCCCGCCTATCGCGGCACCGCCTATGTGGTGTTCGAAAACCTGGCGCTGGACCGGTTCGGCAACCGGGTACCGCAGTTTTCCTTTGAGGTGGTGCGCGGGGAACAGCCGGGTAGCGCCGATCACGACCAGAGCCTGGCGCAACTGGTGCGGGGGGTCGCGCTTATCCCCGGGACTGGCGAGTATTCGCTGGCCACGACCCAGGTGAATTACTCCAACGGGCCGGGCAGCTATTGGGCGGCCAACACGAATTCGCCCTCGGGACAGACCGACTTTGTCACTTCGATGGAGGCCTTGTGGGACGAGTTGCCGGGAACCGGGGCAACGTCGCTGGTGGTGTCGTGGTTTGGGGACGATCTTCGCTGCGGTTCCTGCGAGATTAAGCCCAAGGTCGAGCGTAAGGAGATCGACGGGGCCAATATGCCCTGGCGGGTATCTGGCATGACACGCGCAACTGCGGAGGAGATCGCGCGGGAGGCGGACAGGCCGATTTATGGCGGCACACCGGCGGATGCGGCGGTAGTCGAAGCGATCCGGCACATGAATGACAGCGGTCAACGGGTGATGTTTTACCCGTTCATCCTGATGGATCAGCTGGAGAGCAATGCCTTACCCGACCCCTGGATCGGGGGTGAGGGGCAGGCGCACCTGCCGTGGCGCGGGCGGATCACGTTGAGCGTGGCGCCGGGTCAGCCCGGCTCGCCGGACCAGAGTGCCGGGGCCGATGCGGAGGTGGCGGCGTTTTTCGGCGTGGCGAGTGCTGCCGATTTCACCGTTGGCGAAGGGGTTGTTACCTATACCGGCTCGGAGGGGGACTGGGGAATGCGGCGGTTCATTCTGCATTATGCCGCGCTCTGTGCGGCGGCGGGCGGGGTTGCGTCCTTTTGTATCGGGTCCGAGATGCGCGGGCTGACACAGATCCGCGGTGCGGCTGGTTTTCCGGCGGTTACAGCGCTGCGGGCGCTGGCGGCCGAGGTACGGTCCATTTTGGGGACAGAGACCAAGATTGGCTATGCAGCCGACTGGAGCGAGTATTTCGGATATCAGCCGCAGGACGGCAGCGGCGACCGGTATTTCCACCTGGACCCGTTGTGGGCGGATGCCAATATCGACTTTGTCGGGATCGACAATTACATGCCTTTGTCCGACTGGCGCGATGCGCCGGGTCATGCCGACGCGTCGGCTGGGGCTGCGGCGATCTACGAGCAGAGTTATCTGCGCAGCAATGTCGAAGGCGGGGAAGGGTACCATTGGTACTATCACTCGCCCGAGGCGGAAGCGGCGCAGATCCGCACGCCTATCACCGACCAGGCGCATGGCGAGCCCTGGGTCTGGCGTTACAAGGATATTCGCAACTGGTGGTTGAACAGTCATCACGAGCGGATCGGCGGTGTCCGGCAGGCGGTGCCCACCGATTGGGTGCCGCAGTCGAAACCAGTCTGGTTCACCGAACTGGGCTGCGCGGCGGTGGACAAGGGGACCAATCAACCCAACAAGTTCGTCGATCCAAAATCCTCGGAATCGAGCCTGCCGAAGCATTCGAACGGCGCGCGCGATGATCTGATCCAGATCCAGTATCTGAGGGCAGTTCTGGGGTATTGGGGCGATCCGGCGGCCAATCCGGTGTCCGAGGAATATGGCGGCCCGATGATCGATCTGGACAATGCCTATGTCTGGGCCTGGGATGCGCGACCGTTTCCGGCCTTTCCGAACAATCGTGACCTGTGGTCCGACGGGACGAACTATGCCCGGGGTCATTGGCTGAACGGGCGCAGCGGCAACCGGACGCTGGCAGCAGTGGTACGCGAGATCTGTGGTCGAGCAGGGCTGGCCGAGATCGACGTCAGCCGGTTGTGGGGGATCGTGCGCGGCTATGTGGTGGATCAGGTGAGTGACGCGCGGGCGGCGCTGCAACCGCTGATGCTGCGTTACGGGTTCGATGCCATCGAGCGGGACGGGACCCTGGTGTTCCGTCTGCGCGACGGGCTGGAGCCGGTGGTATTGGACCCCGAACTGCTGGCCGTACATGACGAGATCGAGGGGGACCGCGCCTATCGGCGCGATGCCGAGGTCGAGATGAGCGGCCGGGTGCGGCTCCGGTTCGTGCAGGCGGATGCCAACCACGATGTGGTCTCGGAAGAGGCGGTGCTGCCCGATGCGGCGACGCATGCGGTCTCGTCGAGCGAGATGCCGCTGGCGATGACCCGGGCCGAGGGGCGGCAGACGGTGGAACGCTGGCTGGCAGAGGCGCGGGTGGCGCGGGAGGTGGTTCGTTTCGCTTTGCCGCCATCGCGCATGGCGCTGGGCGCGGGAGATATCGTGAGCCTGCCCGCCGCCGATGGTGAAACCGGCAGTCTGTTCCGGCTGGATCGGATCGAACAGGCCGAGTTGCAGCTGGTCGAGGCGGTTCGGATCGAGCCGAATGTGTATCTGCCGTCGGATATGGCCGAAGACCGGCCTGTATCGCAGGAGTTTGTGCCACCGGTGCCGGTCCTGCCGGTGTTTCTGGACCTGCCGCTGTTGAGCGGGGACGAGGTGCCGCACGCGCCCCATATCGCGGTGACGGCGCAACCCTGGCCGGGCACCGTGGCGCTCTATTCCTCGGATTCCGACGAAGGCTATGAACTGGACGAGATCCTGGCCGCGCGCGCAGTGATCGGGATGACGGAATCGCCGATGCAACGGGCGGCTGTTGGGTTATGGGACCGGGGAGCGGCGGTGCAGGTAAAGCTGGTCGCCGGAGCCCTGGAAACGCGCCCGCTTGAGGCGATCCTGAGTGGCAAGAATCTGGCGGCGATCGGCGACGGGTCCTCGGGTAATTGGGAGCTGTTCCAGTTCCGCGATGTCGAACTGATCGCGCCGGATACCTATCTGCTGCGGAACCGGCTGCGGGGGCAGGCGGGGACCGATGGGGTGATGCCCGATGTCTGGCCTGCGGGTTCCATGTTCGTGCTGATCGACCCTCGGGTAGTGCAGGTCGGGTTGAGCAGTTCGCAACGCCGGGTCGCGCGCCATTACCGGATCGGACCGGCGAGGCGGGGATATGACGATCCGTCTTACACGCATCTGGTCGAAGCCTTTGACGGGATCGGTCTGCGGCCTTACGCCCCGGCGCATCTGCGGGTGAGTGAGACGGGAGGCAATCTGACGGCGCGCTGGATCCGCCGCACGCGGATCGACGGCGACGATTGGACGATGCCAGAGGTCCCGTTGGGCGAGGAAAGCGAATCCTACCTCGTGCGTGTCAGCAAGGACGGCACCGTTTTACGGGATCAAACGATCACCCTGCCGGAGTGGACCTATCCCGCAGCGCAGCAGGGTGCCGATGGCGCGGTGCGGCCCTTTGACGTTTCGGTGGCGCAGATCTCGGCGCGGTTCGGGCCCGGCGCTTTTCGGACCATCACGGTGACGTAATCCATGCGGCCGGTCCTGCATGGCGATGTCTGCGCGGCGGCGCGCGTTCTGCTGAACGCGCCCGCCCTTGGCCGCGAGGTGCTGTGCTGGCGCATGATCGCCGAAGCGGAGGTTGCCGACCGACATGTTCAGAGAACCGGACGGATGCACCCGCTGTTTGGCAACGGGTCGCTGATGTCGGCCGCGCGTAAACGCCTTCTGGCCGACGAGCCGGGATTTGACGACCCGGATTACTGCCTGTGTTTTGAAACGGTACTGCGGGTGCTGATTGCCCGGGCGCTTAGCCGCGAGAGCAACTGACGCATAATGTGGCCGCAGGGTCGATGCGCAACCGTCCTTGTGGCAGATCCTCGCCACAGGTGTCGCAATAGCCGTATTCGCCCTCGTCCATCCGCCGCAAGGCCAGGTGCAGGCGGCGTTTTTCGATATCGCGGCGGCTTTGCTGGGCCTTGGCCATCGCTTGGTTCTGCAAAGCGTCCATCCGGCTGAGCCTGCCCACGGTCTGCTGGTCCAGTTCCACCACGGACCGGGCGTCTCGGCCTGCATCCGAGCCCTCGTCCAGCTCGGCGATGCGCTGGGCAATGAGCTTGCGAAAGACAGACAGATCCTGGCTATTCATTTTTGTTGTTCCTTCGATCACGCATTGCGGTTGGCCAAATCCATCCTATCTCGCTAGATTAGGCGCAGCAAAGGATGACAGGCCATGATGGAAACACGCACCAAACTCGCCCCCGTCGACCCGGTCTGGGACCGGATCACAGCCGAAGCACTGGAGGCCGTGGACAAGGAACCGTTGATGGGCGGGCTGGTCCATGCCTGTATTCTGCACCACAGGAACCTGGAAAAGGCGCTGTCCTATCGCATCGCGGCCAAGCTCTGCTCAAACGAGATGTCGATGGTGGTGCTGCGCGAGATCGTCGATGATGCTTATGACAGCGCGCCCGAACTGATCGAGGCCGCGCGCGCCGACCTGATGGCGGTTTACGAGCGCGACCCGGCTTGCCACCGGTTGTTACAGCCGATCCTGTATTTCAAAGGGTATCAGGCGATGCAGGCCTATCGCGTGGCGCATTGGTTGTGGACGCGCAAACGCTATGACCTGGCCTATTTCTTTCAGATGCGGGTGTCCGAAATCTTTGGCGTCGACATTCACCCGGCGGCCCGGATCGGCAAGGGCATCATGATCGACCACGCCCATTCGATTGTGATCGGCGAGACCGCCGTGGTGGGCGACAATGTCTCGATGCTGCATTCGGTGACGCTGGGTGGGACGGGCAAGGAAGAAGAGGACCGCCACCCCAAGATCGGCGATGGTGTGCTGATCGGGGCAGGGGCCAAGGTACTGGGCAACATCAAGGTCGGCCATTGCAGCCGCATCGCCGCCGGTTCCGTGGTGCTGAGCGAGGTTCCCCCCTGCAAGACAGTCGCGGGCATTCCGGCCAAGATCGTGGGCGAGGCGGGTTGCGACCAGCCCTCGGTCAACATGGATCAGCGGTTTCCGAACGGGTCGGACTGAGGCGCCTGTACCGCTGCATTCATTTTCGGTGTAAACAAGAAAGGGGTGCAAAGCACCCCTTTCTTGTTTCTACTCAATTAGAGGAAAATGTTTTTTCATAGAGGCTTGCCGGTGACTATTGATCCTAGATGGCGAGCTGCGGAAGCCCAAGGTTCCAGTTCTGCGCCGAAACGGGCAGCGGCTGATCCTTTCGCACACGGGCCACCTTGCGGTCCCGTCTTACGGGGCGCATTATCCCGTGCAACAACGAGACTTTCTGCAGTTTGACTAAGGGGGGCAAACGATGATTTTCACCACTACGGGCCGCGGGCGGCTTTATGGCTCGATCCTGGAAACGGTGGGCAATACGCCTGTGATCCGGTTGAACACGATCGCGCCCGAACATGTCACGATGTACGTGAAATTCGAGGCGTTCAATCCGGCCGGTTCGGTCAAGGACCGGCTGGCGCTGAACATCATCGAGGCCGCAGAGCGCGAGGGTCGGTTGCAACCGGGCCAGACAGTGGTCGAGGCGACCAGCGGCAATACCGGCATCGGGCTGGCCATGGTTTGTGCCGCCAAGGGCTATCCGCTGGTCATCACCATGCATGACGGCTTCTCGGTCGAACGGCGGCGTCTGATGCGGATGCTGGGCGCCAAGGTGGTGCTGACCCGCAAGGAGGACAAGGCGGTGGGCATGGTGGTGAAAGCCAAGGAACTGGCCGAGGCAAACGGCTGGTTCCTGGCGCATCAGTTCGAGACCAAGGACAACGCCGATATCCACGCGGCCACCACCGCACAGGAGATCCTGGGCGATTTCGAAGGCGAACGGCTGGATCACGTGGTGCTGGGCTATGGCACCGGCGGCACCGTCACCGGCCTGGGCCGTGTGCTGAAAGGCGTGCGGTCCGGGTTGAAGATCACCCTGAGCGAGCCCGCCAATGCCGCGCTGGTGCAGTCGGGCGAGGCGCAACAGCGCAACGCCGAGGGTGAACCCGCCGCGACCCATCCGGCCTTCAACCCGCACCCGATCCAGGGCTGGACCCCGGATTTCATCCCGCTGGTGCTGCAAGAGGCGCTGGATCAGGGCTATTTCGACGCGCTGGAACCGGTGAGCGGCCCCGAAAGCATCGCCTGGTCCAAACGGCTGGCGGCCGAGGAAGGCATCCTGACCGGGATATCGGGTGGCGCCAGCCTGGCGGCAGCGATGAAGGTGGCTGAAACCGCGCCCGAGGGCTCGGTGCTGCTGGCGATGCTACCCGATACCGGCGAGCGGTACCTGTCGACACCGCTGTTCGAGGATATCGCGGCGGAGATGGATGAGGCCGAACAGGCGCTGTCGACCTCAACCCTCGGTTACCAATACTGATCAGCGCGCCGCCGCTGGCAGGGTGCAGCCGCGGGCGGGGTGCTTGCGGCGGCGGTTGCGGGTTGAGTATTTGGGGAAAGATGAAAGGGGGCAGGGGGGCGTTTCTTTTATTGGCTTCCTATAGCGCTTTCGGGTGAGCTGTGGTTCGACCTGTCTCAGCTTCTGCTAGGCCGGACTTTGCTGCCGTTCGTGTATGTGGCGAACAAACACTCTAAATTTCGTCATCATGAGTGCGCCGTGGGTGGAAGGACTAAGCCGCTCCGCGGCGCTGGTGCCCGCGGCAGTTGTTGGGTACAGGTTTTGTCCAGTAGCGATTCTTTCAATCCCCTCAGGCAGGTTTTGCCAAGGCCTAGAATTCACTCAAGCCTATGCTGCGGCGTGGCATCGACGCTACTCAGGCGTTAGTTTCCAAAAGCGGGCGTTATAAACATGAAAGAGAAATTATCAAGTAAGGCCGAGAAGTACATTCATTCCCGTGATCATTTCCGTAAGATTGCACAGCATAACTTTCTAGCGTTCAATGATCATGCCAATTTGCTCATTTCTTCAACTAATGAGCTTGTGGCGAGTCTGACGCTCTTTGTTTCCGGTAAGAGCTTTAGAGAGATTGAGAATGGGCTTTATTTGGCCGATCTAATGGTCTCTTTCTGTCGCTCTCACTTCATTGCCTCTGACCTTATTCTTGGCGGCGAGCTTGTCGAAGGTGCAGTAATCATTCGAAAGCAGATGGAACTAGTCGCAAGACTAAATGAATTGTCCTATGATCTAAGCTTCGACAAGTTGGTGAGAAGAACACCAAACATCAAACACCTCAAGAGCGGCATCAATAAACTTTATTCCGAATACTCAGAAATATCTCACTCCGCCAGCCCCAAAGTGATGCAAATCCTTGGGCGGAAGGAATTGGAGCAAGGAGCGTTCACCCCAGTATATCCGGAGTTTCAGGATAACGCGTACGTTGCAATGCAACATCTCATCATGACCGCACTAGGGTCTGTTGAGATTCACTTTGAGTTCAGGAGAGCGGCGCAGGCATTGATGATTGCCGTAAAGCTGAGGTCTG
>NZ_JAOVQN010000009.1:0-166694 GCF_025673445.1 Ruegeria marisflavi
ACCCTGCAGCTGATCGCGAGAGATACCGTAATATTTCAAAACAAAATCAACCCGATGGGAGTTGTTCAGGACGAACTTCTTCCTCTTGCGGAAAATATCCCGGGGGAGTCACCGAAGGTGACGGGGGTAGCGCCCCCTCTCGCCCTTACCCCAGCGCGGCAAATCCTGCGTCCATCGCCAACAGGATATCGGCGACATCCTGATCGCTCAATACCAGCGGCGGTGAGAGGATGATGTTCGGCCCTGAAACCCGCAGCATCACCCCGGCCTGATACGCGGTCTCATAGACGGTGTTCATCGTTGCCGCTCCGGCGGGGGCCTTGCTGGCACGGTCGGCGACCACCTCGACCGCCGCCATCAGCCCGTGACCGCCGCGCACATCGCCGATCACCTCGTGCTTCGCCGCCAGCGTTTGCAGGCCGCTGTACAACTCGGCGCCCCGCGTAGCGGCATTTCTCGCCACGTTGGCCTTCACCGTTTCCTTCAGGCAGACCACTGCCGCCGCCGCCCCGACCGGGTGACCGGAATAGGTATAGCCGTGGCTTATCGCGCCCTTGCCACTGGCATCGCCCTCGAACACTTCGGTCATCCGGGCGCCGATCAGCACTGCGCCAAAGGGGAAATACCCATTGGTGATCGCTTTGGCGGTGCACATCATATCCGGCTGCACCCCCCAGAGCCGCGACCCCGACCAGGCACCGGTGCGGCCGAATGCGGTGATCACCTCGTCGGCGATCAGCAGGATGCCGTTCCGGTTGCAGATCTCGCGCACCATCGGCATGAAGCTTTCATGCGGTGGGATCACTCCACCCGCGCCCAGGATCGGTTCCATGATGAAGGCCGCGATCGTCTCGGCCCCCTGAAAGGCGATCTCGTCCTCCAACGCCTGGGCGCAAAGCTGTGCCAGCCGCGCCGGGTCGGTTTCGTTGAACGGGTTGCGATAGGTATAGGGGGCGGGGATGTGGAAACAGCCGGGCAGCAGCGGTTCGTAATCGGTGCGGAACTTGTTGTTGCCATTGACAGAGGCGCCGCCGAAATGGGTGCCGTGGTACCCTTTTTTTAGCGACAGGAATTTGGTCCGCTGCGGCTGCCCACGCAGCTTGTGATATTGTCGCGCCAGTCGCAGGGCGGTTTCCACGCTGTCCGAGCCGCCCGAGGTGTAGAATACCCGCTGGATGCCTTCCTCGGTGAAAAATTCGCACAGGTCATAGGCCAGTTCGATGGCGGCGTCGTTGGTGGTGCCGCGGAAGGTCGAGTAATAGGGCAGGGTGTCGAGCTGCCCTGAAATGGCCTGCTTCACCGCGTCGTTGGAATAGCCCAGATTGACGTTCCACAGCCCGCCGACCGCGTCGATGGTCTCGTGCCCGTCGATATCGCGGATGCGGACACCGGACGCGCCGGTGATGATCTTAGGCGGATATGCCTGGGCGTCGGCGGGATGCGTCATCGGCTGCCAGAACTGGCGGGCGTTCTGTTCCCTGATGAAGTTTGCGTTTTTCATCCACATCTCTCCTTCTTCGGCGAGCTACCCCTTGGCTCTCATGCTTGACACAGCGAACCTCCTGTGACAAGAATTTTTTGAAACGATGGTTTGAATAATGAACCGATGAGGGAGATGGTCTTGGATCAATCAAGTATCGACATGCTGCGGAACCGGGCCATCCCTCGACGTGGTCAACTGATCGACGGTCGGATCGAGACCAGGGGCGAAACGCTCGACGTGATCTCACCCATCGACGGATGCGTACTGACCCAGATTGCCCGAGGTGGCGCCCGGGAAGTCGCGCAGGCAACTGCCGCTGCTCGGCGTGCCTTTGACACCCGCGTCTGGGCCGGACAGTCGCCCGCCGCCCGCAAGAAGGTGCTCACCCGTCTGGCCGAGTTGATTGAGGCGGAGGCGCTGGACCTTGCCGTGCAAGGGGTGCGCGAAAACGGCACCGAGATTTCCATGGCCTTCAAGGCCGAAAGCGGGTCGGCCGCCGGGACCTTTCGCTACTACGCCGAGGCGCTGGACAAGGTCTATGGCGAGATTGCCCCAACGGGGGGCGATATCCTCGGCCTCGTGCACAAGGAACCGGTGGGCGTGGTGGGCGCCATCCTGCCGTGGAATTTCCCCCTGATGATCGGCGCGTGGAAGATCGCTCCGGCGCTGGCCATGGGCAATTCCATCGTGGTCAAACCCGCCGAAAGCGCCTCGCTCTCGATCCTGCGGCTGGCGGAACTGGCGCTGGAGGCGGGGTTGCCCGAAGGCGTCTTCAACGTGGTCACCGGCAAAGGGTCCGAAGTGGGCGAGGCGATGGGCCTGTCGATGGAGATCGACATTCTGGTCTTTACCGGCTCGGGTGCGGTCGGGCGGCGACTGTTGGAATACTCCGCCCGTTCGAACCTGAAACGCTGCTATCTGGAACTGGGCGGCAAGTCGCCCAACGTGGTCTTTGCGGATGTGGCCGATCTGGATCATGCGGCCAAGGTCTCGGCGGCGGGCATTTTTCGCAACTCGGGGCAGGTCTGTGTCGCGGGCTCGCGTCTGATCGTGGAGCGGTCGGTCCATGATCAGTTCGTGGATGCGCTCTGCCGCCATGCCAGTGCGCTGAAGGTAGGCGATCCGCTCGATCTGGGCTCCTCGGTGGGGGCGGTGCATTCGGCGGCGCAGCTAGAGCAGAACCTGCGCTTTGTCGAGACCGCCTTGGCCGAGGGCGCCGATTGCGCCCTGGGCGGCCATCGCATTCTGGAGGAGACGGGCGGATATTACATGCAGCCCACGGTGATGACCGGTGTGGCGCGCGACGCGACGTTGAACCAGCAAGAGGTGTTCGGCCCGGTGCTGGCAGTGAGCGCATTTGACACAGAGGCAGAGGCGGTCGATCTGGCCAACTCCACCGTCTATGGTCTGGCTTCGGGCCTTTGGACCTCGGACCTCAGCCGCGCCCATCGGGTGGTGCGCGCCATCCGCGCCGGTGTGGTGCATGTGAACACCTATGGCGGCGCGGATGGCACCGTGCCCTTGGGCGGCGTCGGCCAGTCGGGCAACGGCCATGACAAGAGCCTTCATGCGCTCGACAAATACGTGGATCTGAAGACCGCCTGGATGCAGCTATGACGCCTGAGACCCAGGCCCTTCTCGACCGCCGTGCACGCCTGTTGGGGCCGAATGTCAGCGTGTTCTATGACGAACCGGTACATGTGGTTCGGGGGCAGGGGGTCTGGCTGTGGGACAGTGACGGTAACAAGTACCTCGATTGCTATAACAACGTGCCCCATGTGGGACATTGTCACCCGCGCGTGGTCGAGGCCATTGCGATGCAGGCCGCGACGCTGAACACCCATACCCGCTACTTGCACGAGGGTATCCTCGACTATGTCGAGGCGCTGACGGCGACATTCGATGCGCCGCTGGACACCGCGATCCTGACTTGCACCGGCTCAGAGGCGAACGATATCGCGCTGCGCATGGCGCAGGCGGTTACCGGCAATACCGGGGTGATCGCGACCGATCACACCTATCACGGCAATACGATGGCGGTGTCGCAACTCTCGCGCACCAACCCGCCGCCGGGCGGATATTGGGACAACATGGCCTTTGTGCCCGCACCCGACAGCTATCGCCCCCTGGGCGGCGTTCCGGGCCCGGCGCACGCACAGGCGTTTGCCGCCGCCGTGCAGGGACAGATCGAGGCACTGGCCGAACGCGGCCACCGGCTGGCTTGCCTGATCCTTTGCCCCTATTTCGCAAACGAAGGCTTCCCATCGCTGGAAGCGGGTTGGCTTGCCCCCGCAGTCGAGACCGTGCGTTGTGCAGGCGGTATCGTGATCGCGGATGAGGTGCAGCCCGGTTTCGGCCGTCTGGGCAGCCATTTCTGGGGGCATCAGAAGGCGGGTATTCTGCCTGACGTGGTGACCTTGGGCAAGCCGATGGCCAACGGCCATCCGGTGGGCGGGGTGGTGACCGGCCCCGAAACCATGGCCGCGTTTCGCGAGCGGTTCCGCTATTTCAACACCTTCGGCGGCAACCCGGTCTCTGCCGCTGCAGCGCTTGCAACGCTGAAGGTGGTGCAGGACGAAGGGTTGATGGAGAACTCGCGCGCGGTGGGTGAGTATGCCCGCGAGGGATTGCGTGAGCTTGCGGCGCAGCATGAATGCATCGGCGATGTGCGCGGGTCGGGGCTTTTCTTCGGGGCCGAGATGGTACTGGACCGAACCGACAAGACGCCTGCCACCGCCTTTGCCAAACGTGTCGCCAACGCAATGCGGCAACGGGGCGTTCTGCTGAATTTCCTGGGCATCCATTACAACACGCTGAAGATCCGTCCACCCATGCCGTTCAGCCGTGACAATGCCGATCAGTTGATCGAAACGCTTGACGGTGTCCTCTCTGACACTCCGCTTCTACCGTGACCGCGACTGTCCTCCGTGCATTGCAGTTTTGGGGTCTGGAACGGGCCGGTTTCACGCTGGCCGCGCGGCGGGAAAACGAAGTCTGGCAGGTGTCGGATGGCGTGCGCCGTCTTGCGCTGCGGTTTCATCGACAAGGGTACAGGACCGAGGCCGAGCTGCGCTCGGAACTGGTCTGGATGGAAATGTTGGGGCAGGCGGGACTGGTTGTGCCGCAACCGTTGCGCCTGCCGGACGGTTCTTTGCTGGGCCAGATCGAGGGGCGACATGTCAGCCTGCTCACTTGGCTCGACGGCCGTCCGCTGGGTAAGATGGGATGCTTGGCACCAGATCTGGACCCAGAGGATGTAGGCCGGATGGTCGGGGCACAAATGGCGCGGATGCACGATCTGTCAGACGCTTGGACGCCGCCAGAGGGGTTTCAGCGCCCCGATTGGCGCTGTGCGGGATTGCTGGGATCCGAGCCGTTATGGGGGCGATTCTGGGAGCATCCGCACCTGAACGCGGAGCAGCGCCAGCTGTTGATCGCCGCGCGCGACTGGGCGTTGGCCGGTTTCGAGGATTTTGCGCCCGATTCGGACGAAGGGTTGATCCATGCCGATCTGGTGGCCGAGAATGTATTGGTCGACCAGCAGACAGTGGCGTTCATAGATTTCGACGATGGGGCATGGGGATACAGGGACTTCGATATTGCAACGGTTCTGGTCAAGTTCATCGGGCAACCGCAGTACGGTCCGCTTCGCGCAAGTCTGTTGGATGGGTACGCAGTTCGGCGCAGAGTGGACCCGGAGACACTTGATTTCATGCTGTTGTTGCGGGCGCTGACCTATCTGGGCTGGATCATGTCACGCCTTGACGAGCCGGGCGGCCGAGAAAGGTCGGTTCGAATGCTCGATTCCGCCTTGCGATTGGTGAAGGAATTCATGGAGGAGAAACACTGATGAGCGACAAGACGATCCTGATCGTGGGCACCTATGACACCAAGGATGACGAGCTGAATTATCTGGCCAACGTGACCAGGGGGCAGGGTGGCAGTGTCCTCTCGATGGATGTCAGCGTGCTGGGCGATCCGTCCCGGCCGACGGATGTCTCGAAACACGCGGTGGCCGAGGCGGGCGGAAGCTCGATTCAGGCGGCGATCGACAGCGGTGACGAGAATGTCGCGATGCAGATCATGGCGCGCGGTGCTGCGGTCAAGGCGCTGGAGTTGTACCGAGCGGGCCGCGTCCATGGGGTGATCGTGCTGGGCGGCACCATGGGCACCGATCTGGCGCTGGACCTGTGTTCGGCACTGCCGTTGGGGGTCCCCAAATACATCGTCTCAACTGTCTCGTTCTCACCCTTGCTGCCACCCGACCGCATCCCGGCGGATGTGCAGATGATCCTCTGGGCTGGGGGGCTCTACGGCTTGAATTCGATTTGCCAGGCCTCGCTCAGCCAGGCGGCGGGAGCGGTGCTGGGCGCGGCGCGGGCGGTTGAGGCCCCGATCCGCGACCGGCCCCTCATCGGCATGACCAGCTTTGGCAAGACGGTGCTGCGATACATGGTCAGCCTGAAACCGGCGCTGGAGGCGCGCGGATATGAGGTGGCGGTGTTCCATGCCACCGGCATGGGGGGGCGCGCGTTCGAGAGCCTTGCGGCCGAGGGCGCCTTTGCCGCCGTGTTCGATTTCGCGCCTCAGGAAGTGGCCAATCACATCTTTGGCGGCTTGTCCGCTGGCGAAGACCGCATGACCAACGCCGGGCGACGCGGCATCCCGCAACTGGTGGCGCCAGGCTGTTACGATCTGGTTGATTATGTCGGCTGGCAGGCGCCGCCCCCCGCGCTGGCCGACCGGCCCAGCCATGCCCATAACCGTCTATTGACCTCGGCAGTGCTGGACGCGGACGAGCGGCGGCAGGTTGCCCGGGCCATATGTGAGAAACTAGCGGGCGCTCAGGGTCCGTTGACGCTGATGCTGCCCACCGGGGGCTGCAATGAATGGGATCGCTCCGGCGCGCCGCTGCATGATGCGGACGGGCTGGCGGCCTTTTGTGACGAGATCCGCAGTGCTTGCCCGGCCAATGCCGAACTGATCGAGCTGGACGCCCATATCAACGATGCCGAATTCTCGGACCGGGCACTGGCAGTGTTCGACGATTGGGTGGCGCGGGGGCTGGTCGGCAAAGGGACCTAAGCTCTGGTCCATTACCTACATAAGCTGTAGATTTTCCCACATGTACACGATTGGAACCCTCGCCCGCAAAACCGGCACCAAGGTGCAGACCATCCGCTATTACGAGCAGATCGGGCTGATGCCCGAGGCTGGGCGCACCGCAGGCGGGCAGCGCCGCTATGACGAGGCCGCGCTGGACCGGTTAGCCTTTATCCGCCACGGGCGGCAACTGGGCTTTGGCCTGGATGCGATCCGCGAGCTTCTGGCGTTGAACGACCAACCGGGGCAAAGCTGCTCGACCTCGGATTCCATTGCCCGGCGGCAACTGGCGCAGGTGCAACAGCGGCTGGCCCGGCTACGCGCGCTGGAGACCGAGTTGCAGCGGATGATCGACAGTTGCGACGGTCATCGCGGCAGCGATTGCCGCGTTCTCGAAGTGTTGCGCGACCATGCCGAATGTCTGACCGATCACGGCTCGGAAGCCCCGGTTCAGTCGTAGCGGCGCCGGGTCTTGGCCCCCTCCTGGGTGATCGTGCAGAGCGACAGCGTATGGTCCATGTTGCGCATCCGGTGGCGCAGCATCTGCCGGGACAGCCGCGCCAGATCCGCGACATGGTCGGGGTCGCCCGCCACGTTGCGGAACTCGCCCTCGCCTTGATGGTCGAACAGCATCGGCGGCAGATCGGCGGCGAATTCGACAAGGGTAAAGCGCGCATCGCGCAGGATCGCCACCGCGCCCGCGCTGGGGCCAAAGCCGAACTCCTGCTGCCAGAGAGTTGGCGTCAGCGGGGCCGAGATATCCAGCTCGGAAAAGGAGTACTGCCGCCAGTCGGAGGGCGCCTCGCCCGTCAGGAAGGGCCTGAGCGAGCAGCCATCGACCGAGTTCGGAACCTCCTGCCCGACCCACTCAAGGATGGTGGGCATCAGGTCGATTGATTCGGTCGGGGCCTCGACCACATGGCCCGGTTTGCAGCCCGGTGCGCGGATGATCAGCGGCGTGTGATAGGCGGCGTCATAGACCGTCATCTTGCCCCAGCTATGGCGGTCGCCCAGCATCTCGCCATGATCGGCGGTGACCACGATCAGGGTGTCGTCATACTGGCCTGTCTCTTTCAGATGCGCGATCACCCGACCGATATGAGTGTCGACCTCGGTCGCAAGGCCAAGATAGACCGCGCGCAAAGTCTGGATGGTCTCGTCGGTGGGCTCCAGATCGGGGAAGCCCAACACGAAACTGGCCGGGCTGGAATAGCGGGTGGCGGGGCCCAAGAAGGGGTGTTCGCCTGCCTCGTCGTCGCGCGTCGACAGCCGCGCGGGCAGGGGTAACTTGGCGGGATCGTACATCGTGTTATAGGGCGCGGGCGCTACCAGCGGCGGGTGCGGCCGGATATAGGTGAGATGCGCGAACCAGTTCTGCCCGGCCCATGCGGGCATGTTGGCAAGGAACTGATCGGTCAGAAAGGCGGTATCGCTGTCCTCGGCCCGGTACATCGCCGGGCCGTTCAGGCGTGGGGCGCCGTCGGCATCGGGGCGGGGTACATAGACCTGCGCGTAATCGTCGAAGGTATAACCGCGGTTCTTCAGATGCGATTGCCAGGGATAGGACATCTCCAGCCGCATCTCGGTTACTTCGTGAAACCCGATCATCGGGAACTCATAGGTCTTGAGCGCCGGATCGTTGGCGTCGTAGGCGCGTGGATCCTGCGAGGTATCGGTATAGCCAAAGAGCAGCGGCATATAGCCCGCCTTGCGCATCTCGGTCGCGATATTGGGAGTGTCATGGCGCAGCGGAGTGCCGTTGCGGACCGAGCGGTGGTTCATCGCGTATTGCCCGGTCAGGATAGAGGCGCGCGAGGGGCCGCAGGGGTTGGTCACCGAATAGTGGCGGCGAAAGCTGACCGCATCTTCGGCCAGCGCCCGCAGATGCGGCAGATCGACATGACCCGCCAGCCCGCCCCATAGGCAATCGGCGCGCAACTGGTCGATGATGATAAAAAGAACGTTGCCTTGCCTGCTCATGTCCCGACCTGCCGCTTTTTCGAACGACCAATGGGTAGCCAGTTGGCTCCCCCCTGTCCAGCCGGGCCTTCCGGCGGCCCGGATCAGTCGATGACGGCGGTGGCCTCGATCTCGACCAGCGCATCGTCCTCGACAAGGCCTGCCACCACAACCATCGCCATGGCCGGGAAATGCCGGCCCATCACCTTGCGATAGCTGGCGCCGATCTCGGCTTGGCGGGCAATGTATTCCTTCTTGTCGGTCACGTACCAGGTCAGCCGGGTGATGTGCTCGGCCCGGCCTCCGGCCGCTTCGACCACGTCGAGGATATTGCTCAGCGCCTGTTCCATCTGGCCGATGAAATCGTGGCTTTCGAACTGCTGCTGCGCATTCCAGCCGATCTGCCCGCCGACATAGAGATGCCCGTCGCGGGTCAGCATGCCGTTGGCATAGCCCTTGGCAGGGGCCCAGCCCTCGGGCTGGATGGTCTTGTGGGTCATTTCTGGCCTCCGTCTATTGATCGTCCGTGCGCAAGCGGAAGCGCTGGATCTTGCCGGTCTGAGTCTTTGGCAGCGCGTCGATGAACCGGACGCTGCGCGGGTATTTATAGGGGGCGATGGTCGCCTTGACGTGGTCCTGCAAGGTTTTGACCATCAGCGCGTCGCCGGTATGGCCCGGCGCCAGCACCACATGGGCCTCGACGATATGGCCCCGCGCCTCGTCCGGGGCGCCGATGACGCCGCATTCGGCCACTGCCGGATGCGACAGCAGCGCCGCCTCGACCTCGGGCCCGGCGATGTTGTAGCCCGAGCTGACGATCATGTCGTCGCTGCGGGCGGCAAAATGCAGATATCCATCGGCATCCATCACGAAACTGTCGCCGGTCACGTTCCAGCCGTTCTGGACATATCCCGCCTGCCGGTCGTCGGCCAGATAGCGACAACCGGTCGGACCGCGCACTGCCAGTCGCCCGACTTCACCCCGCGGCGCTTCGTTGCCCTCGGCATCGAGTATCCGCACCTCGTACCCCGTTACCGGCTTGCCGGTACAGGCCGGGCGGTGGTCATCGAACCGGTTCGAGATGAAGATATGCAGCATCTCGGTGGCGCCGATCCCGTCGAGCATCGGCTTGCCGGTCTTGGCGATCCATTCGTCATAGACCGGGGCGGGCAGGGTCTCGCCCGCCGAAACCGCCGCCCGCAGCGAACTGAGGTCTGCGCCTTCCTCCATCGCCTTGAGCATGAAGCGATAGGCGGTGGGCGCGGTGAAACAGACGGTGGCGCCATACTGCTGTATGATCTCGACCATGTTGGGCGGGCTTGCCTGTTCCAGCAGGGTCGCGGCGGCACCAAAGCGCAGCGGGAACACCGCCAGACCGCCCAGCCCAAAGGTAAAGGCCAGCGGCGGCGAGCCGATGAACACGTCATCCGGCGTAACGCCCAGAACCTCGCGCGCGTAACCGTCGGCGATGATCAGCAGGTCGCGATGGAAGTGCATCGTCGCCTTGGGGTCGCCCGTGGTGCCAGAGGTGAACCCCAACAGCGCCACATCGTCCCGCCCGGTCGCGACTGCCTGAAACCGTACCGGTTTTTGCAGCGCCAGCCGGTCCAGCTCGGCATCGTGGTTCGAGGTGCCGTCAAAGCCCACCACCGTGCGCAGGTGTTTTGAGGTCTTGGCGCAGGTGACCAGCTCCTCCATCAGCCGCGTGTCGCACAGGGCATGGGTGATCTCGGCCTTGTCGATGATCTTGCCCAATTCACCGGCGCGCAGCATCGGCATGGTGTTGACCACCACCGCGCCCGCCTTTGTCGCGGCCAGCCAGCAGGCCACCATGGCCGGGTTGTTGGCCGAGCGGATCAGCACCCGGTTGCCCGGTTTCACGCCCAGATCCTCGACCAGCACATGGGCCAGCCGGTTGGTCCAGTCGCTGAGTTCCTTGTAGGTGCGCCGCCGGCCATTGCCGAACAGCGCGGTATGGTCGCCAAACCCCTTGTCGACCATGGCATCGGTCAGTTCGACCCCGACATTCAGGTGCTCGGGATAATCGAACCCGTCCAGCAGGAAATCGGGCCATTGCTCGGGCGGCGGTAGGTTGTCCCGGGTGAACGTGTCGATATGTGCGCTTGGTCCCAGCATGGTTCAGTCATTCGCCTCGGGCGGCAGGAAATCGACCTCGTGCTGGGCCGAGAGTTCGACCACCCGTTCGACATCCTCCAGATTGTCCAGCGCTTCGAACAGTTCTTTCAGCTTGCGCGCGGGCGAGACCCAGAACAGCGCGCGGGCCGGTTTGTCGGACTTGTTGAAATAGCCATGCGGGATGCCCTTGGGCATGCGCACCAGATCGCCGGCGCGCGCCTTGGTCCAGACACCGTCCAGTTTCAGGTCCAGTTCGCCCTCCTGAACCAGGATGAATTCATCCTGGGTGGGGTGGACATGTACCGGCACGAACTGCCCCGGTTCCGAGTTCGTCTCAAAGGCAAAGGTCGTCTCGCAAACCGCCTTGGGGTAATAGGTCTGGCCCAGTATGTTCCAGACCACACCGTCATAACCGGTGCCGTTTTCGGTAATGCCCTTTTCCAGATCCTGGGTCATGGTCTCTCCTCCCATTGACGTTTTGGTCTTATCCTTGCGCCAACACCTGGCGGGCGATCACCACCCGCTGCACGTCGCTGGCGCCCTCATAGATGCGCAGGGCGCGGATATCGCGATACAGCTCCTCGACCTTTTCGCCGCGCCGCACCCCGTCGCCACCGAACAGTTGCACCGCGCGGTCGATCACCTGCTGGGCGTGGTCGGTGGAATAAAGCTTGGCCATCGCCGCCTCACGGCTGACGCGCGGGGCGCCCATGTCCTTGGCCCAGGCGGCGCGATAGGTAAGCAGTGCGCTGGCATCCACATCCAGCGCCATATCGGCGATATGGCCCTGCACCATCTGCAGATCGAAGAGCGGTGCGCCCTGCACCTGCCGTGTGGTGACGCGCGCCAGCGCCTCGTCCAGCGCGCGGCGGGCAAATCCCAGCGCCGCCGCCGCCACGGTCGAGCGGAACACGTCGAGCACTGCCATGGCCACCTTGAACCCTTCTCCGGGTGCGCCCAGAAGCGCCGATTTCGGCACCCGCACGTCACTAAAGCGCAGCCGCGCCAGCGGGTGCGGCGCCATCACCTCCAGCCGCTCGACCACCTCGAACCCCGGCAGGCCCGCGGGCAGGACAAAGGCGCTGAGCCCGCGCGCGCCGGGTGCCTCGCCGGTGCGGGCAAAGAGCGTATAGACATCGGCGATGCCGCCGTTCGAAATCCAGGTCTTTTCGCCGTTCAGCACGTAATCGTCACCATCGGCGGTGGCCGTCATGGTGGAATTGGCCACGTCCGAACCCGATTGCGGTTCGGTCAGCGCAAAGGCCGAGATCGCTTGACCGCTGCGTGTGAGCGGCAGCCATTCGGCCTGCTGCGCCGGGGTGCCAAAAAGCGAGATCGCCCCGGTGCCCAGCCCCTGCATGGCAAAGGCGAAGTCGGCCAGCCCGTCATGGCGGGCGAGGATCTCGCGGCTGAGACACAAGGTCCGCACATCCAGCCGCTCACCCTCGGCAGCCCCGGTGGCCTGCAACCAACCGCCCGCGCCCAGATCCGCCACCAGCTTGCGGCAGGCCGCGTCAATGTTGCCGTGATCCACATGCAGGCGCGCGCACCAGCCCTCCATCGCCTCGGCGCGGGCGCGATGGGTCTCGTCGAAAAACGGCCAGCTCAGGAAGCTGCGGTCTGCCATCTCATTCCTCCCAAGGGGCTTCATTCCGCCCCAAATACTCCGGGGTCCGGGGCAGCGCCCCGGTCCGACCTCAATCACCCATAAAGACGGGTTTTTCCTTGGCGACGAAGGCACGATAGGCACGTTCGAAATCGCCGGTCTGCATGCAGATCGCCTGTGCCTGCGCTTCGGCCTCGATCGCCTGTTCGATGGACATCGACCATTCCTGCGCCAGCATGGTCTTGGTGATCATATGGCCGAAATTCGGGCCCGCCGCGATCTGCTGGGCCAGTTTGCGGGCCTCACCCTCCAGCGCGTCCGCCGCCACCAGCCGGTTGTGAAAGCCCCAGGCGGCACCCTCGTCGGCGCTCATCGCGCGGCCGGTATAAAGCAGCTCCGCCGCGCGGCCCTGGCCGATGATCCGGGGCAGGATGGCGCAGGCGCCCATGTCGCAGCCAGCGAGGCCAACGCGGGTAAAGAGAAAGGCCACCTTGGCCTCGGGCGTGGCGATACGCAGGTCAGAGGCCATGGCGATGATCGCGCCCGCGCCCACGCAGATGCCGTCGATGGCGGCAATCACCGGCTTGCCGCAATTGATCATCGCCTTGACCAGATCGCCGGTCATGCGGGTGAATTGCAGCAGCTCTTTCATGTTCATCCGGGTCAGCGGCCCGATGATGTCATGCACATCGCCGCCCGAGCTGAAATTGCCGCCGTTCGAGGCAAAGACCACCGCCTTGATGTCGTCGTTGTAATGCAGGTCGCGGAACCAGTCGCGCAGCTCGGCATAGCTGTCGAAGGTCAGCGGGTTCTTGCGCTCGGGCCGGTCCAGCGCGATGCGTGCGATGCCGTCCTCGATGGTGCACAGGAAATGTGTGGTGTCGGCGGCGGTCATGATTTTCCCTCTGTCAGAATGCGGTCCAGCGTTGCGGTGATCGCGCGCGCCTCGTCGGCGTTGAGCGCGCCCAGCAGATCGTCGACCCAGGCCTCGTGGCGCGCGGCTTGCCGGGCAAATTCCTCTTCGCCCTTGCGGGTCAGGCGGACCCGGTTGGCGCGGCGGTCGCCCGGCACCGGTTCGCGCAGTACATGGCCATCCTCGACCAGCCGTTCGATGATGCCGGTCACATTGCCGTTCGACACCTTGAGCAGGCCCGACAGCTCGCTCATCTTCAGCCCGCCCGCGTTGCGGGCCAGCGCGCTCATCACGTCAAACCGCGGCAGGGTCGAGGCGAACTCGGTCCGCAGGTTCTCGCGCAGGCCGGATTCCACCGTGCGCGTCGCTTTTAACAGTTTCAGCCAGAGGCGCAGCCGCGCCTTGCTGTCCGGCCCGGCATCGGGGCGGGGGTTGGGTGCGCTCATATCTCTCCTCCCGACAGGGCAAGGGCATGGCCGTTCACCGACCGGGCGGCCTCGGAGCAGAGCCAGAGGACGGCGCCCGCGACCTCGTCCACCTGGATGAACCGGTCCTGCGGATTGCCCTTGCGCAACGACTTTGCCGCAGCTTCCGCGCTCAGACCGGTCTTGCCCACGATATTGGCAATGGAACGTTCCAGCATCGGGGTTTCGATGAAGCCGGGGCAGATGGCGTTTGCGGTCACGGCGGTGCGGCCCAGTTCCACCGCCAGCGCCCGGATCAGGCCCACCACCCCGTGTTTGGCGGCGCAATAGCCCGCCACATAGGGATAACCCTTGAGCCCGGCGGTCGAGGCGATGGCGATCAACCGGCCCTCGCCCGCGTTTTTCATATCGGCCAGTCCCGCCTGAAAGCTGTTGAACACGCCCTTGAGGTTCACGTCCAGCATCTGCTGGAACCCTTCGGCGGTCATCTTGCTGAACGGTGTGCTGTCGGCGGCACCCGCATTGGCGACCACCACGCCGACCGGGCCGTTCAGATCGCGCGCTTGTCGAAAGGCGGCGCGCACTTCCGCCGGATCGGTCACGTCGCAGGTGACCCAGCCGATGAACTTGTGCTGTTTGGCCACCTCGCGCAACGGCCCCTCGCGGCGGCCCAGCACGGTGACCTTGGCACCGGCATGGGCCAGCGCCTCGGCAATCGCGGCGCCGGTGCCGGTGCCGCCGCCGGTGACCACCGCATGGGTGCCGTCGAGCATCATGCGCGGATCTCCGTCTCGGCATCACGGTCGGCCAGGCGCCAGGCCTGATCGCGGCCCGCCAGATAGGGCAGCGGCCAGTCGGCGTGGCGGTCGCCGATGCGGGCGGCCTCGTGCAGGGTCCAGTAAGGGTCGGCCAGATGCGGGCGACCCACGCAGATCAGGTCGGCCCGGCCCGCCATCAGGATCGAGTTGGCATGGTCGGCCTCATAGATATTGCCCACCGCCATGGTGGCGATACCGGTTTCGTTGCGGATGCGGTCCGAGAACGGGGTCTGGAACATGCGGCCATAGACCGGCTTTGCCTCGATCGAGGTCTGGCCCGCCGAGACGTCGATGATATCGGCACCCGCCGCGTGGAACATGGCCGCGATCTTGACCGCCTCCTCTGGCGTGACACCGGCCTCGTCCACCCAGTCATTGGCCGAGATCCGCACAGACATCGGTTTGTCCTTGGGCCAGGCCGCGCGCATCGCGGTGAATACTTCCAGCGGGTAGCGCATGCGGTTTTCCAGTACTCCGCCATAGTCGTCGCTGCGCGTGTTCGACATCGGCGAGATGAAGGACGAGATCAGATAGCCATGCGCGGCGTGCAGCTCGATCATGTCGAAACCCGCCCGCTCGGCCATTTGCGCGGCGGCGACGAACTGATCGCGCACCGCGTCCATATCCGTCCGCGTCATTTCACGCGGGGTGGCATTGTTGGCGGACCACGGGATGGGTGAGGCCGAGATCAGGTCCCAGTTCTCGACCTTCAGCGGCGCATCCATCGTCTCCCAACCCAGCTGGGTCGAGCCCTTGCGGCCTGAATGACCGATCTGGCAGCAGATTTTGGCGCTCGTCTCGCAATGTACGAAATCGGTTAGCCGTTTCCACGCGGCCTCATGCTCGGGCGCATAAAGGCCGGGGCAACCGGGGGTAATGCGACCCGTGGGGCTGACACAGGTCATCTCAGTATAGACCAAGCCCGCGCCGCCCTTAGCGCGCTCGCCGTAATGGATCAGGTGCCAGTCGGTCGGGCAGCCATCGACCGCCTTGTATTGAGCCATGGGCGAGACCACGATGCGGTTCTTCAGCTCCATATCGCGCAAGCGGAAGGGGGCGAACATCGGCGCGCGTACGGGTTCGGCCGCAGCGCCTGCGCGGGTCTGGAACCACTGTTCGGCCGAGCGCAGCCAGTCGGCATCGCGCAGGCGCAGGTTCTCGTGGCTGATCCGCTGGCTGCGGGTCAGCAGCGAATAGTTGAACTGCACCGGGTCCATGTCCAGATACCGTTGGACCTGCTCGAACCACTCCAGCGAGTTGCGCGCCGCCGATTGCAGGCGCAGCACGTCAAGCCGGCGCTCCTCCTGATAGCGTTCGAACGCGCTCTCCATCGTCGGTTCGGAATGCAGATAGGTGGCCAGCGAAATCGCGCTGTCAAAGGCCAGCCGCGAGCCCGAGCCGATCGAGAAATGTGCGGTGGCCGCCGCATCGCCCATAAGCACCACGTTTTCGTGGTGCCATTTCTCGCACAGAACGCGGGGGAAGTTGATCCAGACCGCCGAGCCACGCAGATGGCTGGCATTGGACATCAGACGATGGCCACCCAGATGCGCGGCAAAGATGCGCTCGCAGGTGGCGACGCTCTCTTCCTTGGACATATGCTCGAATCCCCAGGCGTCCCAGGTCTCCTGGCTGCATTCCACGATCACCGTCGCGGTGTCCTCATCGAACTGATAGGCATGCACCCACATCCAGCCATGTTCGGTCTTCTCGAAGATGAAGGTGAACGCGTCGTCGAATTTCTGATGGGTGCCGAGCCAGATAAACTTGCACTGGCGGGTGTCGATATCGGGTTTGAAAAGCGCGGCCAGATCGCTGCGCACGCGCGAGTTCAGCCCGTCGCAGGCCACCACCAGATCGTATTCCGCCTGATATTCGGCGATGGGGCGTGCCTCGGTCTGGAATTGCAGATCGACGCCAAGTTCGCGGGCGCGGTCCTGAAGCAGCAAGAGCATCGCCTTGCGCCCGATCCCGGCAAAACCGTGCCCGCCCGAGACGGTGCGCACCCCGTCATGCACCACCGCGATATCGTCCCAATAGGCAAAGTTCGAACGGATCGTCTCGGCGCTGATGGGGTCGTTGGCGGCCAGGTTCTCCAGCGCGTCATCGCTCAGTACCACGCCCCAACCGAATGTATCGTCACCCTTGTTGCGCTCGATCACCGTGACCTCGTGCGAGGGGTCGCGCAGTTTCATCGAAATGGCGAAATAGAGCCCCGCCGGACCGCCACCCAGACATGCGACACGCATTGCATCCTCCCTCGCAAGATACGCTGATTGAGGATGAGGATACGGGGATTCGGATATATTTCAAGCCTAAACCTTTAAGCTTGAAATATGCCGAGTCGACATCTACGCTATCCGCAAATCAGGAGGGTCTGCGATGATCGACTGGGACGATGCATTCGACAATTCCAGCTATGTGCCGGGGTCGGACGGGCTGGCCGCTGCCTGGGGCGCGGCGGCGGCGGCCTGGCGCGACAGTCGGGGCGGGACGCTTGACATCGCCTATGGAGTGGGCGCGCGCAACCGGCTTGACCTGTTCCGCCCCGAGGGCGTCGCAAAGGGCCTCGTGGTGTTCGTGCATGGCGGCTATTGGCACAAGCTCGACAAGAGCTTCTGGTCACATTTCGCCGCCGGGCCGCTCAGCCGGGGCTGGGCGCTGGCGGTGCCCTCATACACGCTGGCGCCCGAGGCGCGTCTGGGCCAGATGGTCGAGGAAGTGCGTGCATCGATCGAAGAGGCGGCGCGCCATGTGGCGGGACCGGTGCGATTGGCGGGCCATTCCGCCGGCGGCCATCTGGTGGCCCGCATGGCTTGTGCCGACGGGCCGCAGCCTGACCGGCTGGACCGGGTGATCAGTATCAGTGGTATCCACGATTTGCGCCCACTGCTGGCCACCCGGATGAACGAGGTGCTGCACCTGGACGCGGCCGAGGCCGAGGCCGAAAGCCCCGCGCTTCTTTCCCGGCGCGCGGGCCTCTCGGTCACCTGCTGGGTTGGCGCCGATGAGCGGCCCGAACTGGTGCGCCAGACCCGGCTTCTCTCCGAAGCCTGGGGTGTCCCTAACGTCTTTGCCGCCGGGCACGAACATTTCTCGGTTGTCGCAGAGCTGGGGCGCCCCGGCTCTGCCCTGCTTTGCGAACTTCTCAAGGATTGATCCGATGCCCCAAGCCTATGACCCCAGCCAGGAAGGCGCCAAGATGTCCTATGCCAAGGACATGAGCTATGGCGACTATCTGCATATGGACGACCTGCTCGCCACGCATCACCCGCAATCGGATGCGCATGATGAATTGCTGTTCGTCATCCAGCATCAGACCAGCGAATTGTGGATGCGGCTTGTTCTGCACGAATTGACCGCAGCGCGACGGCTGCTGATGTCTGGCGGAGACTTCCGCCCGGCGTTCAAGATGCTGACCCGGGTTGCCCGCATCTTTGACCAACTCAACTCCGCCTGGGACGTGCTGCGCACGATGACCCCCAGCGATTACACGACCTTCCGCAATGCGCTTGGCAATTCCTCGGGCTTTCAATCGCACCAGTACCGGTTGATCGAATATGTTCTGGGCAACCGGAACACCGCCCTGATGAAGGTGCACGAACACCGGCCGGAACTGCATGCCATGTTGGCCGAGGAATTGCAGCGGCCTTCGCTGTATCACGTGGCTCTGGACGCCCTGTCGGCAAAGACGGGAATAGCGATCTCACCTGAAGCGCGCCGGATGGATAATCCGCATAGCGCGGATGCCGACGTGCAGCGCGCTTGGAAAATGGTTTACGAGAACCCGGCCAAGTTCTGGGATCTCTACGAGTTGGCCGAAAAACTGGTTGATCTCGAAGATTACTTCCGCCGCTGGCGCTTCAACCATGTAACCACGGTTGAACGTGTCATCGGGTTCAAGCGAGGAACCGGCGGAACCTCGGGCGTGCAGTATTTGCGTCGGATGCTCGAAGTCGAACTTTTCCCCGAACTCTGGCATCTTCGCACCGAACTCTGAGTGAAGAGCTACAAGAAGATTCGACGAATTTTCCCGTCGCGCCGGGATCGGGCGCGGACGTTTGCCCAAAGGCGACATCCAAGGGGCCAATTTCTGGTCGATCCGGACATGGACGATGCCGTTTAGGTGGTCTATCGTCGCCGCGAACTCAATGGCTCAGGCCCTACAGGCAAGAGGTAGAACAATGAATTATCACAGCCCGGCGAGCTTTGCCGAGGCGTCGCGAATTGCCGCTGACGCTTCGGGCATCACCCGGTTTCTGGCGGGGGGCACCGATGTTCTGGTGCAATTGCGCGCGGATATCGTCACTCCGGATACTCTGATCGACATCAAGAAGATCCCGGGAACCGGTGAAATCACGCGTAACGCGGATGGCAGCTGGACCCTTGGCGTGGCCGTGCCGGGTGCCGAGCTTGGCGAACATACCGGGCTGGTGGCCGACTGGCCGGGCGTTGTCGAGGCGATGAACCTTGTGGGGTCGACCCAGGTGCAGGGCCGCGCCACACTGACCGGCAACCTCTGCAACGGCTCTCCCGCCGCGGATTCCGTGCCAGCCATGGTGGCCGCATCGATGACCGCAACCGTGACTGGGCCCGATGGCGATCGCATCGTTGCGGTTCAGGATATCCCGACCGGCCCGGGCAAAACCTCTCTGGCCAAGGGCGAGCTTGTCTCTGCTTTGCACATTCCGGCGCGGGGCGAAAACGCAGGCGACGCCTATCTGCGCTTCATTCCCCGCAGCGAAATGGACATCGCTGTGGTGGGTTGTGCCGTGAACTTGCGGCTTGACGGCGATACCGTTGTCGAGGCCCGCGTGTCCCTGGGCGCCGTTGCACCGACCGTTCTGTTGGTCGAAGACGCCGCTGCCGCGATCATCGGCAGCGCTCTGGACGACGCCGCGCTTGACCGTCTGGCCTCGGCCGCCTCCGCTGCCTGCAAGCCGATCAACGACAAGCGCGGCACAATCGAATTCCGAACCGAAGTCGCGGGCGTGCTCGCCAAGCGTGTCGCGCGCGTCGCCTATGCCCGGGCCAAGGGCGAAATCATCAAGGGGCACCACGGATGAGCAAGATCCACGTATCCACCACCGTCAACGGCGATGCGGTCGAGTATCTCTGCGACCCGCGCGAAACCCTGCTTGACTGTCTGCGCGACAAGCTCAGCCTTACCGGGGCAAAGGAAGGCTGCGGCACCGGCGATTGCGGTGCCTGCTCGGTGACGCTCGACGGGCGGCTGGTCTGCTCCTGCTTGGTGTTGGGGGTCGAGGCCGATGGCAAGGAAATCGGTACGGTTGAGGGCATCGCCGAGGGCGATGTGCTGCATCCGCTGCAACAGAAATTCATCGACTATGCCGCGCTGCAATGCGGCATCTGCACCCCCGGTATCCTGGTCGCGGCTAAGGCGCTGCTGGAGCAGAACCCGGACCCGACGGAAGAAGAGGTCCGGTTCTGGCTGGCCGGCAACCTGTGCCGCTGCACCGGGTATGACAAGATCATCCGCGCCGTGATGGACACGGCCAAGGACATGAGGGAGGCGGTATAATGGCGCTCGACGATCTCAAGACCAAGGATTTTGCCTTTGTGGGCACACGCCCGAACCGGCCCGACGGGCTGGACAAGGTAACCGGTCGTGCCAAATTCGGCGCCGACGCCTATGCGCCCGGCATGCTGCATGGCGCCATCCTGCGCAGCCCGCACGCCCATGCCCGCATCCTGCGCATCGACACGTCGAAGGCAGAGGCGCTTAAGGATGTGAAGGCCGTGGTCACCCGCGCTGATTTTTCGGACAAGGTGCCCTTTGAGCCGGGTCTGGAAGGCGAGTTCTGGAACGTGCTGGAAAACGTCATGGCGGGCGACAAGGCGCTCTATGACGGGCATGCTGTCGCCGCTGTCGCCGCAACCTCGGCACTCGCGGCGCGCGATGCGCTCAAGCTGATCGAGGTGGAATACGAGATTCTGCCCCATGTCACCGATGTGGACAAGGCGATGCTGGCCGACGCTCCGGTGATCCGCGAAGGCGCGGCCGACTACTCGGTGCCCGAAGGGATGCACCCGAACGTGGTCCGCATGCACGAAAGCGGCCATGGCGACGTGGCGGCTGGCTTTGCCGAGGCCGATCTGGTGGTCGAGGATCATTTCACCACCGAAGCCACCCACCAGGGCTATATCGAGCCGCACGCCTGCCTGGCCACGCTGGGCATGGATGGCAAGGGTGAGCTGTGGTGCTGCACGCAGGGTCACTGGATCGTGCAGAAAACCTGTGCCGCACTTCTGGGGATCGAAACCGCGAACCTGCGGGTGACCGCTTCTGAGATCGGCGGCGGGTTCGGCGGCAAGACGACCGTGTTCATCGAACCGGTGGCGCTGGCGCTGTCGCGCAAGGCCAACAAGCCGGTAAAACTGGTGATGAGCCGGTCCGAAGTGTTCCGCGCCACCGGGCCAACCGCCTCGGCCTCGATGGATATCAAGATCGGGATGAAGAAGGACGGCACCATCACCGCGGCCGAGGGCATCTTCCGCCTCCAAGGCGGTGCGTTCCCAGGTGGACCGGCGGAGTTCACTGCCATGTGCGCCTTTGCCCCCTACAGCCTGACCAATGTGCGGCAGGTGGGTTACGACGTGATGACCAACCGTCCGAAACAGGCGGCCTATCGTGCGCCCGGTTCGCCGATGGCGGCTTTCGCTGTGGAATCGGTGATTGACGAGCTGTGCAACCAGCTTGGGCTTGATCCGATCGAGGTGCGGCTCAAGAACGCCTCGCGCGAGGGTACCAAGGCCAGCTATGGCCCGCGCTTCCAGCAGATCGGTCTGGTGCAGACGCTGGAGGCCGCCAAGGCGCATCCGCATCTCTCGGCTCCTCTCAAACCGGGGCAGGGGCGCGGCATCTCCTGTGGCTTCTGGTTCAACCATGGCGGCGAAACCTCGGTTTCGCTGGCGCTGAGCGAGGATGGATCTGCCCAAGTCATGGTAGGGACCCCCGATATCGGCGGTAGCCGCGCCTCGATGGCGCTGATGGCGGCCGAGGTGCTGGGCATTCCCTATGACAATATCCGGGTGACCATCGCCGACACCGCTACGCTTGGTTACAACGATGTCAGCCATGGCAGCCGGGTGACCTATGCCAGCGGGTTGGCCACAATCAAGGCGGCGCGCCACGCGGTCGAAAGACTGTGTGAGCGGGCGGCAAAGAAATGGGGCATCCCGGTGGATGCGGTGAAATGGGAAAACGGCTGCGCGGTGCCTTCGGGCCCGAATGCGGGCGATTTCGACCCGCTGCCACTGGCCGATATCACCGCGAATATGGGGCAGACCGGCGGGCCGATCTCGGGCCATTTCGAAGCGACACCCGAAGGGGCCGGTGTCAGCTTTGCCACCCATATCGTTGATGCCGAGGTCGATCCGGAAACCGGCAAGACGCGCGTCGTGCGCTATACCGTGATCCAGGATGCCGGCAAGGCCATCCATCCCACCTATGTCGAAGGTCAGTACCAGGGCGGCGCCGCACAGGGCATCGGCTGGGCGCTGAACGAGGAATACATTTATGGCGAAGACGGGCGTTTGCAGAACAGCGTCTTCCTCGATTATCGCATTCCCGTCGCCTCCGACCTACCGATGATCGACACGGTCATCGTCGAAGTACCCAACCCCGGCCACCCGTTTGGTGTCCGTGGGGTCGGTGAAACCTCGATCTGCCCGCCGCTGGCGGCCATTGCCAATGCGGTTTCGGCCGCTGCCGGTGTGCGCATGCGCAACTTGCCGATGTCGCCGCCGCGCATCCTGTCGGCGCTCAAGGCGGATGGTTGAGGTTCATCTCTGGTCCGGCCTGCGGGCACTGACCGGTGGGCTGGAGGTGGTCGAGGTCGAGGCCACCGACACCGGCGAGATGCTGCGCGCGCTGACCCGCGCGCATCCGCAATTGCAGGCGCCGATAGACGCAGGAGTATCCGTCACGATCAACGGTCGCGTGATCGCGTCGGGTTTGACGGAACCGATCCCGGACGGTGCCGAAGTCTATCTGATGCAACGGATCAGGGGCGGGTGAACTCCCGCCCCCCTTGGGCAACCCCTGACGGGACACCTGCGGGCGTTGGGCCGGGCGCCGCTGCGCGGCGGGACTTTGCGAGGCGCTGCCTCGCGCTCCGGAGTATTTTGGACCAGAAAGAAGCAAGGGGCTTCTGCTCTTTCCTCTTGCCGAAAATATCCCGGGGGGTGTCACCAAAGGTGACGGGGGCAGCGCCCCTTTACTGCGCTTTCAACCTCGCGGATCGTCCAGGACCGGTTCGAACCGGCGCGGCATCAGGCCAGCCTGGAACCATGTAACCATCGAATAGATTGAATAAATTGGCAGGCCGGTGCGTTTGCGCAGGTCGGCGGCGTAGGGCACCATGTTGGTGCATTCCAGTACTATGGCGCCCGCGTCGGGTTCTTGCGCCATGATCTCGTCGGCGGCGTCCAGCATGTCCTGGCGGCAAAGGTCGAAATCTATCGTCGGCGCGTCGCCCAGGATGTCCCGGGTAAAGGCGCGGCCCGCATCGGTACCGTAGACCGGTGTGTCGAGCGGTACTCCGGCCGCCGCAAGATGCGCAGGGGTCAGCGTGGCCTTGGAAATGGTCAGGATCACGACCTTCTTTCCGGGCGGTAAAAGCGCTTGCACCATAGGGACTTGCATCAGCGACGAGGTAGCCACCGGAACCCCGAGCGCGGCCCGCAATTCGTCCTGCACCAGGGCGAGAAAGCCACAATTGGTGGTGATCCCGTCCGCGCCGGTGGCCACCAGATCGCGACCTGCCTCGACAAAGGTGTCGAGCAGCGCGCGGGGGTCGCCGCGCACCACACGGTCGGGCGAGGCGCCGCGCACCACGCGGTAGTGAACGGGGAAGGGCCAGGTCATCGCATTGCCCATGTCGCCATGAATGCGCGGGAAGCGGGTTTCCAGCATCAGGATGCCGACTGCGGCCCCGAAAACCGTCTTTCCACCATTTTGTACTAACATTTTGTCCTCAATGTTCCGGAACGTACAATTGTGCATAGGCATCGCGCACCGCCTGGGTCGCCCCTTCGCGGCGCCGTTCGATATGGGCGCGCATCTCGGCCATGGCCCCTTCGGCGTCGCGCCGGGCGACGGCATCAAGGATGCGCTGATGGGCCGAGACCATGGTCTGACCATGCGGGCCGATGGCCTGTAACCGCCGCAGATCGATCAGCCGCAAGTATCGGATGCGGTCGTTGAGATTGGCGAGCATGCGCGCCAATTCGGCATTGCCGGACAGTGCGCAGAGTTGGGTGTGAAACCGCTCGTCCATCGCCAGCAGTGCTTCGGTGTCGGCCTCTGACGTATAATCGGGCGCGATGTCCTCCAACTCCTGCATCAGCACGGCGATGTCGCGTTCGTCGCCCCGCCGGGCGGCCAGGCGCACCGCTTCGACTTCGACCGCGACGCGGGCCTCGTAAAGATCCATCACCAGTTCCGGCGAGAGTGAGCGGCAAAAGAAACCCCGGCCGGACTGGAAGGTCAGGAAACCTTCGGCCACCAGCCGGTTCAGCGCCTCGCGGATCGGGGTGCGGGAGGCGTCGAGTTGGGCCGCGAGCGCGCTTTCGTTGATGCGCGCATCGGGTTTGAAGGAGAAGTCCGTCGCCATGCGTCGGAGCGCATCATAAAGCCGGTCAACATTGCTTTCGGTCTTGGCCATCTCTGCCCCTGATTTTGCCGCAGGATATTGCCGGATTGACTTGTGCGCAAGATGTAATGCAAAACTGTATACAGAGATGAGCGCAGGGCTGTGTGAGGGAATCGGATGAGCAATCAAATGAACGGCGCCGAAGCAATGGTGCGGATGCTGGAGGCGCAGGGCGTTCGGCATATCTTTGGTCTCTGCGGCGATACGACGTTGCCGTTTTACGACGCGATGCTGCGGCTGGATCACAAGATCACCCATGTGCTGACCCGCGACGAGCGCTGTGCCACCTATATGGCCGACGGCTATTCCCGCGTGACGGGGCGCGTCGGCGTAGCCGAGGGGCCGTCGGGCGGCGGCGCCACCTATATCCTGCCCGGGTTGATCGAGGCGTCGGAAAGTTCTTATGCGGTGTTGGGGATCACCACCGATATCTCGGTCGCCTCTTACGGCAAATACCCGCTGACTGAGGTGGACCAAAAGGCACTGATGGCGCCCCTGACCAAGTGGAACACGGTGATCAGCCGGGCCGATCATATCCCGCGCATGATGCGGGCGGCGTTTCGCGCGATGACAACAGGGCGGTCTGGGGCGGCGCATATCGGCCTGCCTTATGACGTGCAATATGACCCGGTGGATGCCGCCGACATCTGGGCCGATCCTGCGACTGCCAGCTATCCCGCCTATCCGCAAGCGCCCGCGCCCGGTGCGGCGCAGGCGGCGGTGGAGGCGATGCTGTCGGCGAAAAACCCGCTTATCGTCTGCGGTGGCGGCGTGGTGATCGCCCAGGCCTGGGAGGAGTTGGACCGGCTGGCAACCCGGCTGGATATCCCGGTGGCCACCTCGATCTCGGGGCAGGGATCGCTGGCCGAGACCCATCCCAACTGCCTGGGCGTCGTGGGCTCGAACGGTGGCACCGACGAGACATGGGAGATGATGGAGGCCGCCGATCTGGTAGTGTTCATGGGCTGCCGGGCCGGATCCACCACAACGGCGCGGTGGGAGGCACCGAAACCGGGCACCCGGATCGTGCATTTCGACAATGACCCGATGGTGATGAACGCCAATTACCGGACCGAGGTCGCGGTGGTGGGCGACCTGCGGCTGGCGCTGACCGAGGTGAACGCGGTGCTGGACGCCCGCGCACAGGGGGCCGATACCTTTGGCGGCGCGGCGGCGATTGCCGACAGGAAACGGCGCAAATTCGAGGCGTTCGAGGTTCTGGCACGTTCCGATCAGGCGCCGATCCGGCCCGAGCGGGTGATCCGCGCGCTGATGAACACCTTGCCCGAGGATGCGACCGTGGTGTCCGATCCCGGCACCAGCTGCCCCTATTTCTCGGCTTATTACCAATTGCCGCGCCCAGGGCGGCATTTCATCACCAACCGCGCTCATGGGGCCCTGGGGTATTCGCTGTCGGCCTCTTTGGGCGCCTGGTACGGGCGGCCTGCATCCAAGACCGTGGCGCTGATGGGCGATGGGTCGTTAGGGTTCACGGTGGGCGAGCTGGAGACGGTCTGCCGGTCGCGGGCGCCGATCACCTATGTGGTGTTTTCCAATGCGACTTTCGGCTGGATCAAGGCCAGCCAGTTCGCCGACAAGGACGCGCGCTACTACAACGTCGATTTCAACCGCACCGACAACGCGGCCATCGCGGCGGCCTATGGGGTGAAATCCTGGCGGGTCGAGGACCCAGCCGATCTGGAGCGTGTGCTGGCCGAGGCGATTGCCCATGACGGGCCCACTCTGGTCGACGTGATCACCCAGCCGCTGGAGGAAAGCAACGCCCCCGTCCGCCGCTGGATGGGATGAGTGCTTTGACCGAAAGGCGCTTGGGGCGCCTTTCGTCTGGCAAATACAGAGCGTGGAAAGCTGTGATCCCCTACTCTGGCGTTATCAGCTTGGCCAATTCTGCGCGATCCTCATCGGTCCACAGGGACGGATCCTCGCCATGAGCGATTACCGCGTGAAGCTCCATGAGTTTCCAGACCTCGTCTTCGGTTTGAGCAACCACCTTGCCGGGGCAGGATTCCATGCCGGGATAGTCCTTGCAGGCGTAAGAAAATGACGTTGACATCGCGTGCTCCTTTCGCAGGTTTTGGGAAATGTCAGAATTCCTCGAAAGCCGGCGCGTCGGCGGGGAGGGTGATCCATGGTTGCTTGTGCGAGACAAACACATGGTTTTGCGGCGCTACGATTGATGGATCGTCAAGTGTCACCGCAGCAAACCAGGCGTCTTGCGACCAGTTCTGGCCCTCTACCTCGGTGTCGGCGGCATAGGTCAGGGTGGTGCCGCAATCGCCGCAGAAGCCACGCCTGACGCCCGGGGTTTTTTCGCATTGCTTGATCTGGCCTTTGGTGACCGAGAATTCCTTGGCGGGAACCTTGGCCCAGGTCGCAAAGGCGCCACCTAGGGCCATCTGGCACGACCGGCAGTGGCAATGGGCGGAAAACTCTGGGACGCGGTCGATCCGGTATCTTATGGCGCCGCAGTAACATCCGCCTTCGTGACAGGTTGAACTGACCATCATCTAAAGCCTCCTTTGCCGGGCAGGTTAGGCAAGTTTGTCTTTCACTATTTGTCGATGAGACCATCTTTGGATTTTATAAATCTTGAGTGAAATTATGGTTCGTGCAACATAATTAATTTGGCAGTATATTAGAAAAACTTACAAATGGATTGGATGAAGCTTCCCTCTCTGAACGGATTGCGTGCCTTTTCGGCAGTGGCTGCGGCGGGTAGTTTCACGCTTGCCGCCGAGCGGCTGAATGTCACTCATGCCGCTGTCAGCCAGCAGGTACGGCTGCTTGAGGACCGGTTGGGAACACCGCTGGTCAACAGGGTCGGTCGCGGGATCGAACTGACAGAGGAAGGCGCGGCGCTGGCCCGGGATCTGGAAATCGGGTTTGCCACCATCGGGCGCGGTGTCGAGCGTCTGACCGACGGATTGTCCAACCGGCCAGTCCAAATCACCATGTCGCCTGCTTTTGCGGTTGAATGGCTGTTGCCGCGCATAGCCGCGTTTCAACAGGCCAATCCCGACATCACGTTGATGCTGAACCCGACCGCTGATCTTGTCGAACTCAAGCCCGGTGGCGTTGATGTTGCGATCAGGTACCGGGACAAGCGTCGCCCCGTCGGCGATATCGAGCCGTTGTTGCTGTCTGACATGGTTCTGATAGGCGCACCCGAATTGGTTGCGGGAAGAAAACTGTCACACGCCGCCGATCTGATGGACCTGCCTTGGCTACAAGAACTGGGAACCAACGAGGCTGCCGAGTGGCTGACCTATCATGGTGTGGTTCCTGATCGTTCGCTTGTGGTCCACCAGATGCCGGGCAACCTAATCATGAGCGCGGTAAGGCGAGGGGATGGCATCACCTTTACCAGTCGAGCGTTCTTTCAAAAGGATATCGAGGCTGGACGTATGGTCGAGCTGTTTTCAGAGAAACTGTTCGGTGTCTACTACATCGAAACGCGGCCAGGCGTCCTGCGTCCAGCGGTCAAGACCTTCGTGAATTGGCTGAAATCGCAGGCCGCAGTGGTGACGGCCTGATCGATGTCAGATTCTGCGGGCGCTGCCCGAAACGCGGACGCCTTGGCCGGGGGTGTCGCCGATCTCAACCCTGAGTAGCGAGCGGGCGCCCATATCCTCGCCCTGCACGATGTCGATCGTGCCGCCATGCGGCCAGCCGATATCGCGCAGATACCCCGCCAGCGCGGCGGCGGCGGCACCGGTTGCCGGATCCTCCAGCACACCGCCGATGGCAAAGGCGTTGCGGCTGTGAAACCGCTGCGGGGTCTCGACCCAGAGCAGATTGATGGTGGTGAACCCGTTCAGCCGCATATAGGCGGCGCCCCGGTTCAGATCGTACTCCATCGTTGCCAGCCGGGTGCGGTCGCGTAAGGCAAGCACAAGGTGATCGTTGCCCGCATTGGCCACGGCGGCGGGCAGGGTCGGGTCCAGATCGCTATCATCGAGACCAAAGAGCGCCAATGCCGCCTCCAGCACCTCGGCCTCTACAGCACCGCTGCGGGTGGGGGGCGAGATCAGCGCCGCCTGCACCCGGTCGCCGTGGCGCTGCCCCTCGACCGAGATACCAGCATCGTTGAGTTGCAAGGCATAGGTGCCGTCGCCGAACCGACCGGCAAGCGTCGCCCCCAGGGCGATGGTGGCATGGCCGCAGAATGCGACCTCGCCCACCGGCGCGAAATAGCGCACCCGCCAGCCCGCACCCTCTGGCGCGGCAAAGGCGGTCTCGGAATAGCCGACCTCGGCCGCGATGCGCTGCATCTCGTCTTCGGCGGGCATCTGCTCGGCGATCACCACACCAGCAGGGTTTCCGCCGTGGGTGCCGTCGGAAAAGGCGGCGATCCGGTCCACATGTGCTGTCATGTCAAATCCTCCTGTGGGAGCGGGTCCCGCCAGAGCGGGACCCTGGTCCTTAGTTGATGCGCGCCAGAAAGTCTTTCATCTCGGCGGCGATTTCGGTTCCGTATTCCTCAAGCGCGAAATGGCCGGTATCGAGGATGTGGAACTCCAGATCGGTCAGGTCGTCCTTGTAGGGATGCGCCCCTGCCTCGGGAAAGATCACGTCGTTCTTGCCCCACATCAGCAGCGCGGGCGGCTGATGTTCGCGAAACAGCGCCTGCCATTTCGGGTATTTGGCCAGGTTGGAGCCGTAATCGAGGAACATTTCCAGTTGCACTTCCTGATTGCCCGGACGGTCGAGCAGGTATTGCACGTGCCAGAAATCGTCCGGGCTGATCGCGTCGGGGTTCTGGGTGCCGTGGGTGAACTGCCATTTGGTGGCGTCCATGGTCAGAAAGGCGCGCAACTCATCGCCATTGGCAACCGAGGGGTCGGCCCAATAGGCCTTCATCGGGTCCCAGAACTCGCGCAGGCCCTCTTCATAGGCATTGCCGTTCTGGATGATGAAACCGGTAACCCGCTCGGGGTCTTCGGCGAACATGCGATAGCCGACGGGCGCGCCGTAATCCATCAGATAGACGGCACAGTCATCTACGCCCTTGGCATCCAGGAGCTGGGTCATCAGTTGCGCGGTGCCGGCAAAGCTGTAGTCATATTCCGCCGCATCCGGCATTTCCGAGGCGCCAAAACCCGGATAGTCGGGCGCGATCACGTGATAATCGGTGGCCAATTCCGGGATCAGGTTGCGGAACATATGCGACGAGGTCGGAAAACCATGCAGAAGCAGCACGGTCGGATTGGCCGGGTCGCCCGCCTCGCGATACGCGATCTTCAACCCCTCCAGCGTCTCGGCGCGGAACTGGGTTTGCGCGGGTTCGTCCGCAAGCAGGCTGGAGGGCAGGATGTAGAAGCCCAGCGTCATGACCCCGGCGGAAAACAGGGACCCGGCGGTGATGGTGGCAGCGGTATTGAGCAATGTGCGAAGCATGTCGAAAGCTTCCTCTGACAATGAGTTGAGTTTGGTCTTGGAACTTGAAGAGGCGGGGCCGGTTGGTCCGGCCTAATCCTGCTCGGACAGCTGTTGTTTCAGCTTTTCGTTTTCCGCCCTGAGCTGCGCCAGCTCGGCGCCAAGCGCGTTCAGATGCGGGGCCAGTTCGGCCTCGGTGTACCGGGGGGTGATGTGCTGTGGGCAATTCCAGTCCAGCCCCTCGACCGAGATGATGGCGGCGCGTTCGGCTGGGTGGGTCTGCCCGGCGGGCAGCAGGCTGGCGGCGGCCTCGGGTCCTTCGGTGAATGTCATCCGGCCGAGGATCTTTAGCCGCCGCTGGTTGGCATAATCCATCAGGATCAACGCCACCCGGTCGTTGCCGTCCAGATTGCCGCGCGAGATATACTGGCGGTTACCCGACAGGTCGGCATAGCCGATTTTGCGTGGCCCCAGCACCCGAAGGAACCCGGCAGGCCCGCCACGATATTGCACATAAGGCCAGCCGGTCTCGGACACGGTGGCCTGATAAAACCCGTCTCGCGCCTCGATGAAGGCCTGTTCGGCAGGCCCGATCTCATGCCCCTGCTGCGGGCCGCCCTCGATGAACTTGGCATAGCTGCGGGCAGAGCCGAGCCGTTCCTGATGGGCACGAACGGCAGGGGTGAAGGTCAGCTGGGAAAAGGCGCGGGGCATCGTTCTATCTCCGTTCAGAGGCCAAGGTCGGTCAGGCCGGGATGGACCTCGGGGCGCGGCCCGAGGGGCCAGTGAAACAGGCGCTCGCCCTTGGTAATCGGCAGGTCATTCAGCGAGGTGTGGCGGGCCGACATGCGGCCATCCTCGTCGAATTCCCAGTTCTCGTTGCCGTAGGAGCGGAACCAGTTGCCGCTGTCGTCGTGCCATTCATAGGCATAGCGCACCGCGATGCGGTTGCCGGACCAGGCCCACAGCTCCTTGATCAGGCGATACTCCAGCTCCTTGTCCCATTTGCGGGTCAGAAAGGCGTGGATATCGTCATGTCCGGTGACGAACTCGGCCCGGTTGCGCCAGCGGCTGTTCTCGGAATAGGCGGGCGTCACCACATCGGCGCTGCGGCTGTTCCAGCCGTTTTCGGCCAGGCGCACTTTTTCAGCGGCGGTTTCGGCGGTGAAGGGGGGCAGTGGGGGGCGTGTCATTGGGGGGTATCCCGTGTCAGGCGATGGAGGCGGCCAGAATTGCCAGCGTCAGAAGCAGGGGAACATGTCTTGTCGGGAAAAGGGCATAGCGGCGTCGCATGGCGTTAATCCTTAGGTGCACCGATCTGTTAACTTATCCCAAAAGTGTACAGATCGGTAAACTTTTGCAAGTCCTTTTGTGCAGATTTTTTCGTGGCAGGGGGCGTGGCGGAAAAACTTCATTTCGTGACAAATGGTTACCGGTGGTGATTTGCACATCGCGACCTTCGTGTTTATGTACCGATCAGTAACCCAAGGACGAATCATGCGGCCCAACAAGAAAGACGAACTGGTGCGAAAGGCCCTGACGGTGTTCTACCGTGATGGGTTTCATGCCACTGGTATGGACAAGCTGGTGGCCGAGACCGGGGTGTCGAAGACCTCGATGTACAAGCATTTTCGCACCAAGGAGGAGTTGATCGTCGCGGTGCTGAAACTGCGCGACGAGAGCTTTCGCGAATGGTTCGAAAGGCGGGTGGACGAACTGGCCGATACGCCTGCCGACAAGATCCTGGCGAGTTTCGACGCGCTTGTTGAATGGTTCGAGGAAGACAGCTATCGCGGCTGCATGTTCATCAACGCGGGCGCCGAATTCAATTGCAAGGATGATCCGATCCGGCAGGAGGCCGCGCATCACAAACAGGTCCTGCTGGATTACTTCACCAATTTGGCCCGGCAGGCCGGCGCCCGCGACCCCGAGTTATTGGGATGCCGGATCCTGTTGCTGAAGGAGGGGGCGATCGTCACCTCCTCGCTCTTGGGCACAGCGCAGCCCGCTTGCGACGCCAAGGAGACGGCGCGCATCTTGCTGGATGAGGCGTTGAAAGGGTAGGGCGCGGGTGCCCCCGCGCCCAAGGGGTCAGGCCAGGGCGCGGCCCTCGGCCACGTGTTTCCTCAGGATCTCGGGCGGCGCGAACCGGTCTCCGTATTTGCCCGCCAGTTCCTCGCACCGGGCCAGGAACCGGGCCGGGCCATAGGTGTTGACGTACTGGATGTATCCGCCGGTATGAATCGGCGCGCCGATTCCCAGGATCGAGCCGATATTGCCATCCTCGACCGTGCGCAGCACGCCTTCCTCCAGACAGCGCAGGCTTTCCAGCACTGCGCGGAACAGGATGCGGTCCTTGATATCGGCGTCAGGGATATCGGCCCCTTCCTTGCGCCAGGCGGCCAACCCCGGCCAGATCGTCTTGCCCTGTTCGTCATAGTCATAGAACCCCTTGCCGGTGGCACGACCATGGCGACCGTGCTGGCTGATCATTTCAGCCAGCATGGCGCGGGCGGCGGGGTTCTGTTCCTTGTCAGGGTCCAAAAGGCCCATTTCCACCTGGGTGTTGTAGATGTCGGTCACCAGCTTGATCTGCACCTCGTCAAGCAGCGACAGCATGCCGGTGGGCATGCCGGTGAGGCGTGACAGGTTGTCGACGCGCACCGGGTCATGCCCCTCGGCCACCAGTTCCACCGCCTCGATGATCTTGGTTCCGATGGTGCGCGAGGTGTAAAAGCCGGTGCTGTCACCCACGATGATCGGGGTCTTGCGGATCTGGCGGGCAAAGTCGAAGGCGCGCGCCAGCGTCTCGTCCGAGGTCTTCTCGCCCGCGATGATCTCCAACAGCGGCATCTTGTCGACGGGTGAAAAGAAATGCAGGCCGACGAAATTCTCGGGCCGCGCGGCGCCCGTGGCCAGCCGGGTGATCGGCAGGGTCGAGGTGTTGGACCCCCAGATGCCATTTTCGGCCAACAGCGTCTCATGCTCGGCCAGCACCGCATCCTTGATGTCGATCTTTTCGAACACAGCCTCGATGATCAGGTCACAGCCTTTCAGGTCGTCGGCCTTGTTGGTCGGGGTGATCAAGGCCAGCACCGCCTCGCGCTCCCCGGCGCTCATCCGGTCCTGTTTCATCCGCTTGTCCAAGAGAGTGGCGGTATAGGCCTTGCCGCGCTCGGCAGCTTCCATCGTCTGGTCCTTGAGCACCACGGGCAGCCCCGCCGTGGCGGCGGAATAGGCGATGCCCTGTCCCATCATGCCGGCGCCCAGGATGCCCAGGCGCTGCGCCTTGGAGGGCGGAACGCCTTTCGGCCGGCTGGCGCCGCCATTGACCTTGTTCATGCCAAAAAACAGCGTCTCGATCATGTTCTTGGTGCTGGCAAGCGGGGTCAGCGACACGAAACGGCGGCTTTCATACCGGGTCGCAGTGTCGAAATCGACCTTGCCCGCTGCCTCGGTCATGATGTCGAGGATACGCGCGGGCGCAGGCATCAGCCCGCGCGTCTTTTTGTAGAGCATCGCGGCGGCACCCGCGATGCGGGTCATGTTATGCGGCGCGGTCGATGGTCCGCCGGGGATCTTGTAGCCCTTGGTATCCCAGGGCTGGGTCACCGCCGCCGCATCCCCCTGCACCGACAGGATAAATTCCTTAGCGCGGGTCAGGAGTTGATCAGCAGGCACCACCTCGTGGATCAGCCCGGCCTTCAGCGCCTTGTCGGGCGACACCTGCCGCCCTTCGAGCAGGAATGGCATCGCGCCTTCCAGCCCCAGCATCCAGGTCAGGCGCACGACGCCGCCGCCGCCGGGCAACAGGCCCAGCGTGACCTCGGGCAGGCCGATCTTGGTTTTCGGATTGTCGGCGGCGATACGATGATTGCAGGCCAGACAGATCTCGAACCCGCCACCCAGTGCGGCGCCGTTGATCGCGGCGACATGGGGCACTGGCTGCTTTTCCATCCGCCGCATCACGGCCTTGGTCGCCTCGACCGATGCAAACAACGCCTCGACTCCTTCAGGCTCGATGCTTTTCAGCATCTTCAAATCGCCCCCGGCAAAGAAAGTGTCCTTGGCCGAGGTCCAGATCACGCCTTTCAGCTCCGGTTCCGCCTCAAGCCGGTCCATGGTCGCGGCAAAGAGCGGCCAGAACTCGGCATTCATCGCGTTGACCGGCCCGTCCATGTCCATGGTCACGGTGACGATGCCATCGGCATCCTTTGTGTAGTGAAAGTCACCCATTCTGCCGCTCCCTTACAGACGTTCGATCAGGGTCGAGATGCCCATGCCGCCACCGACACAGAGCGAGATCATCGCCCGTTTGGCGCCCCGGCGCTCCAACTCGTCCAGCACGGTCGAAACCAGCATGCCCCCGGTTGCGCCCAGCGGGTGGCCCATGGCGATGGCGCCGCCGTTCACATTGGTGATCTCGTGGTCGATATCCAGATCCTTCATGTAGCGCAGTGCGACCGAGGCAAAGGCCTCGTTGATTTCCCAGATGTCGATATCCGAGACCTTCAACCCCGCTTTGGCGAGGCATTTCTTGGCCGCAGGGCCGGGACCTGCCAGCATGATCACCGGATCGGTGGCGATGACGGTGGCCGAGACGATGCGCGCGCGCGGTTCTAGCCCCAGATCTCGGCCTGCCTTTTCCGAGCCGATCAGCACGGCGGATGACCCGTCGACAATGCCCGAACTGTTGCCGGGCGTATGCACATGGTTGATGCGGGCCACCTGGGGATACTTGGCCAGCGCCATGTCATCATAGCCAAAGGCGCCCATCCCGGCGAAAGAGGGGTTTAGCGCGCCCAGTTTTTGCATGTCTGTATCGGGCTTGATGAAATCGTCCCGCTCCAGGATGGTCAGGCCGTTCTCATCCTTCACCGGCACCACAGAGCGGTCGAACCAGCCGCTGTCGCGCGCATGCGCGGCGCGGCGCTGGCTTTCCATCGCGAACGCGTCCACATCCTCGCGGCTGTAACCGTCGATTGTAGCGATCAGGTCGGCGCCGATGCCCTGCGGGGCCGAGTTCTGGTCGATCACGAAATCGGGGTCGGTGAACATCGCGCCACCCTGGCTGAGCATGGGGATGCGGCTCATCGATTCGATACCGCCCGCGACCACCAGCTCCTCTTGATCGGAACCCACCTTGGCGGCGGCCATGTTCACCGCCTCAAGCCCCGAGGCGCAGAAGCGGTCAAGCTGGACACCCGGCACCGCCTCGTCCCAATGGGCCGCCTGCACGGCGGCCTTGGCGACACAGGCGCCCTGATCGCCCACCGGCGCAGTGCAGCCCAGGATCACGTCGCCCACGCGCGCGGTATCCATGTCATGCCGTGCCTGCATTTCGCGCAAGAGACCGGCGGCCAGCTGGATCGGCTTCACTTCGTAAAGCGCGCCGCTGGACTTGCCGCGCGAGCGGGGCGTGCGCAGGGCGTCATAGATATAGGCGGATGTTGCCATGACCATTCCTCCTGAAGGTTTGGCGACAGCCTAGGGGTGGGGGCGGTGCAAAAACAATGATCTGGCCGTGCAGAAAAATAGACATTAAGTGACAGGTATGGCGGTCACGATCCCGGCGACGATTGTCGCCAACATCCTCGAAGGCGCGGTGGCGCGCGGGGCCGATCCGGCGGGTATTCTGGTGCGGGCGGGGCTGCCGGGTGTTGTCGGTGCGCTGGAGGCGCCGGATTTCGTGCTTCTGGTGAGGGCGGTGACGCTGACACTGGATGACGAACTGGCCGGATTGCAGCAGCGCCCGCAGCGGGTGGGGACACATGCGATCATGGCCGCCCATGTCAGCCATGCCGACACGCTGGGCGCGGCCTATGCCCGTGCGGCTACTTTCATGGACCTGATGGACAACTCCTTTCGCTATTCGCTGCGGGAGAACGGCGCCAACCTGCTGTTCGAGATGACGCGCATTCCGGGGCGCGAGGTACTCAATAACGCGGCGGTCGAGATGGTGCTGGTCTTGGTCAGCCGGATGCTGGCCTGGATGGTGGGCAATCGTGGCGCGATCAATGGCGCGTGGTTCGACTATCCCGCACCGGGTCATGCGTCGGCATATCGCGCCATGTTCCATCGGGCCCCGATGCAATTCGGACAGGCCGGCAGCGGGATTGCGATCCCGCTTTCGCTGTGCCGTCTGCCCGTCCTGCGGACCGAGGAGCAGGCCGCCGCCTATGCCCGGCGCACGCCGCTTGATGCGTTCCTGCCGCAAGATGGCACCGCTGGTCTGCCGCTGGAGGTCGCTGTTGCAGTCGAGACCCTGCTCAGCGCCGATGGGACCTTGCCGGATATGGCGCTGATCGCGGCCACGCTGGGTATCGCGCCGCATACACTGCGCCGCCGTCTGAAACGCGACGGGGTCGATTACTCCGACATCCGCAAGCAGGTCCGGCGCGACATGGCCGTCAGGCTGCTGACAACAACCGACGCCGCGGTCGAAGAGATCGCCGAACGCACCGGGTTCAGCGAGGCAAGCGCCTTTATCCGCGCCTTTCGCAGCTGGACTGGGCTGACACCGCGCGCCTACCGGGTTTCAGAGTTCTGATCCGGCGGTTGCCCGGCCTTACTCGGTGCCGCAGAACAGCGAATAGAGCAGGCCGATCAGCTGTTCGGTATTGGTGTCCGACAACGAGTAGAAAACGGTCTTGCCTTCGCGGCGGGTAGAAACCAGCCCCTCTTCGCGCAGCCGGGCCAGCATCTGGCTGACGGCCGCCTGCCGGATGTCCAGCAGGTTTTCCAGTTGGCCCACCGATTTTTCGCCCGCCCCAAGGTGACACAAGATCATTAATCGCCCTTCGTGGGCGAGTGTCTTGAGAAAGGCGGCGGCATGTGCCGCGCGGCTTTCCATGTCTTGTGGTATCTCGGGTTTGATGAGTTGCGGGGTACTGAGCGTCACGCCAATGGTCCTGTTGTATAACGGCGATAATATGCATCAAGGACCGGCAGGCTGTCACCCCTCCATTGCGGGGGCACCCCCCTGGAACGCGTTTCCGTTCAGATAGTCGCAGGGGGCTTCCTGCATGTTCAGATGCAGGTCATGGCCGGTAAACGGGTGTGCACGCGCAAGTTCCTCGTCGACCTCGATCCCCAGGCCAGAGGCATCGGACGGAATCACAAATCCGTTATCGACCCGGATCGAGCCCTTGATCAGCGCATCGTGGAACGGTGTCTCGATGCTTTCAAGCAGCAGGATGTTCGGGATCGACGCCGCAAACTGGATGTTGGCCGCCCATTCGATCGGCCCCGCATAGAGGTGCGGCGCCATCTGCGCGTTGAACAGCTCGGCGATGGCGGCGACCTTCTTCATCTCCCAGATGCCGCCCGCGCGCCCCAGTGCCGGTTGCAGGATCTCGGCCGCGCCCGCGCGCAGCACAGCGCCAAACTCGGCCTTGGTGGTCATGCGCTCACCGGTGGCCACCGGGATGCGCACATTGCGGGCGACGCGGGCCATATCCTCGATATTGTCGGGCGGGGTCGGTTCCTCGAACCAGAGCGGCGAGTAGGGCTCCAGCGCCTGTCCCAGCCGGATTGCGCCCGCGGTGTTGAACTGGCCGTGCGTGCCAAAGAGCAAGTCCGCCTTGTCGCCCACCGCTTCGCGGATTGCCTTGCAAAAGGCCACCGACAGGGCAATGTCGGTCATCGCGGGCATATGCCCGCCCCGGATGGTATAAGGTCCGGCCGGGTCGAATTTGACCGCCGTATAGCCCCGGCGTACCATTTCGGCGGCGCATTCGGCGGCCTGATCGGGCGAGGTCCAGAACGGGCCCTGCTCGTGATGCGGCAACGGGTAGAGATAGGTATAGGCGCGGATGCGCTCGTTCATCCGCCCGCCGATGAGGGCATGAACCGGCCGGTCGCGATCCTTGCCCAGGATGTCCCAACAGGCAATTTCCAGCCCCGAGAAGGCGCCCATCACGGTCAGGTCGGGCCGCTGGGTAAAGCCGCTGGAATAGGCGCGGCGGAACATCAACTCGATATTCTCGGGGTTCTCGCCCGCCATGTGCCGGTCGAACACGTCGCGGATGACATGGGTCATCGCCTGCGGCCCAACGGACGAGGCATAACACTCGCCCCAGCCGGTGATGCCGGTATCGGTGGTCACCTTGACGAGGATCCAATAGCGCCCGCCCCAACCCGGTGCCGGGGGCGCTGTGACAATGATGTCGAGGTCTTGCAGACGCATATGTGTCTCCCTTTTGCGGGCGAGGGTGCAGGTGGCTTGGCCGTTACGCAATACCGAATGCGGCAAGCGGTGTCGCCAATGCACTTTTGGCGCAAATCGCTAACGCCACGTCTGGGGTGACTTGCCGTCAGGCTTTGGGCAGTCTGGCGCGGTGTCCATCAACCGACGGCGACACTGGGAGACGCATGTCATGATCAAACGCATTCTGGCCGGGCTGGCGCTGCTGCTGGTGATCCTTGTAGCGGTGATCGCCGTCAAGACGGTTCAATACCGGCCCGCGCAGGTTGCAGCGTCCGAGCCGTTCTCCGTTGGTGCCGATGTCGGTCAGGCGGCGCAGGATCTGGCCGAGGCCGTCCGGTTCCGCACCGTGTCCACGGATATGTCGCATCCGGATTTCCCGGGCTTCCTGGCGTTTCTCCAGGAAAGGTTCCCCGCCGTGCACCGGGTGATGCAGCGTACCCTGCTGGAGCCTGTGACACCGCTCTACAAGTGGCAGGGCACGAACCCGGACCTGCCGCCGGTGATGCTCGCGGCGCACTATGACGTGGTGCCGGTAACCGAAGACACATTGGGCGAATGGGACCATCCCCCCTTTGCCGGTGTGGTGGCCGATGGTTTCGTCTGGGGGCGCGGGACATTGGATAACAAGGGGGCGTTGATTGCCGCGTTGACTGCCGCCGAGAAGCTGATCAAGGACGGGTTCACGCCGGAACGCACGATCTATTTCAGCTTTGGCGGGGATGAGGAAACCGGCGGTCTGGGGGCCATCGCGGTGGCCGATCACCTGCGCGGGCAGGGGGTGCAACTGGCCTGGGTGCTGGACGAGGGGTCGTTCGTGCTGGACAAGATCATCCCCGGCCTCGACGTGCCGGTGGCTAGTATCAATCTGGCGGAAAAGGGATATTTGACCATCCAGCTTGTCGCCCATGCCGAGGGCGGACATTCCTCGATGCCGCCACGTCAGACCGCTGTCGGGCAGTTGGCCCGCGCCGTGGCGCGCTTGCAGGAGGCCCCGATGCCCGGTGGGCTGACCGGGGTTTCGGCCGAGTTCTTCGATGCGCTCGGGCGCCATTTCACCCTCGACAAACGCGCCATCTTTGCCAATCGCTGGTTGTTCGATCCGGTGCTCGAAGGCATCCTGTCAGGTTCGCCCTCGACCGATGCCATGCTGCGCACAACCACCGCGCCGACGATGCTCGAAGGCTCGCCCAAGGAAAATGTGCTGCCGACGCGGGCGGTGGCGACGATCAATTTCCGCCTGCATCCGCGTGACAGTATCGACGACGTTCTGGCGCATGTAAAAACCGCGATAGACGACGAAAGGATCGAGATTGTTGCCGATCGTGACCTGGCCTCGCCCGCCTCGCCGGTGTCGGATTCGCAAGGCCCCGGGTTCAAGGATGTCGAGGCATCGATCCGCGAAGTGTTCGGCCCGATTGCATCGGTGCCGGGTCTGACCATCGCGGCAACCGATGCGCGCCACTATGCCAAGGCCGCAGATGCCGCCTATCGCATCAACCCGTTCCAGATCGAAGGCGATGACCTGGCCCGGTTCCACGGGATCGATGAGCGCCTGTCGATTGCCAACATCGAACGCGGCATCAATTTCTATGCCGCGCTGATCGGCAGGCAATAACGCCCCTCAGCGGTTGAACAGGATCACGTTGCGCTTTGCCGAGCCGGTCTTGGTGTCGGCAATCGCCTCGTTGATCTGCTCCAGCGTCCAGCGGCCCGAGATCAGCTCGTCCAGTTTCAGGCGGCCTTGCTGGTAGAGGTCGATCATCCACGGGATATCGCGCTGGATCACCACATCGCCCATCTTGGACCCGATGAAGCCATGGCCCTGGAAAGAGGCCCCCATCGGCTCGTATTGCGCCATGCCGCCCGAATGGGGCATGCCGATCATCACCACCCGGCCGCCCCAGCCCAGGTACTTGGGCGCCTCGTCATAGGCACGCACGGCGCCGACCGTGACCAGCACCGCGTCCGCACCGCGCCCGCCAAGCGCCTTGTAGGCCGCGCGCCAGGGTTTCTGACCGGTCGCCAGAACGCCGTGGGTGGCGCCGAACGCGCGGGCGATTTCCAGCTTCTCTTCGGTCATGTCCACAGCGACGATGCGGCGTGCTCCCGCGATGCGAGCGCCCTGGATCGCATTCAGCCCGACACCGCCAGCACCGATCACCACCACATCCTGCCCGGCGCGCAGTTGCGCGGCATTGACCGCCGCGCCAACCCCGGTGATCACTCCGCAGGAGAGCAGACAGGCCACGTCCCGGCCCATATCGGCGGGTATCCTGACGATCTGGCGTTGGCTGACCACCACCTTTTCGGCAAAGGCCCCGCAAGCCATCGCCTGGAGCAGCGGCTGGTCGTCGGTGGTTCTGAGTGGCCCCTTGACCCCGTCATAGGGGCTTTCGCAGATCGTGGGCTTGCCACCGGCACAGTTGGGGCAGGTGCCGCAGGACCGGATCAGGGTCACCACCACCGGATCGCCAATCTCGAACCCCTGCACGCCGGTGCCGACCGCGCTGATGGTTCCGGCTGCCTCGTGCCCATAGACCGCGGGCAGATGCCCGCCCCACGCGCCCTCGGCATAGGAAATATCGGAATGGCAGATCGCGACCGCGTCCAGCGTCACCTCGACCTCGCCGGTGCGGGGCGGGGCCAGCAGGATGTCCTCGATCACCAAAGGTTCCTTGAACGCGTGGCATACGGCGGCACGGATGGTCTGCATACCTGTCTTCTCCCCGAAATGTTTTGCCGACAGGGTGAACGCTTGGGGTCCATGCCGCAAGGCGGAAACCGGCAGATACGTTTGTGTTACGCGGCGGCAGTTCTGGTGCGCAGAAAGATCACCAGCCCGCCCGCCATCAGGGCCAGCGCAACCAGAAAGGGCGCGCCGGGCAGATAGATCGGCGCATCCGGCCCGGTGAACCGGGCGAACACGCTGGCCATCAACAAGGGCGAGACGATCATCGACAGGGCATGCACTGCCGTCATCACGCCCTGCAACGCGCCCTGCTGGTCATCGGCCACGCTGCGCGACATGATCGCCTGCAAGGCGGGTGGCACGATCGCACCCATCGCGGTAATCGGGATCAGGATCAGCGCCAGCGTGCCGCTGGTGATGAAGGCCAGCGCGCCGAACCCGGCAAAGTCGAACACCTGGCCCCAGATCACCGTGCGCCTCTCGCCGATGCGGCGGGTGATATGTGGCAGCAGTCCGCCTTGGACGACGGCCATCAGGAACCCGAAGATCGCCAACGACAGGCCGATCATGCGCGGCGACCAACCAAACCGCTCTTGCGAGAAATAGGACCAGATCGCAGGATAGACATAGATCGCCACGGAATAGAGGAAATAGGCCCACAACAGCCCCTTGAGGCCGGGCACCTTGCCCAGCATCCGGAACGCGCCCAGCGGGTTGGCGCTGGACCAGTTGAAAGGCCGCCGGTTGGCGTCGGTCACCGTCTCGTTCATCACAAACAAACCAAGGATAAAGTTCAGCCCGGCCAGCACTGCCGCCGCCCAGAACGGGGCACGCGTGCCGAACTCACCCAGCAACCCGCCGACCAGCGGCCCGAGAACAAAGCCCAGGCCAAAGGCCGCGCCCAGCAGACCGAACCGGGCGGCCTTCTGCTCCGCAGAGGATACGTCGGCCATGTAAGCTGCGGCAGTGGAATGTGTGGCGGCAGTGATGCCCCCCGCCAGCCGCCCCAGCAGCAAGAGCCAGATCGTCCCGGCCAGCGCCATCACCACATAGTCGAGCGCCATGACGAAGAGTGATACCAGCAGCACCGGTCGCCGTCCCACCGCATCGCTGAGGCTGCCTACCGCCGGGGCAAAGAGGAACTGCATCGCCGCGAAAGCCGTGCTGAGGATACCGCCCCAGAACGCGGCATCGGCCAGTGTGCCGCCCTGCACCTCGACGATCAGGTCGGGCATGATCGGCATGATCAGGCCAATACCCATCGCGTCGATCATCACCGTGATCAGGATAAAGAGGAAGGGCAGCCGCATTCTGAACCGTCCGGTTTAGTTTCCCGGACACTAGCCGGGCGCCCGGCGGTTGCAAACCCTCTATTCCAGGGTCAGATCCCGGGCACGCGCGGCAAAGGCGCGGGCCTCTTCCGGTGCGCTGCCCATCTGCTGTGCGGGGTCGGTTAGCGTCTCGGCGTCCAGCTGCGGCCAGTCGCGCGCAATCATCTGCTTCAGCGGTGTGCCCGTGTCGGCAGCCTTCTTGCACAAGGCCTTGGTTCTGGCCTGTGCCTCGGGGCGTGGCATCAGCGCGGCCAGCGCAAAGCTTAGCGTCTCGGCATGGATCAGATCGAGGCCCCCGGTCAGGGCATCGGCCATTGCCTGTGCGTCAGGCTTCAGCCCTTCGCTCAGCTCGACAGCCGTCTGTGCCGCCGCCGCAGCGCCCAGTACGATCTGCGGCAGACACATCCATTCGGTGAACCATGCCGCCCCGTCGCGTTGGTGTCGGTGCATTGCCGCTCCATGCAGAACCGCCAGCAGCCCGGCGCCCTGCCGGGCCAGCGCCACCATCACGGCGGGACCGACCGGGTTCTGTTTTTGCGGCATGGTGGACGACGAACCACCACCACCAAGAGAAATCTCTCCGATCCCGGTCTGGGTCAGTTCGGTCAGATCCTCGCCCATCTTGCCAAGCGCCAGCCCGATGCGGGTGAACCAGTCTGCCAGTCGCAGGACCGGGGTACGGTCGGTGTGCCAATTGCGGCCGGGATCGCCGAGATTGAGCAGCCTGGCCAGCGCCGCCCTTGTTTTGGCGGCCTTGGGGCCAAGTGCCGAAGAGGTGCCCGCCGCCCCGGACAAAGAGACCACAAGGCAGGCCCGACGCAACTCGGGCAGTTCACCCAACAGGTTGATCAACGGCTCGCCCCAGGCGGCGACCAACGCGCCGAAACTGGTCGGCGTCGCATGCTGACCATAGGTGCGCGCGGCCATGGGCAAATCAGCATGTGTCTCCGCCAGTCCGGCCAGTGCGGTCAGGATCTGGACCAGATCACGTTCGACAACTGACACCGCCTGCCGCAGCCTCAGCATCAGGCCGGTGTCGAGAATATCCTGCGAGGTCGCGCCCCAATGCACATATTGCGCATGTTCGGGGGCCTGCATCTCGGTTCGAAAGGCCTCCACCAGCGCCGGGACCGAAACGCCGTTGGCACCCGTCGCCTGGGCCAGCGCGCCGGGGTCAAGGTGGATTTCCATCGCCGCGCGCTGGATCGCGCCTGCGCTGTCCTTGGGGATCACGCCCAGCTCGCCCTGCGCTTTGGCCAGCATCCCTTCGGTCAGCAGCATGGCGCGCAGTTCCGCCCCGTCGGTGAACAGGCGCCCGACTTCGGCGGTCGGAAATAGGCGTGCTAGATGCGCGCCGTCAAAGACCGATGCGGCCATCAGAACTGTCCTTCGATCCGGGTCAGCAGACGCGCCAGACCTTGCGGGTCGGCAAAGAACGGCGAGTGAGAGCTGTTCATGACATGAACCCTGTCCAATGGCCAGTCCGTGGTCATCTCCTCTTGGTATTCGGGGGGAATGGTCCGGTCGTCGGCGCAGCGGATATAGGCCTTGGGCACCCCGTAATAACGATCGGTCACGGTGAGCGGTGTGCTTTGCGGTTTGATCGCCTGCGGGCAGAGGCGCGGTTGCGCGTAGAGCACCCGCTCGGGCGGGCAGTCGTGGTAGAACAGCGCCGGTACCTGCTCGGGGTCGATGGTAAAGGACTGGCCATCGTCGGATTTCATCACCGCCTGCAACAACGGCTGCCGCTTTGCCCGCTTGCGCATCTCGACCATCGACAGGCCCGAGATCGGGACATAGGCACACAAGTAAACCAGCCCGCGCATCGCCTGCGGGTCATGTTCCGCCGCCGCGCTGATCGGGTAGCCGCCCCAGCTGTGCCCCACGATCAAGGTATCGGGGGTGCTGGCGTCCAGCACCGCGTCGCGGCAGCTCTCCAGCGTGACCTCGGCGATTGGTGTTACGTCGGACCCGTGGCTGGGCATGTTGATCGCGCGTGCGGTATGGCCGCGTTCTTGCAAGGCGGGGATCAGGTCGCGCCAGCACCACGCTCCGTGGCAGGATCCATGCACCAACAGGAAATCGGCCATGTATGCTTCTCCTACTCAGATATGACCCGTGTCGCGCAGGAACTGCACCAGCCGCGCGGCATAGTTTTCGGGCTGTTCCACACAGGGCAGGTGGCCCGCCTTGCGGATCAGGTGGAACTGCGACCCCGGGATCAGGTCCACGGTTTCGCGCACCAGATCTGGCGGTGTCGCGCCATCCTCATCCCCGGCGATACCCAGGCAGGGCAGGCGCAACCCGCTGGTGGGCGTATAGAAATCGGTACCGGAAATCGCCGCGCTGCACCCGGCATAGCCCTGCGCCGGTTGCCGCACCAGCATGTTGCGCCACAGGCCCAGTTCGGGCGTGGCGCGGAACGCGCGCGAGAACCAGCGCTCCATCACCGCGTCGGCCAGGGATTCGATGCCACCCGACTGCACCGCGGAAATCCGCTGGTCCCACATCTCCTTGGTGCCGATCTTGGCGCCGGTATTCGACAGGACCAGTGCGCGGATTTGATCGAGCCGCTTGACCGCCAATCCCTGACCGATCATGCCGCCGATGGACAGGCCCACGAACAGGGCATCGCGCACCTCAAGCATGTCAAGCAGCCGCTCGACGTCGCGCACCAGCGCCCCCATCGTATAGGGCGCGGCGGGCGCGTCGCTCAGCCCGTGGCCGCGCTTGTCGTAGCGGATGAGCTTCAGCCCGGCGGGCAGATAGGGCAGGATCGGGTCCCAGAGCCGCAGGTCGGTGCCAAGCGAGTTGGCAAACACCACCGGCGCGCCGTCTGGGTCGCCGTCGATTCTGTAATGCAGCCGTATGTCACCCAGATCGGCAAATCGCATGGCTCGTCTCCCCGTTTCTTGGTACTTAGCCTACAAATTGCCCTTGGGTCAGGTAAAGTTGAATTGACGCCGCATGGCGTCAATTCGCCGAAAGCCTATGGATCATGCGTAGCGGTCCAGGGCCTGCCGGAACACGCCGGCGTCGACATTGCCGCCGGATGCGACTGCGATAACCGTATCTCCCTGCAATGCGCTGCCGCGGAACAGGGCCGAGGCCAGTGCAACCGCGCCGCCGGGTTCCAGAACGATCTTCAGCCGCAGGAATGCCAGTGCCATCGCATGCAGAGCCTCGTCCTCGCTCACCGCCAGTCCCGGTCCGCAGAGACGTTGCAGGATCGGAAAGGTGATCTGCCCCGGTTGCGGGGTCAGGATGGCGTCGCAGATATTGCCGGTCTCGCTGGCGTTGCGGCTGATCGTTCCGCTGGCCAGCGAACGCCGGGTGTCGTCAAACCCTTCGGGCTCGGCCGGTCTGACGCGCATATCGGGGGCATGATGATGCAATGCCAGAGCAACCCCCGAAGTCAGACCACCGCCGCCACAGCAGACCAGAACCTCGGCGCGTTTGATGCCTATTTCGGCCGCCTGCTGCGCAATTTCCAGGCCGACGGTTCCTTGGCCCGCGATGACCTGCGGCTCGTCATAGGGTTTGATCAGGGTCAGGCCGCGTTCGCTTGCCAGGTTCGCCCCGATCTCTTCGCGGCTTTCGCGACCCCGGTCGTACAGCACGACCTCGGCCCCCAATGCGCGGGTGTTCTCGATCTTCAGCTTTGGGGCGTCCGATGGCATCACGATGACCGAGGATATGCCATGCAGCGTGGCGGCATGGGCCACACCCTGCGCGTGATTGCCCGAGGAAAAGGCGATGACACCGCGGGCTCGGACCTCGGGGTCGAGCGCCGAGATCGCCGACCAGGCACCGCGAAACTTGAAGCTGCCGGTATGTTGCAGGCACTCCGGCTTGACCAGCAGGCGTCGTCCGGCGATCTCGTCCAGAAAAGGCGAACTGAGCAGCGGCGTACGGCGGACATGACCGGCAAGCCGCGCAGCTGCGGCCTCGATCATCTCAATGGAACACATGCGGCCTCCAGAATGCGGCGGATGATGTCGAGCGATTGCGGCTCGTTCAAAAATGGTACATGGCCGCGGTCGGGCACCTCGGCCGAAATCAGCCCCGGGTGACGGCGGTGCATCTCTGCCAGGGTCGCCGCCCCCAGGATGTCGGAATTCGCTCCTCGCACCACGCCGGTGGGGATACTGCGCAGCGCCTCGAAGAACATCCACAGATCCGGGATCGCCCCCGCCGCCGCCTGTTCCAGCAACGCCTTGTGCAGGTGGTCGTCATAGCGCAGCGCCAAACCATCCTCGGTCGCCACGTATTGGATCTCGGCCTGCTTGCGCCAGATCTCCAGCGGAACGCCAGGAAACTGCGGCTCCATCGCGTCCTTCAGGACCTGCGCCGCCTGTTCATGGGTTTTCGAGACCGGCTTGCGGCCCACATACTCCATGATTCGGGCAATTCCGGCCGGTTCGATCACCGGTCCCACATCGTTGAGGATGACGCCGGACAGACGCTCAGGGTGGCTGGCGGCCAATGTCATTGCGATCATTCCGCCGCGCGAGGTGCCTAGCACCGTGACCTTTTCAAGCCCGAGATGATCCAGCAGTTCCAGCGCGTCGTGACCTTCGCGCAGGACGTTGTAGTTCATGTAGTCGGGGTCATAGTCCGAGCGACCCCGACCCCGGTAATCCAGCCGGATCAGGCGCAGGTCACGCACATGCGGGCGCAGGAATTCGAAATCGCGGCTGCACCGGGTCAGACCGGCCAGGCACAACAAGGGGGCCCCACTGCCTTCATCCTCGAAATGAAGCCGCAGCCCGTCGCTGGTCCTGAAATCCGGCATCACACCTCCGCCAGGGCAGGTACACCGGTCAGGTCCGACAGGATCGTGTCCGGGATCCAGGGCAGGCGGTCCACCGGTTCGCCCGCGCGGTTCACCCAGGCAGTGCGAAAGCCGTACCCTGCGGCGGCGGCAGCATCCCAGCCGTTTGACGAAACGAACAGCACCTCGTCCGGGGCACAGCTGAAGCGTTGCCCGACCAGGTCATAGACCCGCCTGTCGGGCTTGAAGATGCCCACGCTTTCGACCGACAGGACATCATCCAGCACCGCACCCAGACCCGCCGATTGCACGGCGCCGTCCAGCATGTCAGGCGATCCGTTCGACAGGATCGCGGTCTGCTTGCCCGCCGCCTTCAGCGCCTTGAGCATATCCGGCACCTCGGGATAGGCCTGAAGCTCCCAGTAAAGATCCAAGAGCCGCTGGCGCAGGACCGGATCTCCGGCCAGGTTGACCGCATCCAGTGCCCAGTCGAGCCCGTTCTGGGTCACCTCCCAGAAACTCGTATGCGCCCCGGTGATCGCGCGCAGCCAGCTGTATTGCAGCTGTTTCAGCCGCCAATGCGACGCCAGTTGCGGCCAGCAATCCTTCATCGCGGCATAGGCGGGTTCAGACGCGGCCTGACGGGCGGCAGCCGCCACGTCGAACAGCGTGCCATAGGCGTCGAAGACGCAGGTTGTGATCGGCATGTGGCTCCTCCTGATTGCGGCGAAGATTTGCACAGGTTGAAACCGGGTAAAAGGGGCCGGGGTTTACATTGGTGTGACAAACCTTAGGCTGGCCGTTCTTTCAGCGAATACAAGGCAAGGACGGCATGACCCAGATCAAACAAGGCGACACGGTACGCATCCACTACACCGGAACCCTGCTCGACGGGAACACCTTCGACAGTTCCGAAGGGCGCGACCCGTTGCAGTTTGAGGTGGGGTCTGGCCAGATCATTCCCGGTCTCGATCAGGCGTTGCCCGGTATGGCGGTGGGCGAAAAGAAGCGGGTGGAAATCGCCTGTGTCGAGGCCTATGGCCCACTCAATCCCGAAGCGCGCCAGGCGATCCCGCGCGAAGGTATCCCAGACGACATTCCGGTGGATCTGGGAACCCAGTTGCAGATGCAGGCCCCCGATGGCCGGATCATCCCGGTCACCGTGGTCGAGGTGACTGAGGCGACCGTGACTCTTGACGCCAACCATCCGCTGGCCGGTCAGGACCTGATCTTCGATATCGAGATCGTGTCGATCAACTAAGCAAAAGGCCCTGCTCGGATAGAGCAGGGCCTTGTTCATCTCTGGCTGTTACGCGGCTCTGTGGCGCTACATGGATTCGGGCTGCGGCATGCCCAGAACATGGAACCCGCCATCGACCCGGATGATCTCGCCCGTGGTGCAGGCGCCCGCGTCGGATGCCAGGTAGACCGCGGTTCCGCCCACTGCCTCCAGCGTTGCGTTTGAACGGAGCGGTGCGTTCTGATCGCAGAACTTGAAGGTCTTGCGCGCCCCGCCGATGGCGGCGCCGGCAAGCGTCTTCATCGGGCCGGGCGAGATCGCGTTCACGCGGATGCCGTCCGGACCCAGATCGTTGGCCAGATACCGCGTCGCCGATTCCAGTGCCGCCTTGGCCACGCCCATCACGTTGTAATTCGGCACAACCCGGTTCGACCCTTGATAAGTCAGAGTCAGCAGCGAGCCGCCGTTTTCCTGCATCAAGGGATAGGAGCGGCGCGCCACCTCGATGAAACTGTAGGCCGACACGTCCATGGAATGTTTGAAATTCGCCCGGGTGGTGTTTAGGAACCGCCCCGTCAGTTCCGACTTGTCCGAATAGGCGATCGCATGCACGACAAAGTCGATCGTCGGCCAGCGCGCCGACAGCTCGGCAAAGGCGCGGTCAAGCGACTCGTCATTGGTAACATCGGCATCGACCATGAAATCGCTGCCGATGCTTGCCGCCAGCGGCTCCAGCCGTTTGCCGAATGCCTCACCCTGATAGGTAAAGGCCAGTTCGGCCCCCGCCTCGTGCATTGCCCGCGCAATGCCCCAGGCAATCGAATGATCGTTGGCCACGCCCATGATAAGGCCGCGTTTGCCCTTTAGTATGTCCGACATGCGTCCTTACCCCCTGAACTTGCTCAGCACCATCGAACCGTTGGTGCCGCCAAAGCCGAAACTGTTGGTCATGACCGAATCCAATCCGGCATTTTCCACGTATTTGGTCGCAACCTCGCCGGGGCGAATGCCCTCGGCCAGCGTTTCGACATTGATCGAGGGCGTGATGAAATCGTGTTCCAGCATCAAGAGACAGAAAATCGCCTCGAGCGCGCCCGCCGCCCCCTGTGCGTGACCCGTCATCGATTTGGTCGAACTGATCGGCGGCACGCGACCCTCGCCAAAGACACGGCGCACCGCCTCGACCTCGCCCAAGTCACCGACCGGGGTCGAGGTGCCATGCGCGTTGATATAGCTGATCTTGCGATCCTCGGGCAGGGTGGACACCGCCAGCCGCATCGCCCGTTCGCCGCCTTCACCCGAAGGCGCCACCATGTCATGCCCGTCCGAGGTCGCGGCATAGCCGGTCACTTCGGCATAGATCTTGGCGCCACGCGCCAGGGCGTGTTCCAGTTCTTCCAGCACCACGATGCCGCCGCCGCCTGAGATCACGAACCCGTCGCGATCCTGGTCGAACGCGCGCGAGGCTTTCTCGGGCGTGTCGTTGTATTTCGACGACATCGCGCCCATCGCGTCGAACAGGCAGGAAAGCGTCCAGTCCAACTCCTCGCCGCCCCCGGCGAACATCACATCCTGCTTGCCCATCATGATCTGTTCGGCGGCATTGCCGATGCAATGCAGCGAGGTCGAGCAGGCCGAGGTGATGGAATAGTTCAGGCCCTTGATCCGGAACGCGGTGGCGAGGTTGGCCGAAATCGTCGAGCACATGCACTTGGGCACCGCAAAGGGCCCGATCCGCTTGGTCGCACCGCTGCTCAACACCGCCTGATGCGCCGCCAGCATGGCGCTGGTCGACGGCCCGCCCGAACCTGCGACCAGGCCCGTGCGCGGGTTGACGATATCATCCTCGGTCAGACCGGAATCGGCAATCGCCTGGCTCATGGCGATATGGGCAAAGGCCGCGCCCGGCCCCATGAACCGCAAGGTGCGCTTGTCCACATGTTCCTTGACGTCGATCTTCAGAGTTCCGGCGATCTGGCTGCGAAACCCGTGTTCCGCCATTTCCGGGCAAGCCTCGATCCCCGAGCGCCCAGCCCTGAGAGAGGCGGTGACTTCCTCGGCATTGTTCCCGATGGACGATACAATGCCCAACCCGGTGACGACGACACGGCGCATGCGTGTACTCCTTATCTACTTCTTCCGTCTATCTAGGCCAGTGGAGCAACGGGGTGCAAGTAAAGGGTCACCGAAAGCTGTGCTTTCGGTTGCGGGAATGGCGGGCGGAGCGGACCGAAAGGCTGGTCAGCTCTCGCTGAGCGCGACCTTCATGTCCTTGACCTGATAAATAACCTCGCCATCGGCCTCGACAATGCCGTCGGCCACACCCATGGTCAGGCGGCGGGTTTGGATCGCCTTGGTGAAATCCACCTTGTAGGTCAGCATCTTGCGGTCAGGCCGTACCATACCGGTCAGTTTCACCTCGCCCACACCCAGCGCATAGCCGCGCCCCTGCCAGCCGCGCCAGCCGAGGTTGAAGCCGGTCAGTTGCCACAGTCCGTCCAGACCCAGGCAGCCGGGCATGATCGGGTTGCCGGGGAAATGGCAGTCAAAGAACCACAGGTCGGGGGTGATGTCGAATTCGGCGCGAATGTGACCCTTGCCATGGGCGCCGCCATCGGCGGAAACCTCGGTGATCCGGTCCATCATCAGCATCGGCGGCGCCGGAAGTTGTGCATTGCCCGGGCCGAACAACTCGCCACGCGCACATTTCAGCAGATCGTCCTTGTCAAAACTGCTTGGGAATTGCGCCATCTGCCCTGGTCTCCTGCATGGGTATTCTTGCGGTAACTTGCCCCCTCTAGCATCGCCCAACCTTGTCCCGCAAGGGTGGCAGCGGCAGATGTGACCGGACGCCCCGGGGGAAGATGCGAATGAAATTCATTTGAATTCTATGCCCCGGGGGCCTTATATATGCATTCAGCCGTAGACAGGACAGCATGATGACGCCCAAATCACAGGAGATCGCCACCGATTGGCTGGTTGCCGCGGGATTGCGTCCTACCCGTCAACGGGTTGCCCTGGCCGAGTTGCTGGTCGGCGATGGCAAGCATCGTCATGTGACGGCCGAAAGCCTGTTCGATTCGGCCAAGTCCCGTGGCGCAGCCGTATCGCTGGCCACGGTCTACAATACCTTGCGCGCCTTCTGCGAGGCCGGCGTTTTGCAAGAGATCACCGTGGACGGATCGAAAAGCTACTTCGACACCAACACCTACGACCATCCGCATTTCTTCTGGGAAGACGAGGGGCGTCTTTCCGACGCACCCTCGGATCAACTGGTGATCCACCGCTTGCCCGACGCGCCCGACGGGGTCGAGATCGCCTCGGTCGATGTGGTGATCCGGCTGCGGCGTAAATCCTGATCAGCGCCCGCGAAACAGCTTTGCCAGAACCTGCCATGCCCGCCCGGTGGTGCTATCCGCCGGTCCGGTGCCATGGCGCACAAGGATCACGTCTTCGCCCAGATCGGGGTTCGCGATCCTGCGGCTGAGCAATGGCATCCCGTCATAGCTGGTCGTGTGCGGCGGGTTGGCATAGCTGATCCCCACCCCCTCGCCATGCGCCGCCAGGCTTCGCAGCAGTTCCAGCGTGGCGGCGCGGTGTGCGACGACCGGGTTCAGGCCCCGGTCGCGGAACAGTCCCAACATGTGCTGCGCCGACAGCCCCTCGTCCGACAGGATCAGGGGAAAGCCGGTAAGGGCTGCCAGATTGGGCGCCGCCCCGTGGCTCAGGGGATGGTCCGGTGCTATCACCGCATGCGGGTGGCTGTGATACAGAGCTTCGCGGTGAAATCCCGCATCCAGTCCCAAGTCATAGGTCAAGGCCAGATCGACCTGCCCCTTGAGCAGGCCGGATATCAGCGCTTCGAACGCCTCGGCGCGATAGCTGACGGTCACATCAGGCATGGCCTGGCGCAAGGCGCGCAGCGCGGGGGCCAGCAGGAACGGCGCCAGATCGGCAAAACATCCCAGATGCAGGCGCTGCTGCCCAGGGCGCGGATGCGCCGGGTCCTCAATCCGGGCCGCGTCGGCCAGCAAAGCCTCGGCCGAGGCGATGAAATGTCGCCCTTCGGGCGTGACGGCCATGGCCGACCCGCGCCTGCGGATGAACAGCGGATGGCCCAGATGTTCCTCGATCCGGGCCAGCGCCGCCGAAAGTGCGGGCTGCGAGACATGCAGCGCAGCGGCCGCCGCCGACAGGCTGCCATGGCGGCCCACGGCACAGACATATTCGTATTGCCGAAGCGTAAGGTATAACATGGGTTTATTTATTAGTTTTTAAGATATGATTTGAACAGGGGGGTGTTTCCGGTGAAAACCACAGGCAAACCTCAGCCACCGGAGAGCCCGAAATGCCGCACCCGCTTGTTACGCCCGAGATGATCGAAACCTTCCAGCGCGACGGCGTGGTCCTTGTCAAAGGCCTGTTCGCCGATCACGTCGACACCCTGCGCGCCGGGATCGAGTCGAACATGGCGGCACCCGGTCCCTACGCCTCGGAGAACCGCAAACAAGGGCATAAGGGTCTCTTCTTTGACGACTATTGCAACTGGGATCGCATCCCGGAGTTTCGCGAGGTGATCGAAACTTCACCCGCCGCCGAGATCGCCGCCGAGCTGATGCAATCGCGGACCGCACAGATGTTTCACGATCATGTTCTGGTCAAGGAGCCGGGCACCTCGATGGCGACTCCCTGGCACCAGGACGGGCCCTACTACTTTGTCGACGGGCTCCAGACCATCAGTTTCTGGTCGCCGCTCGATCCGGTGACAGAGGCGACGTTGCGCTGTGTCGCCGGGTCCCACCTGTGGGAAAAAGAGGTGTTGCCGACCCGCTGGGTCAGCGAAGAGGGGTTTTTCCCCGACGAGGGGCAGTACATGCCCATCCCAGACCCCGAGGCCGAAGGCATGCGCATTGTCGAGTTCGAGATGCAGCCGGGCGATGCCGTAGCCTTCAATTACAAGACCCTGCATGGCGCGCGTGGCAATACCAGCACTTCGCGCCGCCGCGCCTTCTCCCTCCGCCTCGTCGGTGACGATGCGCGCTATGTCGAACGTCCGGGCCGCACCTCACCGCCCTATCCTGGTCACGACATGGTGCCGGGTCAGCGCCTGCGCGAGGACTGGTTCCCAGTCCTGTTCCGGCGCGGCGCCCAAGATTGACGCCCCGGCGCTGAGCACGCATCATCGGTTCCTGTCTGAACTGCGGATTTGATTGGAACATTGTGATGCGTGCAATTCTATGTGTTGCCCTGGCGGGCATGGTCGTCGCCGGGTGTGAGAAATGCAATTCCCCGGCGGATGTGAATGTCGGCGTCGGGGTTGGATCCGGCGGTGCCACCGGCGGTGTCTCGGTCGGGCGCAGCTGTGGGCCAGGTTACATCTCGATCGGCACCGGCAACAGCTGGCACGTGTCGTTCTAGGTCAGAACCACTGTCCCGGCTCCATCAGGCCAAGATCGAGCAGCTGGCGCGAATGCCATTCAAAAGGCGTGGAATTGTGCCAGCGGAAACTGTGGATCTCGAAGGTCGAGCCCGGGTTCTTCTTCAGCGCCTTGGCGGTACGGAATGAGCAGATCGCCGCCGTCAGGTTGTGGTGCCAGGGGCAGGCATAGGTATTGTACTCCTGATCCTCGAACGTGTGATTGGGCAGGATCTTCAGTCCGGGTTTTGCCTTGAACAGCGCGATCCGGTCGATCTTGCGGCTGTCTTTCGGAATATGCTCCTCGTGCCGCCAGCGCACCCCGCCGAAAAAGTCGAGCTGGCGTTCGCGCGGGTGGCCGGTTTCCGGGTCCTTGCGCGCCTGGGCGTAATACCCCGATCGGTCGAGAAAGGCCCGGTCCAGCGAAACGCCCATGGGGCAGGCCTGCAAATCGTCGGCATAAAGGTCGATCACATAGGTCAGCATCGCGTCGCGCCGTTCCTCGCCGTGGAACGTCAGCATCTCGCCCACGCTGCGCGTTTCGCAGAAGGGAAAGAACAGGTATTCGGCATTGTAGCAGTAATACATCCAGATGCCCGGCGCCGCCGCGATGATCCGGTTGATCGCATTGACCACCGCGTTACGCGGCCCGCAGTCGTACGGGATGCGGTGAATGCGCGCCTCGACATCTTTCGGCAGGACAAATGCATCGGGCATAAAGACCAGAACGGATTTGAACCCGGATTGGATGTGATGGCGCATGGTGGTGGCCAGTTCCACATCGTCCTCGACAAAGATCATCGCCACCGGTCCCTTGGCCAGCGCCTCGGCCCCGGTTTTCAGGAAATGGTCCAGCGATGCGTATTCCATGCCTGTCTTCCACCCTTGCCTGTCTGGCATTCTGGGCCAACTTCGGTTAATTGCGCGTGCATTGCAAGCGACGCCCGATCCCTGTAGACGCCGCCGCTGATCCCGCGAAAACAAAGGCCCGCCCGATGTCAGACCCCAAGAAGCTGTTTATCAAGACCTATGGTTGCCAGATGAACGTCTATGACAGCGAGCGTATGGCCGAAGCGCTTGGCGGGCAGGGCTATGTCGAGACGCAGAGCGCCGAAGACGCCGACATGATCCTGCTCAACACCTGCCACATCCGGGAAAAGGCGGCGGAAAAGGTCTATTCCGAACTGGGACGGTTCAAGGGGCTGAAGGCCGCCAAACCCGATCTCAAGATCGGGGTTGCGGGCTGTGTCGCCCAGGCCGAGGGCGAAGAGATCATGCGCCGCCAGCCGCTGGTCGATCTGGTGGTCGGCCCGCAAAGCTATCACCGCCTGCCCGAACTGGAGGCCAAGGCGCGCGCCGGGGAAAAGGCGCTCGACACCGATTTCCCCGAGGAAGACAAGTTCGAAAAACTCAAGAGCCGCCCCAAGGCGAAACGCGGTCCGACAGCGTTCCTGACCGTGCAGGAAGGCTGTGACAAGTTCTGCGCCTTTTGCGTGGTACCCTATACCCGCGGGGCCGAGGTCAGCCGCCCCGCCGACCGGATTCTGAGCGAGGCGCGCGATCTGGTCGAGCGCGGCGTACGCGAAATCACTCTGCTGGGTCAGAACGTCAACGCCTATCACGGCGCGGGGCCCAACGGTGACATGACGCTGGCCGGTCTGATCTGGGAGCTGGACAAGATCGACGGGCTGGAGCGCATCCGTTTCACCACCAGTCACCCCAACGACATGACCGACGACCTGATCGAGGCGCATGGCACCTGCACCAAGCTGATGCCTTACCTGCATCTGCCGGTGCAGGCGGGGTCGGACAGGATCCTGAAACGGATGAACCGCAGCCACACTGCCGAAAGCTATCTGCGCCTGGTCGAACGCATCCGCGCCGCGCGGCCCGACATCCTGATGTCGGGCGATTTCATCGTGGGTTTCCCCGAAGAGACCGAGGCCGATTTTCAGGCCACGCTCGATCTGGTCGAGCAGGTCCGCTATGGCTATGCCTATTCGTTCAAATACTCGACACGCCCCGGCACCCCGGCGGCCGAGCGGGCGCAGGTCGACCCGGCCGAGGCCGACGACCGGCTGCAACGGTTGCAGGCGCTGATCACCCGCCACCAGCGCGAGATCCAGGACAGCATGGTTGGCCGCGAGGTCAGTGTCCTGTTCGAAAAACCCGGCCGACTGCCCGGCCAGATGGTCGGCAAGAGCGAATACCTGCACGCTGTGCACGTGCAGGCCCCCGGCCTGTCGGCCGGTCAGATCGCGCGGGTCCGGATCGTGGCCTCAGGGCCGAATTCGCTGGCAGGCGAACCGATCTGAGGCCGCGCCCGGTCAGTGCGATGGCGGCGTTTTCGCCATGATCTCCAGCAGCGAGGTCCGCATGTAGTCATGCTGGCCGACGCCCCATTCGTCCCGGCAGATGCGCTCGCCGATGGCATGAGCCTGCGGATAGGAATAGCCGATCTTGACCAGGTCCTCGACAAAGACCGCGTTGGGGCGATCCCAGATTACGTCCCGGGTCGGTCCGCGAAAGCAGCTGATGGTGATGTTGTAGCCGTCAGTCCCCGGTTTCGTTGGACGCTGCTGCGCCACGGCGGAACCAGATACCACAAAAGTACTCGCCAGGACGATCCCGGCGACCAGATAAGCTTTCATGTCAATACCCCCACGTCTGACAGGAAATATGAAACAGCGCCGTACAGCCCGACGCTGACCTGTTCCGGACAACCGAAAAGGCAGGGCTATATTATCCAACAGTAAGCCATTGCGATAGCTGTCCCGATGGTGACCGCGTCTGATCATTGTTGCCGGGAAGGTGGATTATGGCGAGCCTGAGAATTGCTTTGTTGCTCCAATGGCCGCAATCGGGTTGGACCCTTCGATTTGCCCCTCCTTTGTCAAATGCCGCGACTCACCCCATTTCCGGCTCCGGGAACTAGGTACGGCACCCGAAACAATTCCGGCTTCACCTTGGGGAGTACCCCAGAAAAGGACACAATATGTGGTGGTTTTCTCTTCACAGAAATACCGAATTTTCATATGGTTGCCGCAGTTTCGCGTTCAACGGATGGCGTGTTTGCGTCGACTGTTGAAGGCAGGGGAGCCAGGTAAGGATTTAACACTGTGTCTGATTTCAATCTCAAGAAAATGGTGGTTCCGGTAGTATCTGCCCTTGCCGTTTCATGGGCTTCTATCGCACCGGCGGCTACGCAAACTGAAACGACGGGTACAGCACGTTCGGTAGTTGGTGAACGCTATGTGCCAACGATCTGGGTGGATCCCGACGGATGCGAGCATTGGGTGATGGATGATGGTGCCGAGGGCTACATGACCCCGCATGTTTATCCCGATGGAAAACCCGTTTGCCGGCGCGGCCAATTGTGCGGGATGATGCCCACGGATCAGTTCTTTGCCACCGACAAACACAGCATCAGTTCGGCAGGCAAGGCGCGCCTGCAAGAGTTTTTCCGCAAGACTATGCCAGGCACGCGGTATTTCGTAGTGGCCGGGCACACCGATAGTCGCGCCTCGGACGAATATAATATCCGCCTCTCTGAACGGCGCGCTAACGCGGTGGCTCAGGTTGCCCGTTCCGTCGGTGCGCGGATCGGCGACATTCGCGCTTATGGTGAACGAGACCCGCGCGTCCCGAACACCAGTGCCGCCAATATGGCTGAGAACCGTCGTGTCGAAATTTATTGTATCCGCTAAGGAGAGTTGGAGATGACAGTTTTTAAGGGAGTTGCCGCTCTGGCTCTGGCGTTCTCAATTTCGGCTTGTGATAGCGCCATCGACAAGACGCGCGATCGCAACATTCTAGATGGCAAAAGTGGGGATCTGTCGCTTTTGACGGCCGGTATCTGGGTAGATCCGGCGGGGTGCGAACACTGGATCATCGATGACGGACTCGAAGGCTACGCCGACCTGCGGCGGACACCTGATGGCAAGCCTGTATGCAACAGCGAACTGCCGCGCAACGTGGCCACAGGACCGTTCAAGTCTGGCTCGACATTCAGCGACCCGATCTGACCGGAACACTGCCTGCACCAAGACCGCCCTTGGGGCGGTCTTTTTTGTTTCAGATTGGTGAAAACTTTGCGGTCATACTTGCACCACCCACAATATCTTGGCTACGCTAAGAACAGGACTTCGACAACAGGAGAGCGGATGGCCCTCGGTGCCCTGATCACACCGCAAGATGGCAGCGTCCAGACGGACCTGCACCTGGAATTCCCCGACAATCGGCTTTTGATAGACTTGTGCGGCGAGCACGACCGTCACCTGGTGCTTATTGAACAGGTGCTGGGGGTGCAGATCGTCCGGCGTGGAAATCATCTGTCGATTCTCGGTGGCGACCCCGAAACGCGCGCCCGCTCTGCCGAGATCCTCGAGGCACTTTACGAGCGGCTGCAATCAGGCCGCACTGTCGAGGGGGCCGACGTGGACCGCGAATTGCGCATGGGCCGTGCCGCCGAAGAACCTGACGCTCGCGATGGCGACCAGTTGGAGATGTTCCTGGGCGGGCGGTTCGAGATCAAGACCCGAAAGAAACCGGTCGAACCGCGTACCGAGGCGCAAAAGGCCTATGTGAAATCGCTGTTCGAAAACGAGCTCGCCTTCGGCATCGGTCCCGCCGGTACCGGCAAGACCTATCTGGCCGTGGCTGTCGGCGTCACCATGTTCATCAACGGTCTGGTCGACCGTATCATCCTGAGCCGTCCGGCGGTCGAGGCGGGCGAGAAGCTGGGCTATCTGCCCGGCGACATGAAGGATAAGGTTGATCCCTATATGCAGCCGCTCTATGACGCGCTGAACGATTTCCTGCCTGGCAAGCAGGTGGCCAAGCTGATCGAGGAAAAGAAGATCGAGATCGCGCCGCTGGCCTTCATGCGCGGGCGCACGCTGGCCAATGCCTTTGTGGTGCTGGACGAGGCGCAGAACGCCACCACCATGCAGATGAAGATGTTCCTGACCCGTTTGGGCGAGGGTAGCCGCATGGTGATCACCGGCGACCGCAGCCAGGTCGACCTGCCGCGCGGGGTGACCTCGGGCTTATCCGATGCCGAACGGTTGCTGAAACCGGTGCCGGGCATCAGCTTCAACTATTTCACCTCCAAGGACGTGGTCAGGCATCCGCTTGTCGCCGCCATCATCGAGGCGTATGAGGCCGACGCAGGTTGATCCGTCTGGCCGAATGGCGGGTCTCGACCTGAAAAAGCCGGGGCCACCATGACACTTGATATCACCCTCGAAGATCCGCGCTGGATTATCCTGCCGCCCCTGGCGCAGCAGGCCGCCGACGCGGCCCTGCGGAATTTTGGCCTGGACCCCGGAGAGTGCGAGATCAGCCTGTTGGGCTGTGACGACGCCCGGATATCGGAACTCAACGCCGAGTTCCGCGGCAAGCCCGTGCCGACAAACGTGCTGAGCTGGCCATCCGAAGATCTGGCCGCCGACGTGCCCGGCGGCACACCTCTGGCGCCCGAGCCGGATTTTACCGGCATGATTCCCCTGGGCGACATTGCGATCGCCTATGACACTTGCCAGCGCGAGGCAGAGGCGGCGGGCAAGCCCATGACCGATCATGTCACGCATTTGATCGTTCACGGCGTGTTACATCTCTTGGGCTACGACCATATCCGTGACGAAGACGCAACGCTGATGGAAGGTTTGGAGGCGGAGATACTTGGCAATCTGGGCCTCGATAACCCATATTATACGGACTGAAGGGCCACGAGGCTCTGGATTGGATTAGGATTAATGGGCGACATAGAGGGCAGTTCTAGCGCAGCGCATAGCGCGCAACCGGATATTCCCGGCGAGACGAACGCAGAAAGATCAGGATTTTTTACCCGCATCATGGATGCGTTTTCCCCTGGCGACGGCCAGGAGCAGCCCGAGACCTCGGGCGCTTCGGTTCCGCCTGCCGTCACGCCCGGTCTTTTGAACTTGCGGCGCATGCGGGTCGAGGACGTGGCCATCCCCACCGCGGAAATCATTGCCGTGCCGGTGACCATATCCAAGGAAGAGCTGGTTCAGGTGTTCCGCGACAGCGGGCTGACCCGGATCCCGGTCTACGAGACCACGCTCGATACCCCGCTGGGGTTTGTGCATCTCAAGGATCTGGCGTTGACCCACGGGTTCAACGGCGATTCGGCGGTGTTCGATCTGGCCTCCATGCTGCGGCCGCTGCTGTTCGTGCCGCCGTCTATGCCCATCGGTGTTCTGCTGACCAAGATGCAGACCGAACGGCGCCATATGGCGCTGGTGATCGACGAATATGGCGGGGTCGACGGTCTCTTGACCATCGAGGACCTGATCGAACAGGTGGTGGGCGAGATCGAGGACGAGCACGACACCGACGAGGCGCAGACCTGGATCAAGGAACGCCCCGGCTGTTACATCGCCCAGGCCAAGACGCCGCTGGAGGATTTCGAGGCCGAAATCGGCCGCTCTCTGACCAGCCACGAGGACGTGGACGAAGAAGAGATCGACACGCTGGGCGGACTGGTCTTCATGCTGTCCGGTCGGATCCCGGCCCGGGGCGAAGTGGTCCTGCATCCCGAGGGCGTTGAATTCGAGGTTATGGATGCCGATCCGCGACGCATCAAGCGGCTGCGCGTCATGATACCCGAAGCCGCGGCATGACCTTTTTGTCCGGCTGGCGTTTGTGGCAACGCATGCTGCTTGCCGCAGCCTTGGGCGTAATCGGGGCATTGGGCTTGGCGCCAACCTCGATCTGGGTCGCCACGGTCAGCGCCCTGCTGGCGGTGCCGGCTTTGTTTCAGGCGGCCCGCTCGCGGACCGAGGCGGCCCTGACCGGGTGGGCCTTTGCCACCGGCTATTTCGGCTATGCGCTTCTCTGGATTGTCGAGCCATTTCTGATCGATGTTGCGCGGCACGGCTGGATGGCGCCCTTTGCGCTGATCTTCATGGCCGGAGGGTTGGCGCTGTTCTGGGCGGCGGCCTTTGCGCTGGCGGCCATGCCCTGGCGTACTGCCCAGCGGCGGACCTGGTTGCTGATCCTTTCGCTGGGAATCGCAGAGTTCGCGCGCGGCTATGTGCTGACCGGATTTCCCTGGGCGGGTCTGGCGCAAGTGTGGGTGGAAACCGATGCCTTGTTGCTGCTGGCCTGGATCGGCCCCAACGGCCTGGCGTTGCTGACCCTTCTGGCGGTCTTGCCTCCAGGATCGGCTTTGGCACGCGGCATGGGTGGGTTCGCCTTGCTACTACGCTGCGTTCCTGCTGTGGCGTTCGGACTGGCAATTCTGGCGGTGGATGCGATCCGACCGCAGGTCGAGAGCACGGGAAAACGGGTCCGGCTGGTACAACCGAACGCGCCGCAACACCAGAAATGGGACCCCGACTGGTACCCAGTCTTTCTGGAACGGCAACTCCAGTTCACCGCCGAAGGTGCGCGGCCCGATCTGGTGGTCTGGCCCGAATCCGCGTTGCCCTATTGGCTCGACGGTGCAGGTCCGGTGCTGGAGGAAATTGCCACTGCTGCGCGTGGTGCGCCGGTGGTTGTCGGCGTGAACCGGGCCGAGGGGGCGCGCATCTTCAACTCTCTTGCGGTGGTGACACCCGAGGGTGTTGCCGATCCGGTCTATGACAAGTTCCATCTGGTCCCCTTTGGCGAATACGTCCCCTTTGGCGACATTCTCGAATTCTTTGGCATCTCCGGTTTTGCCGCGCGCAGCGGGCAAGGGTTCAGCCCCGGCCCGGGTCCAAGCGTGATCAAGATACCCGGGATCGGTGCCGCAGTGCCGCTGATCTGCTACGAGGCTGTTTTCCCCCAAGATGTGAATGCAGTACCAGGGCGGCCGGACCTGCTCTTGCAAGCGACTAACGACGCCTGGTTCGGAACCTGGTCAGGCCCCTATCAGCACCTGGCACAGGCCCGAATGCGGGCGGTAGAGCAGGGATTGCCGATGGTGCGCGTCGCCAATACCGGGGTCTCGGCAATGATCGACCCACTGGGCCGGATCACGGCGGCCTTGCCCCTGAACAAGGCGGGTTATCTCGATGCCGAACTGCCCTTGCCGCTGAACGCGACCGTCTACGGCCAGACCGGGGACTTGCCATTGTTGATGGCGATGCTGATCCTGCTGCTTGGTGCGGCAAGGATACAGGCGCGTCCCGAACCGGCAAATAGCGATTGACCTCAACAAATGCGGGGCGTATCCCGGCTCAGACCTGCCACAACGGCTTCCTGGCGTGGCGCGGGTATTCATTAATGGAGCACTTTGCATGTCCCGACAGAACTACATCTTCACTTCGGAATCCGTTTCCGAAGGGCACCCGGACAAGGTTTGCGACCGGATTTCCGATGCCGTCCTCGACGCGTTTCTGACCGAAGAGCCCGAGGCGCGAGTTGCCTGTGAAACCTTTGCCACCACCAACCGCGTCGTGATCGGCGGCGAAGTCGGCCTGTCGAACAAGGACAAGCTGCGCGAATACATGGGCCGCATCGAGGATATCGCGCGCGCCTGTATCAAGGATATCGGCTACGAGCAGGACAAGTTCCACCACGAGACGGTGGAAGTTACCAATCTTCTGCACGAACAGTCAGCCCACATTGCCCAGGGCGTCGATGCCTCGGGCGAGAAGGACGAAGGCGCTGGCGACCAGGGCATCATGTTCGGTTACGCCACGACCGAAACGCCCGCGCTGATGCCCGCCCCGATCCAGTACAGCCATGCCATCCTGCGCCGTCTGGCCGAGGTGCGCAAGAACGGCACCGAGCCGGCGCTTGGCCCGGATGCGAAATCGCAGCTCTCGGTGATCTATCGCGATGGCAAGCCGGTGGGCGTGTCCTCGATCGTGCTGTCGACTCAGCACCTGGACGAGGCGCTGACCAGCGCCGACATCCGCGCCATTGTCGAGCCCTATATCCGCGAAGTCCTTCCCGAAGGCTGGATCGGCGCCGATACCGTCTGGCACGTGAACCCGACCGGCAAGTTCGTCATCGGCGGGCCCGACGGTGACGCCGGTCTGACCGGCCGCAAGATCATCGTCGACACCTATGGCGGTGCCGCGCCTCATGGCGGCGGTGCCTTCTCGGGCAAGGATCCGACCAAGGTGGACCGCTCGGCCGCCTATGCCGCGCGCTACCTGGCCAAGAACGTGGTCGCCGCCGGCATGGCCGAGAAATGCACCATCCAGCTCAGCTATGCCATCGGCGTATCGGCGCCGCTGTCGATCTATGCCGATACCCACGGCACCGGCACGGTAGCCGATGCCGAGATCGAGGCCGCCATCCCCAAGGTCATGAACCTGACCCCGCGCGGCATCCGCACCCATCTGAGCCTGAACAAGCCTATCTACCAGCGCACAGCCGCCTATGGTCATTTCGGCCGCGACCCCGAAGCCGACGGCGGCTTCAGCTGGGAGCGCACCGACTTGGTCGAGGCGCTCAAGAAAGCGGTCTGAACCGGAAAATGACAAAGGGGCGCGGGAAACCGCGCCCCTTTCGCTTCTATCGGCCGGGGTCCCGTCTTGCACCCGGCGCGCGGTCGCAGTAACCCCACGGCCATGAGCAAAACCATCCCCGACCGCCCGCGCCGCAACTTTTACGGTCGCATCAAGGGCAAGACCCTGAAACCGAACCAGCGGACCTATCTGGACGAGGACCTGACGCCCCTGTCACCGGGTCCGGTGAGCTGGCAGGACAATCCCGCGCGCACACCGCTGGATCTGGACGCGCTCTTTGGTGGCCGCGAGACATGGCTCGAGATCGGGTTCGGCGGTGGCGAGCATCTGGTACATCAGGCGGCCTCGAACCCCGGCATCGGCATCATCGGCGCGGAACCCTTTATCAACGGGGTGGCGATGCTGTTGGGCAAGATCCGCGCAGCAGAGGCCGACAATGTTCGGGTTCATCCGGGCGATGTGCGCGACCTGTTCGACGTACTGCCACCGCAGAGCATTTCACGCGCCTTCCTGCTTTATCCCGATCCCTGGCCCAAGAAACGGCATCACCGGCGCCGTTTTGTGACCCCCGAACATCTGGAGCCGCTGGCGCGGGTGCTGAAACCCGGTGCCATCTTTCGCGTGGCCACCGACATCCCCGACTATGTCCGCCAAACGCTGGAGGAAGTGCCGCGCGCCGGTTTCGAATGGCTGGCCGAGGCGCCCGCCGACTGGCGCCAGCCCTGGGGTGACTGGATCTCGACCCGCTACGAGCAAAAGGCGCTGCGCGAGGGCCGGGTGCCGCATTACCTGACCTTCCGCCGCACCCAGGACTGACCGGTTCAAACCGGCGCGGGGTCATTCATCCACTTGAACTGCCGCCCCTTGGTGAACCAGGCCAGGGCAAACGCCCACAGCATCGTTGTCTCAAACACAAAGGTCAGGTTCCACTGGTTCCACCAGACCTTGAACTCGGGACCGGTCAGAAAGCCGATGCAGGCCAGCAGGGTCACACAGCCAAGGATCGTGTAGCCGCATATTCCATACACCAGGTTGCGCCGCCGTTTGCTCTCGATCAGGCGGTTGTCTCGAACGTGCCGCTCGGGCACGATCCGCCGCATCACCACCAGACAGTACACCCCGAGATAGATGAACAGCACCGAGGCGGCCATTCGGTGCACGTCTCCCACATCTGGAAACAGCATGAAGAAGCTGCCATCGGGCATCGGAACCACGCGATCGGGCGGACCCGAGTGATATTGGACAAAAACCCGTGACAAGAACCCCGGATGGTCCTCGCACCCATTGCCGATAGTCGGAAAGATCGCCACGAAAAAGGCGCCTACGCCGGCAATGAAGGATCCGGTATCCTCGACCCAGTGTTCACCGGAATAAGCGATCATGAAGCCGCCGATAAAGCTCAGAAGGCCGACAAAGATCGATCCGAGAACCTGTGCGTAATAATAATGGCTGATGCTGTCGCGATAGCAGCCCCCATCCAGACGCGCCCCGAGTATCATGATGATCGGCAGGCAGAGCGCAACGAGACCAACCAGGAAAGCCAGCCGGTTCTGCGTCCGCAGGTTCTTCGACTGCAACGGATCCTTCTCGGGCTGCCTGGGTTGAATCCACCTGGTGGAACCCGTGGTCAGAATGTTGGTGTTGTCCGGCATGGTCGTTTCCCTTCCCTGCTCGGTTCTGCCCGAGGGTCCGTTCAGTCTACCACACAGGACGATGCCGGCTAAGCTTCGCGATTCTGCCTGCAAATCGCTCTGGACCGTCTCGGACCGATTGGATAGGGCTTGGGCGACTTAAGAAAGAGGTTTCCCGCATGTCCGGACACGGCACACCCATCCCGATGACCTCGCATCCCTGCGGTCCGCTGAACGGCGTGGCAGAGGTGCCGGGCGACAAGTCGATCTCGCACCGGGCGCTGATCCTTGGCGCGATGGCGGTGGGCGAGACCCGTATCACCGGCCTGCTCGAAGGCGAGGATGTGCTGGACACTGCCAAGGCGATGCGTGCCTTTGGCGCCGAGGTGACGCGGCACGCGGATGGATCCTGGTCGGTGCACGGCGTTGGTGTCGGCGGCTTTTCCGAGCCGGATCAGGTGATCGATTGCGGCAATTCCGGCACCGGCGTTCGGCTGATCATGGGGGCGATGGCAACCTCGCCCATCACCGCGACCTTTACCGGCGATGCCAGCCTGAACAAGCGCCCTATGGCGCGGGTCACCGATCCGCTGGCGCTGTTCGGGGCAAAGGCTGTGGGCCGCAAGGGCGGCCGCCTGCCAATGACCATCGTGGGTGCCGCTGATCCGGTGCCGGTGCGCTACGCGGTGCCGGTGCCTTCGGCCCAGGTGAAATCGGCGGTTTTGCTGGCCGGGCTCAATGCAGCCGGCCAGACCGTGGTGATCGAGAAAGAGGCCACCCGGGACCATTCCGAGCGGATGCTTGCGGGCTTCGGCGCCGAGGTCACGGTCGAGGATACCAACGAAGGTCGTGTCATCACCCTGACCGGGCGGCCCGAGCTGAAACCGCAGGTGATCGCGGTGCCGCGCGACCCCTCCAGCGCCGCTTTCCCGGTCTGCGCCGCGCTGATCACGCCCGGCTCAGATGTGCTGGTGCCCGGCATCGGCCTGAACCCGACGCGCGCAGGCCTCTTCACCACGCTGCGCGAGATGGGCGCCGATCTGACCTATGAGAACGAGCGCACCGAGGGGGGCGAGCCGGTGGCCGACCTGCGCGCCCGCTATTCGCCCGACATGAAGGGCATCACCGTGCCACCCGAGCGCGCCGCCAGCATGATCGACGAATACCCGGTTCTGTCGGTGGTGGCCGCCAATGCCCAGGGCGTGACCATGATGGGCGGCGTCAAGGAGTTGCGCGTCAAGGAAAGCGACCGGATCGACGCGATGGCGCGCGGGCTGCGCGCCAATGGCGTGACCGTCGAAGAGGGCGACGATTGGTGGGCGGTACATGGTCTGGGCATCGGCAAGGTGCCGGGCGGCGGCACTTGCGAGAGCTTCCTGGATCACCGCATCGCCATGTCCTTCATGGTGATGGGCATGGGGGCGATAGCGCCGGTCTCGGTCGACGATGGCAGCCCGATTGCCACCTCCTTCCCGATTTTCGAGCCGCTGATGGGCGGGCTGGGCGCCAAGGTTGAGCGGACATGACCTTTACCGTGGCCATCGACGGGCCAGCGGCTGCGGGCAAGGGCACGATCTCAAAAGCTGTGGCCGCACATTTCGGCTTCGCCCATCTCGACACAGGGCTCCTCTATCGCGCGGTGGGGCGCCGCACGCTGGACGGCGAGGCGGCCGAGGTCGCCGCGCGCACCCTGCGGCCTGAGGACCTGGAGCGTGACGACCTGCGCACCGCCGAGGTGGCACAGGCCGCCAGCAAGGTGGCGGCAATCCCCGAGGTGCGCGCCGCGCTGGTCGATTTCCAGCGCGCCTTTGCCCGCCGCGCCGGGGGCGCGGTGCTCGATGGGCGCGATATCGGCACCGTGATCTGCCCCGAGGCCGAGGTGAAACTCTTTGTCACCGCCAGCGCCGAGGTGCGCGCCGAACGCCGCTATCTGGAACTGACGGCCAAGGGCCATGTCACCACGCTGGATGCGGTTCTGGCAGATGTGCGCGAACGCGATGCCCGCGATGCGGACCGCGCCACCGCGCCGATGAAACCGGCCGAGGATGCGGTGCTTCTGGATACCAGCGCCATGGATATCCCCGCCGCGCTGGCCGCCGCGATTGCCCAGATCGAACGGAAGAGGCCCGGCCGGGGCTGATCCGTCACCCATCCGTGATTCCGAAGTTGCCCGGAAACAGGTTACGCTGGTTCACCTGAACCGGAGAACCCTGATGACACGATGGCTTGCCCTCTGCCTTGTGGCCCTGACCCTGCCCGCCGCCGCGCAAGAGGCCGAGGCGCCGATGACCTATGAACGGCTGGGCCGCATCGTCTTTGCCCTCGACCCCGAGGCGGAACCTCAGGGACCGGGTTTCACGATGCGGGTCGGCGGTGTGGCCATTCTCATCGTCACCGACCAGGAGGCCGACCGGATGCGGGCCATGTCGCCGATCCGCCCGGCCGCAGGGCTGTCCCAGGCCGATCTGGAACGCATGATGCAAGCCAATTTCGACAGTGCGCTGGATGCCCGCTATGCCATTGCCAACGAGACCTTGTGGAGTGTGTTCATCCACCCCCTGTCGCCGCTCGAGCGGGACGAGTTCATTTCGGGGCTGGGTCAGGTGGCGAATGTGGCGCAGAGCTATGGCACGCTCTATTCCGGCGGGGCGCTGCAATATGGCGGCGGCGACAGCGGCGGCTTGCAGCGGCAGTTGATCGACGAGCTTCTGAAAAAGGGCGAGGACCTCTAAACCCCTACAGCGCCTCGGCCAGCTCCGCGACAAACACGCCCAGGTAGTTCCCCACCGCAAAGCCCAGGATCGCGATTGCGATACCGGGCACCAGCAGCGCCCGGTTGCGCAGCGCGCCGCAGATTACCGGGATGAAAGGCACCGACATGATCGCGGCGCCCGAGGCCACCAGATAGGTATCGCGGTCGATCCCGAACAGGCGGCAGAGCAGCGCATGCAGCGCCATAGCGCCCAGCAGGATAAAGGCGAAGTAACCGCCAAGCGCCCAGTTCATCCCGGTCAGAACCGACAGATCCAGCAAGGTGGCCGAGCTGAGGCAGAAGATCAGGATCAGATACATGCCAAGGTGAAAGCTGGTCGGACTGGTGTGCAGCCGGGGCACAAACGCTCCCAGCAGGCCGAATGTGGTGATCAAGAGGATTGTCGCAGTGCCCGACCAGGCCTCGGGCAGCAGACCCGCGAGCGCCACCGCCACTCCGACACAAAGCGCCGCCGCGCCGAAGGCCAGCGCTGACCCCACCAGCCCCGACCGCTCGATCAACCGGGCATATCCGTGCGCACTGTCATCGGCGATATGGGCGGCGTTTGCCGCATGATCGGTCTCGGCATGGGGCACAAAGGGCGGCAGGATCAGACCCGCCAGCCTTTGACCCACCAGCACGATGACCATCATGTAGCCGATGGAAAACACGATGTCATAGGTCACCATGGTCAGAAACAGCGCATCGCTGGCCCCGGTCGCGGATTTGATCGCGCCCATGTTGACGCCGCTGCCGGTATAGGCGCCCACCGCCATACCGGCGACCTGCGGCAAGTCCACGATCCGACCCTGAAACAGCAGCACGCCCAGCAGGCTGGCAATACAGACCGAGACCAGCGACAGCGCCATGGCCAGCCCGGCGCCATGCGCCTCGGTCAGAGCGCGGCGCAGGTTGGCGGCAAACAGGATCAGGGGCAGGGCCAGCGCCACGCTCACCTCCTGCACCGTGGTCTGCATTTCGGTGAAAGCGCTCTGGTCCAGGCTTAGCGCCAGCGCGAAACCGATGGCAAAGGTCAACGGCACCACGCCGATCCGGTCCAGCGCCGGTATCCGCGCCGCCAGCCAGATGATCAGCGCGGGCAGCGCCAGCAGGGTTAGGGCAAACAGCATCGCGCCTCCTAATGTGTCTCGTGCCAGACCGGCCACCAATCGGTGATCGCGGTCCCGTCGAACGCGGCGATATCGCCGAATTGCAGGAACAGCGCCTCGCTCTGACGCGGACGGAAGAACAGGAAATCACCGGGTTTCAGGCCACTATCTGTGGGCAAGTCGTACATCTCCTGATTGCTGGAATGCCCGAACAGGGCCGAGCGCCGCGCGCCCGCCGGGTGACAGGGATCGGCCAGCCAATTGCCGCCATAGATGAAACAGGCTCTTTGCGGCGAGCGGCCCAGCAGACGCAACACCCGGCTCAGCTCTCGCGCCATCGGGATTTCGGGCCGTTCCACGGTTTTCAGCACCGGGGCGGCGATAAAGGCCGCCGCTTGCAGCGCCTCCAGCGCGGGCAGGTCGAAATCGGTCGGCTTGACCAGGGCCGAGGCCAGCGCCACTTCGGTTCCCGGCCCGCTCCCGTCATAGAGCATGAAGGTGCTGCTGCCGCCGGTGTTATAGATCAGCGTGGCGGCGGCCTGTGCCCCCAGCGTCTGGACCGCCAGCGCATGAAACCGCGCATAGGCCGCCCGCGCCGCGTCCAACGCGCGTGCGGGGCTGGTGATCGCGCGGGGCAGGCGGGCGATATGCGGCTCATACCCCATCAGCCCGGTCAGATGCAGGTTCGGATCGTCGCGCAGGCGGGTCAGGGCGGCTGTGAAATCTCCGGCCCGCTCCAGCGTAAAGCCGCCCCGATGCAGCCCGATATCGACCTCCAGACAGATGCGCAGGGAGCGGCCCGACTGGGCCGCAAGCGCGCCGTATTCCGCCAGCCGTTCCGGGCTGTCGATTAGCCAGTTCACCTGAGCGTCCAGCGCGGGCGATACGCCTGCCACGGCGCCCACTGGCATCGGCTTGCCCAGCAGGATATCTGCCTCTGGAAACACCGCCACCGTCTGCCGGACAAAGGGCAGGTGAAAGCTCATCAGCCTGTTGGTGTCCAGCCCCGCCATCACCTGCCGCAACAGGTCCGGTGCCGGCAGCGATTTCTCGACCACGCGCAGCGCAAGGCCCGGCGCCGTCATCCGGCGCACCGCCGCCATATTGGCCGTCAGCCGTTCGGTATCCACCACCAGCGTCGGCAGGTGTCGCCCCGCCGCGATCAAGGCCGCCTGCAACCTTTGAAAATAGACCTCAGACATCCCCGACCCCGAACAGCGCGGCGGTATGGGGGTTCAGGAACTTGCCTGCCGGATCAAGCTGCGCGCGCAGCGCGGCAAACCGGTCAAAATCAGGATAGAGCGCCGCCAGATCGGGGGCCGTCAGTGCATGCAGTTTGCCCCAATGGGGCCGCCCGCCATGCGCGCGCAGGATCGGCTCGACCGTGTCAAACAGCATGTCAAGCGGTTCCGAGGCCAGCTTGTGCACCGCGACCGACACCCGCGTGCCGTCGTTGAAGGGCGAGAGCCACGCGTCATCCTGTCCGGTGAACCGCACCTCCATCGGGAAGAAGCTCTCCTTGCGCGATTCCAGTGCCGCCACCACCGCACGCACCGCCTCTTGTGCGCGGTCCTCGGGCAGGTGGTATTCCATCTCGTTCATCCGGGTGGCGCGGGCGGTCGAGAGGAGTTTCCAGTATTCGTCGGTCGTATCCTCCAGCACGCCATTGGCGGGCACCTCCAGCGCCACATAGGCACCGAACGCGCGCCGCCGCAGCCAGGGCCACCAGCCCAGGATATCGCGCAGATCCTTGAGCGTGGCGATCCAATCCTCGTCCTCGCTGGGCACCCGACCGGCGATCTCTCCCTCAAACAAGTCATGGGTGATCACCGCCGCATAGCCCAGATTGGGCAGCACGTAGAATTCGAAGTTGCGATGCGCGGCGGACAGATCGTGCATGCGCGTGATCGCCTCATTGGTGGGAAGGATGAACAGCTTGCGGTTCAGCGCGTAGCTGGGCACCAGTTTCAGCGTATAGCGGGTGATCACCCCCAGCGTGCCCAGCGACACCCGGCCCGCGTCGAAGAGATCCGGGTCGCTGTTGCGGGTCACGTCGCGGATGGTGCCATCGGCGGTGATCAGGCGGAACCCTGTGATACAGCCATGCAAGGCCTGCAATCCGCGCCCGGTGCCATGGGTGGCGGTGCTGAATGACCCGGCCAGCGTCTGCACGTCGATATCGGGCAGGTTGGCAAAGCCCAGGCCGTGTTCAGCGGCCAGCATTGCCGCCTGCCGCAGCCGGGTGCCGGCGCCAAAGGTCGCCATCCCCGCTGCCGCATCGACCGAGATCAGGCCCGACAGCCGCCCGGTATCCAGGATCATGTCCTCGCAGGGCACCAGCGCGGAAAAGGAATGGCCCGAGCCCACAGGGCGAATCCGTCCGGGCCAATCGGAGATGCGGGTGGCCAGCTCCTCCTCCGAGGCGGTAGAGTAAATCTGCTCCGGTGTGGCCACCTGATATCCCGACCAGTTACGCCAAAGCTGGCGGCCCGGCGGGGCAGGGGGGATGTCGGGGCTGTAACCGGGCCGGGTGAAATCGCGGCTCAGCCAATGGGCCTGCATCGCTGCGGGCACCGCCAGCCCGGCCAGCGCGCCATATCCCAGCAGTTTGCGCCGTGTCAGTGTCATTGCTGCCCCTCCCCGGACATGAAGGCAATCAGCGCGGCCAGTTGCTCGTCCGAACAATCGAGGCAGAGGCCCATCGCAGGCATGTTGCCGAACCCGTTGCGCGCCGATTGCAGAAAGCCATGGCTCCCGCGCTCCTTTTCCCGCGCCGCCCAGGCGGGGGCAAAGCCCGTCAACGGCGCCTGCGCCTCGACCAATGCGTGACAGGCCATGCAGGACCGTTCGTAGGTCGCCGCCAGCTCCGGATCAGTCGGGCGCAGGGTCTCGGCCCGAATGATATCGCTCGCCTCCGGTTCCGGAGGTGCCCCGTCACCGGAAAGCCACCACCAGAGGGCCGCCAGAACCAGTGCCGAGACCAACAGGATCAGGGTGCGCATCAGCTTTCCTCCGCAGGAGAGCGCCGCAAGTAGAGCGACAGATAGGCATCCAGCGCGCGCACCATCTCTTCGTGGTACTGCGCTTCCAGCGCGGGCGAGGTCTGCCGCGCCATCCGGTCCTCCAGCGTCAGGGCGATCTGCACGGCGGTGGTCGCCACCACCTGTGGGTCGCCGCCGGTAAACCCGTCCAGCCCCCGCGCCCAGCGGTCGGCCAGAAAGCCCACCAGTTCCGCATTGTCGTCATCCTCGACGCTCTGCACCCCGCGCATCGAGGCCAGCAGCAGCAAGAGGCCCCGGTAATAGGGATGTTCGGCCATGAACACGCGGATCCCCTCCAGCGAGCGGCGGATGCGCAGCACCAGATCCGGCTCACCTTCGGTGGCGGCAATTGTCTCCATGAAATGGTGGCGCAGGTCGCCCGCGGCGCGGGCCGACAGCTCGTCCAGCAGATCGCGCAGGGTGGGAAAGTAGCGATAGATCGAGCTGACCGGCACGCCCGCCCGCTCGGCAATCAGCGAGGTGTTCAGATCGCCCGGCGGCCGCTCGGCCAACAGCGCGGCGGCGGCATCCAGGATATCGGCAACCCGCTGGCGCGCGCGGGCCTGTTTGGGCGTCGCGCGGGTGTGCATCAGGGTGTTGGTGTCGGCTGGACCCATGGCTCCGCTCTCCTCACACCAGAAAGCGGAAACTTTTTCCGAAAAATTTTCAACTTCTTTCGTGTCTGACGTCACGGCAGTCGCGTGTCAGGCGAAATTGACCGAGACCGCGCCAAAGGGGCCGAAATCGGCTTCGATCCGGGTGCCGGGCGGGCATTCGACCGGGCGGATGAAACTGCCCGACAGCACGATATGCCCCGGTTCGATGCTTTGCCCGTATTGCGCCATGCGGCGGGCCAGCCAGACCACGCTTTCGACCGGATCGTTCAGCACACCCGCACCCAGCCCGGTTTCCTCGATCTCACCGTTGCGAAATGTCAGCGCCCCGACCCAGCGCAGGTCGAAGCCATCGGGCTCATGGCGCTGCACCCCCAGCACCACGCCCGCATTGGCCGCATTGTCGCTGATCGTGTCACAGACATTGCGCGCGCGCCCCGTGTCGGGATCGACCCGCAGGATGCGTGTGTCGAGGATTTCCAGAGCAGGCGCGACATAGTCGGTGGCCGCCAGCACATCGTCGCGCGTAACCTTCGACCCGCCAAGCGGCGCCTTCATCACAAAGGCGATCTCGGCCTCGACCCGGGGCTGGATGAACCGCCCTTTGGGCACCGTGGCCCCATCGTCAAACGCCATGTCGTCGAACAGGATGCCGCTGTCGGGAATGTCGATGTTCAGCGCATATTGCATCGCCTTCGAGGTCAGCCCGATCTTCCACCCGATCACATGCCGCCCGGCGGTCTGCTTGTGCGTGGCCAGCGCCTGTTGGATGGCATAGGCATCGTCCATGTCCATGCCCGGATAGGCCAGCGACAACAGCCCGATCTGGCGGCCTGTCGCTTCAGCCTCGATCAACCGCGCGGCGGCATCGACGTGCTCTTCGGGTGTCATGCCTCGTCCTCCACCCCGTTGACCAGCGTGCCGACACCCGTGACCTCGACCTCGACAACATCACCAGGTTTCAGGTATCGCGGCGGGTCGAACCGCGCGCCCGCGCCGGTGGGGGTGCCGGTGACGATGATGTCGCCGGGGTTCAGGGTGGTGAAGGTCGAGATATAGGCGATCTCTTCGCGCACGGAAAAGATCATGTTGGCCAGCGCATCGTCCTGCCGCACCTCGCCATTGACTCGGGTGGTGATCCGCGCCGCGTCAATCTGGGCGGGATGGGTGAACGGCACCATCCACGGCCCGATGGCACCCGACCGGTCCCAGTTCTTGCCTTGTGTCACGTTGAACTTGGCATGCCGCACCCAGTCGCGAATGGTGCCCTCGTTGCAGACGCTCAGTCCCGCGATATGGTCATAGGCATCCTCGGCCCGGATGCGCCGCCCCCCCTTGCCAATGACCACCGCCATCTCGCCCTCGTAATCCAGCGTATGGTTCTCCGGCGGGCGGATCAGCGGCTGGCCATGTCCGACAAAGCTCGACGCAAAACGCGGAAACAGCGACATGTATTTCGGCGCTGCGCTGCCATCCTTGTATTCCGCATTGCGGTCGGGAAAATTGACGCCGACACAGATGATCTTTCCCGGGTTCGGCACCGGCGGCAGATAGGTGAAATCGCTATGCGTCACAGCCCGGCCCATCGCCGCCTTGGCCAGATCGTGCAAACCACCCGCCGCGATCACCGCGCGCAGGTCGGGCCAGTGCGGGAAATCGGGCGACAGCGCCACGAAACCCTCGTCGCGGATGATGCCGTAAAGCTCCTGCCCGTCGGCGGCAATGGTGGCGAACTTCATGCTGTTCCTCTCGTCTGGCCCGGACATCAAACCGGGAAAATCACGTTGGTCTGTCCGGTGCCGGACGAGGGGAAGTACTCGGTCACCACCTCGCAGGGCTTGTCATAGCTGTCCCAACCAAGCGCACCGTACAGCATGGCTGTATCGTGCATCGACCCCTCGCCGCAGCAGAAGCGCGCATAATCGCCCAGCATCTTGAGGAAGGTCGCATGATCACCGCGCTTCCACATCTCGAGCACATGCAGATCCATCTGCCGGTTGAACTCGGAACTGATGGTAAAGGTGCCGTTGTTGGCGGCATAGTCCTTGTTGGGCCAGATCTTGTGGGACAGCGAGCCGGAGGCCACCAGTAACACCTTGCTGTCCGATGCCTCTACCGCGGCGCGGATCGCCTCGCCCACGATGCGGCTTTCGTCATGGTCATGCACCGTACACCAGGCCGCGACCGACACCACCTTCATCTGGTGTTCCCGGCTCAGGAACCGCATCGGCACCAGCGTGCCGTATTCCAGTTCCAGACTGTCCAGGTGATGCGCCAGCGTATAGGCACCGCGCGCGCTGGCCTCTTTGGCGATGGCGTCGCCCAGGCCCGGATTGCCCTCGTAGTCATAGGGCATGTTCTGGATGAACTGCGGAAACTCGTTCGAGGTGAACAGCCCCTGAAACCGGTTGTTGGCGGTGATGTGGAATCCTGCGTTGATCACCCAATGGGTGTCGCAGATCACCACGGTATCGGCGCCAAGTGCGCGGGCGCGGCGGGCGATCTCCAGATGCCCGTCGATGGCCGCCTGCCGCTTGCCCTTCACTGGCCCCTCCTGCTCCGACATCAGCATTGTCGGCACATGGGTGCATTTGGCGGCGAGTACGATTTCTCCCATTCTCTCCTCCGTCACGGGATGGTCGCGCGTTTCCCGGTGAGTGGTTCAGGCGCCGAGGCGCTGGATCTTGTGCTGGCCGGTGGCAAAGCCGATATGCTTCTGCTCCATGTAGAACTCGAACGACCAGTCGCCGCCGTCGCGGCCGATGCCGCTGGCCTTGACCCCGCCAAAGGGGGTGGGCAGGTGGCGCACGTTTTCCGAGTTCACCCAGATCATCCCGGCCTCGAGCTTGTCGGTAAAGCGCAGCGCGCGGGTCAGGTCGTTGGTCCAGAGATAGCCGGTCAGCCCATAGGGCGTGTCATTGGCAATCTGAAGCGCCTCTTCTTCCGTCGAGAACGGGATTGAGGTCAGAACCGGGCCGAAAATCTCCTCGCGCGCGATCCGCATCTGGTTGCTGGCACCGGTGAACAGGGTGGGGCGCACGAAATAGCCCTGATCGCCCACCACCTCGCCACCCGCCGCAACGGTGGCGCCGTCCTGACGGGCAATGTCGAAATAGCTGGTGACCTTGGCAAAATGCTCCTCGCCGATCAGCGGCCCGATCTCGGTCGCTGGATCCAGCGGGTGGCCGACCCTGATGTTGTTCACCCGTTCGACCAGCCGCGCCTCGAACTCTTCGCGGATTGTGTCCTGCACAAGCAGGCGCGAGGACGAAGTGCAGCGTTCACCGTTGATCGAGTAGATCATGAAGATCACCGCATCCAGCGCGCGCTCGATATCGGCATCGTCGAAAACGATCACCGGGTTCTTGCCGCCCAGTTCCAGATGCACCCGCTTCAGCGAGTCGGCCCCCTGTTTCACGATCATGCTGCCGGTGCGGCTTTCGCCGACAAAGGCCACGGCCTTGATCAGCGGATGCTCGGTCAGCGCCTTGCCCGCATCCTCGCCAAATCCGTTCACCAGGTTCAGAACCCCGGGGGGCAGGCCCGCCTCTTCGGCGATCTCGATCAACAGCCGCGCGCTCAGCGGGCTGAGTTCGGCGGGTTTGTGCACCACGGTGCAACCGGCGGCCAGCGCGGGCGCGATCTTCCAGGTGGACAGCATGAACGGCGTGTTCCAAGGCGTGATCACCCCCACCGGGCCGATCGGAACGCGGGTGGTGATATTCATCAAAGTGGGCGATTTCAGATGCTGTCCATCGCGCGCCTGCACCACCTGATCGGCGAAATAACGGAAATTCTCGGCCCCGCGCAGCGCCGCCTTGGACATGAACCGCCAGGCCTGCCCGGTGTCCCAGCATTCACAGAGCGCGATTTCCTCGGCCCGCGCCTCGATCCCTTCGGCGATGCGGATCAGGATGGCGCGCCGCTCGGTCGCGGGCATGTCGCGCCAGGCCGGAAAGGCCGCATGGGCGGCGCGCGCCGCCGCGTCCATGTCGGCCGCGTTGCCGCGCGCGACGGAACAGATCACCGACTTGTCCACCGGCGAGGCCGTGTCAAAGGTGCCGCCCGAGCCGGGCAGGTCGCGCCCGCCGATCCGGTTTGCAATGCCGTTTTCGCGAAATCGGGCAAGATGGCTGTCGAGGGCCGCAAGCCGTGTCGAAAGATCGCTCATCCGCGAACACTCCTGATTTGCTCTTTGTTCACATGTTAAGCAAATTCCGACACGAGTCAAGCCCACCGTGCCGCCACTGCCATCGGACAAGGTCGGAAACGGGCGGCATTGGCTGCGGCAACCTGTTGCAAACCTGTCGCTGCAACGCAGAAAACTTACCGTTAGCGCCTCAAGCGGGCGCTTTTGACGCCATAAATGACCGAACGGCATTTGCTTTCGGGCGACCACTCCCTTAAAGGTGCCCGCCAGACGGGACGGTTCAAAAATCTGTCGCCTGCGCGACACCGGAGGCACTCAGGGTTTCCGGGTATTTCTCTGAAAGGTCCCATGCACTATTCAGGGCCCGCCACGGGAATCGGACACGAGAAGAACGTAGCGATCACATGCAGAATTTCAGATTGAAAAAGGGATTGGACCTACCTGTCGCCGGTGCGCCGGAGCAGACAATCCATCCCGGTCCCGCCGTCGGCACGGTCGCGGTTCTTGGCCCCGACTATATCGGGCTGAAACCCCGGGTGCTGGTGCAAGAGGGCGACGAAGTCCGCCGCGGCACGCCGCTCTTCTGTCATAAGGACGCGCCCGAGGCGATGATCGTCGCCCCGATGACCGGCCGCGTCACCGCGATCAACCGCGGAGAACGCCGGGTGTTGCAGAGCGTCGTGATCGAGGTGACCGATGCAGCCGACGCCGGGCTCGACTTTGCCGCTACCGGCAATGGCAAGACGCCCGAGGGCCTGACCGAGAAGCTCTGTGCCGCCGGTCTCTGGACCGCGTTCCGCACCCGGCCCTATTCCAAGATGCCCGCACCGGGCGGCAAGCCGGACGCGATCTTTGTCACCGCCATGGATACCGAGCCGCTGGCGGCTGACGCCGCCACCGTCATCGCAGACGCGGGCAGCGCCTTTGCCACCGGCCTGGCGGCGGTCGCGCTGCTGACCGAGGGCAAGACCTGGCTTTGCCACAAGCCGGGCGATGCGATCCCCGGCGGCGACGCCGCAGGGGTCGAGACCGCCACCTTCGACGGTCCGCATCCGGCGGGTCTGGCCGGGACGCATATCCATTTTCTCGATCCGTCCAGCGCTGCAAAAACGGTCTGGACCATTGGTTATCAGGACGTGATCGCCATCGGGCGTCTTCTGGAAACTGGCCATATCGACCCCTCGGTGGTGATCGCGCTGGCCGGTCCCGCCGCCCGCCAGCCGCGCTTGATCCGCACGGTCATGGGCGCCTCGACCGATAGGATGACCGCAGGCGAGATCTCTATCGACGCCCCCGTGCGCGTGATTTCGGGCTCGATCCTGACGGGCCGCCACGCCACCGGGCCATTCGCCTATCTGGGCCGTTTCGCCCGCCAGGTCGCGCTGATCGAAGAGGATCGTAAGCAGCACACGATGGGCTGGATCCTTCCGATGCCGTCGAAATACGCGGTGCAGCCGGTGCTGGGCTCGGCCTTCTCGCGCAAGCTCTACAAATTCACCTCGAACCTGAACGGCGGCCGCCGTGCCATGGTGCCTACCGGCACCTTCGAAGAGCTGATGCCGCAGGATTACCTGCCCACTCAACTCCTGCGCGCGCTTCTGGTGATGGACACCGACACCGCGCAGGCGCTCGGCGCGCTGGAACTGGACGAGGAAGACCTCGGGCTCGTCGGCTTTGCGTGCCCGGCCAAATACGAATACGGGCTGGCGCTGCGCGACTGCCTGTCCAAGATCGAGAAGGAGGGCTGAGCCCATGGGGTTGCGCAACTTCTTTGACCGGATCGAACCGAATTTCACCAAGGGCGGCAAGTTCGAGAAGCTGTTTCCCATCTATGAGATGGTCGAAAGCTTCATCTACACGCCCAAGTCGGTGACCACCGTCGCCCCGCATGCTCGGTCTTATGTCGATATGAAGCGGATCATGACTTATGTCGTGATCGCCACCATCCCCTGCATCCTGTGGGGCATGTGGAATACCGGCTATCAGGCCAACTCGGCCATCGCCATGCTGGGCGCCGACGCGGCCACAGGCTGGCGCATCACCATCCTCCAGGCGCTTGGCATCTCGCTGGATGCGGCCAATCCGCTGGCCAACGTGGCGCACGGGTTCCTCTACTTCCTGCCGATCTACCTGACGACACTGGTCGTCGGCGGCATCTGGGAGGTGCTCTTTGCCACCGTGCGCGGACATGAGGTAAACGAGGGCTTCCTCGTGACCTCGATGCTCTACACCCTGATCCTGCCGGCCAGCACCCCGCTGTGGCAGGTGGCGCTTGGCATTTCCTTCGGCGTGGTGATCGGCAAGGAAGTGTTCGGCGGCACGGGCAAAAACTTCCTCAATCCCGCGCTGGTCGGTCGCGCGTTCCTTTACTTCGCCTATCCCGCCTATATGTCGGGTGACAGCGTCTGGACCCCGGTCGACGGCTTCTCGGGCGCCACCGCGCTCGCGGTCTCGGCCTCGGACGGGTACCAGCAGCTGGCCGCCAACGGCATCACCTGGATGGACGCTTTCTATGGCACGATCCAGGGCAGCTTTGGCGAGACCTCGACACTGGCCGCAATGCTCGGCCTGGCTTTCCTCCTGATGACGAAAATCGCCAACTGGCGTCTGATCGTGGGTTGTCTGGCGGGGATGATCGGCTTTTCGCTGCTGCTCAATGTCATTGGCTCTGACAGCAATCCGATGTTCGCCATGCCCTGGTACTGGCATCTGGTGCTGGGCGGCTACGCCTTTGGTCTGGCGTTCATGGTGACCGAGCCGGTCTCGGCCAGCCACACCAATACCGGCCGCTATATCTATGGCGCGCTGATCGGGGTCATGGTCGTGCTGATCCGCGTGATCAACCCCGCCTTCCCCGAAGGCATGATGCTCGCCATCCTGTTCGGCAATGTCTTCGCGCCGCTGATCGACTATTTCGTCGTGCAGGCCAACATCAAACGGAGGGCCCGCCGCCATGTCTGAGACACGGAACCAGGGTCTGATCGCCCGCTTCCTCGCCGCACCGCCGGATTCGGTCGGCAAGACCCTGTTCGTCGCGGTCACGCTATGCCTCTTCGCCTCGATGATCGTGTCGGTGGCCGCCGTTTCGCTGCGCCCGGTGCAAGAGGCCAACAAGCTCAAAGATAAGCAGCTGAACATTCTGCAAGTCGCGGGTCTCTATCAACCGGGCCAGAACGTGGCCGAGGCGTTCCAGGCGTTTGAACCCCACGTGCTCGATCTCGACACCGGCGCTTTCACCGATCAGTTCGACGCCGCCACCTTCGACGATCTGGCCGCGGCCCAGAACCCAGAACTCAGCCGTGCGCTGGATGACGACCCGGCGGGCATCGGCCGCCAGGCGCGCTATCGCACCGTCTATCTGCTGCGCGACAGCAGCGGCGCGCTGGACAAGGTGATCCTGCCGCTCCACGGGTATGGACTGTGGTCCACGCTTTACGGCTTCATCGCGCTCGAAGAGAACGGCAACGACATCTTCGGCCTGCAATTCTACCAGCATGGCGAAACCCCGGGGCTTGGCGCCGAGGTGGACAACCCCCGCTGGAAATCGCAGTGGAACGGCAAGAAACTGCGCGATGAGGCGGGCGATCTGCAAATCACCGTGGCCAAGTCGCAACCTGCCGCCGGCCCCGATTTCTATGTCGACGCGCTGGCCGGCGCCACGCTGACCTCGGTCGGGGTGGATAACCTGGTGCGGTTCTGGATGGGCGAGCAAGGCTATGCGCCCTTCCTCGAGGCCCTGAAAGCGGGAGAGATCTGATGTCCCAGACCAAGAAAGAACTGCTGGTCGATCCGCTGGTCGACAACAACCCGATCACGCTTCAGGTGCTTGGCATCTGCTCGGCGCTGGCGGTCACCTCGTCGCTGCAAGTGGCCTTTGTCATGGCGCTGGCCGTGACCTTCGTGACGGCGTTCTCGTCCTTCTTCATCTCGATCCTGCGCAATCAGATCCCCAGCTCGATCCGGATCATCGTGCAGATGGTGATCATCGCCAGCCTGGTGATCCTGGTCGACCAGATCCTCAAGGCCTATGCCTTCGAAATCTCGAAAACCCTGTCGGTCTTTGTTGGCCTTATCATCACCAACTGCATCGTGATGGGCCGGGCCGAGGCATTCGCCATGAAAAACCCGCCTGTCGCTTCGTTCATCGACGGTGTCGGCAACGGGCTGGGTTACGGCCTGATCCTGATGCTGGTCGGCGTGATCCGCGAACTCTTCGGTTCGGGCTCGCTCTTTGGCGTGACCATCCTGCAAACCGTGAACAATGGCGGCTGGTACGTGCCCAACGGGCTCTTGCTGCTGCCGCCCTCGGCCTTCTTCGTGATCGGGTTGATCATCTGGGCCTTCCGCACCTGGAAACCCAAGCAGGTAGAAGAACGTGAATACAAGATCCAGTCGGTGGAGGCGCACTGATGGAAGGGCTAATTTCCCTCGCGGTCAAGGCCGTCTTTGTCGAGAACCTGGCGCTCAGCTTTTTTCTCGGCATGTGTACCTTCATCGCGGTCTCGAAAAAGATCTCGACCGCGCTTGGTCTTGGCATCTCGGTCATGGTGGTGCAGGCCATCACCGTGCCCGCCAACAACCTGCTTTTGAACACGCTCCTGAAACCCGGCGCGCTGGCCTGGGCGGGCTTTCCCGATGTCGATCTGACTTTCCTGGGCCTGATCTCCTATATCGGTGTGATCGCCGCCATCGTTCAGATCCTCGAGATGTTTCTCGATAAATACGTGCCCGCGCTCTACAACGCGCTTGGCATCTTCCTGCCGCTGATCACGGTGAACTGCGCTATCTTGGGCGGTTCGCTCTTCATGGTGGAACGCGATTACAACTTTGCCGAGGCGGCGACCTATGGTCTTTCCTCTGGTTTCGGTTGGGCGCTGGCGATCACCGCCATGGCGGGCGTGCGCGAGAAACTGAAATATTCCGATGTGCCGGACGGGCTTCAGGGCCTCGGCATCACCTTCATCACCGCGGGACTGATGGCCATGGCCTTCATGTCCTTCTCGGGCGTCAAACTGTAAGGGGGCCGGACAGATGGAAACATTTTCGCTCGGCGTCGTCCTCTTTACCCTGATCGTCATTGCGCTGGTCAGCATCATCCTGATGGCCCGCTCGCGGCTAGTCTCGACCGGCAACGTCAACATCACCATCAACGGCGAGAAAACCATCTCGGTCCCCGCCGGTGGCAAGCTGTTGCAGACGCTGGCGGCCGAAAAGCTGTTCGTGCCATCGGCCTGCGGTGGCGGCGGCACCTGCGCCCAATGCCGGGTCAAGGTGCATTCCGGCGGCGGATCCATCCTGCCGACCGAGGAAAGCCACATCACCAAGCGCGAGGCCGCCTGCGGCGACCGCCTGTCCTGTCAGGTCGCGGTCAAGCAGGACATGGATATCGAAGTGCCCGAAGAGGTGTTCGGCGTGAAAAAGTGGGAATGCACCGTGCGTTCCAACGAAAACGTCGCCACCTTCATCAAGGCGCTGGTGCTGGAACTGCCCGAGGGCGAGAACGTCAACTTCCGCGCAGGTGGCTATATCCAGATCGCGGCCCCTGCGCACCAGCTTGCCTATACCGATTTCGACATCCAGGAAGAGTATCGCGAGGACTGGGACAAGTTCAATCTGTGGCAATACAAGTCCACCGTGACCGTCCCGATCGAACGCGCCTATTCGATGGCCAACTACCCCGAGGAAAAGGGCATCATCATGCTCAACGTCCGGGTGGCCTCGCCGCCGCCGGGCTCCGAGGGCATCCCGGCAGGCCAGATGTCGTCGTATATCTTCAACCTGAAACCGGGCGACAAGGTCACCATCTCGGGTCCGTTCGGCGAGTTCTTCGCCCGCGACACCGACAAGGAGATGGTGTTCATCGGCGGCGGCGCAGGTATGGCACCGATGCGCAGCCATATCTTCGACCAGCTCAAGCGCCTGAAATCCAAGCGCAAGATCACCTTCTGGTACGGCGCCCGCTCGAAGAAAGAGATGTTCTTTGTCGAGGATTTCGACCAGCTTGCCGCCGAGAACGAAAATTTCGAATGGCACGTGGCGCTGAGCGACCCGCAGCCGGGCGATGACTGGACGGGCTACACCGGCTTCATCCATAACGTCCTGTTCGAGGAATATCTGAAAAACCACCCCGCGCCCGAGGACTGCGAATTCTACATGTGCGGCCCGCCGATCATGAACCAGTCGGTGATCAAGATGCTGCTTGACCTGGGCGTCGACCGCGAAGACATCATGCTGGACGATTTCGGGGGTTAAATAGAAACCCGGCGCAGAGATGCGCCGGGTTTTCGTTTCAAGGATCCTGCGGGCCAGAGCGCAAGGTAGAGCGCGAAACGCCAGTTTGGCAAAGCGTTGCCCTGCGGCGTGAACGATTTGCCGAGGATCGAGATCACGGCAACAGGGTCGGCGTCAGCTGAACGAGGTGCGTGTCCGGTTGGCAAAGGCCACAAGCGACAGCATCACTGGCACCTCGACCAGGACTCCGACCACCGTGGCAAGCGCGGCGCCTGAATTCAGGCCGAATAGGCTTATCGCCACCGCGACCGCAAGCTCGAAGAAATTCGAGGTGCCGATCAATGCACAGGGGGCTGCGATTTGGTGCGGAACCCGCAGCGTCCAGGCCGATGCATATGCCAGCGCGAAGATACCATAGGACTGGATCAGGATCGGTACTGCGATCAGCGCGATAACCTGAGGCCGGTCAAGTATCACCTGCCCCTGAAGGCCGAACAGGATGACTACCGTCGCGATCAGGCCCAGGATCGACCATGGCTTGATCCTGTCTCGGAACCGGTCGATGCGCTCTTCACTGCCAAGCCGCCGACGCGTCCAGATACCTGCCGCCAGCGGCAGCGCAACAAACAGCACGACCGAGAGAAACAGCGTCTCCCATGGCACGGCGATGTCTGTGACACCCAACAGAAAGGCGACGATGGGCGCAAAGGCGAAGACCATGACCACATCGTTTACTGAGACCTGCAACAGCGTATAGCTCTCGTCGCCACGTGTAAGCTGGGACCAGACGAAAACCATTGCCGTACAGGGCGCAGCCCCAAGCAGGATGAGCCCCGCAATGTATTGCTGTGCATCTTCCGTTGCGATGATATCGGCAAAGACATAGTCAAAGAACACAACGCCAAGCGCGGCCATTGTGAACGGCTTGATCAGCCAGTTCACCGCCAACGTGATCGCCAAACCCTTTGGCTGTTTCGCCGCGCCTTTGAGGCTGCCGGGATCGACCCCGACCATCATCGGGTAGACCATCGCCCAGATCAGAACCGCAACCACAAGGTTTACGTTTGCCACTTCAGCTGCGGCAATCGTCTTCACCAGACCGGGAACGGCGCTGCCAACCAGGATGCCGACGATCATCGCCAGCGCAATCCAAACAGAAAGATACCGTTCGAAAACACTCATGGTCTGCCACCTACCTCGTCTAGCGAACCAAATTGTGAACTCGTGCTCGCAATCCTGAAAAATCGGTGGCCCGGGCTGCGTTCCGGTCATGGCCTTTACCGGCAAGGATGACCGGTGTCGGCAGAAGCCGCCTTCGACCGTGCACTCTGATTTCCGGGCCGGACCCTAACCGACGATCATCTGCTTCATCCGCAGCGCTTCGTATTCCAGCTCGCGGAGGCGGAAATTCACCACGTCACCGATGGTGATCATGCCGCACAGGTTGCCGTCCCTCACCACCGGCATGTGACGGAACCGGCCTTCGGTCATGGTCTTGAGCACATCGGTCAGCGTGTCCTCGGGCGTGCAGGTGCGCACGCTCTTGGTCATCAGCGCCTCGACCTGCTGCGGCAGTGTCTGGCCCGGCGTGTCGGCCATGCGCCGCACGATGTCACGTTCCGACAGGATGCCTTGCAGCGTGCCGTTCTGATCCGTCACCACCACGGCGCCGATCCGCTTTTCCTTGAGCACGCCCACCACATGTCCGATCGTGTCCCCCGGTCGGACCGAGAATATAGCGTCGCCCTTGCCCTCCAGCAATTTGGCCACCGTCGACTGGGAATGCGCCAGGTTCGATTCGACCGTTTGGCTATAGGTTGCCGTGTCGGCCTTGTCGCCCCGGGTCGGCGGCTGATATGAACTGGGTGCCATGCGCGGGTCTCCTGCTGTCCTGCTGCGGGTTCACCTCCATCTTACCCCGGCAGACCGATCCGGGAAGGCCCGAAATGCCCGGACCCCGAAAATCGGCAAGGCCGCGATGTTCGAATCCCTACACCTGACCCCGTTTTCCGCCGCGCTGATCTTCTTTGTGGTAGTGGTTTGCGGCCACGGCTACCGCAAGACATGGAAGGCCGATCCCCCCGCGCCCCGGTCGCGGCTCTGGCTCTACGGCGTGCCGGCGGCAATTGGCCTGCTGGTTCTCGCCTTTCTGCCGCTGCGACCCTGAGGCGTTTGACACCGCCCCGCCGCTGTCCTATGCCGCAGCAGCGAAATCGCCGAGGTTTTTCGATGTTCCGTTGGCTTGCCCTCTCCGCCACTCTCCTGCTCTCCGCCTGCCTCTTTGACGAAGAGCCGGTTGTCGTCAAACTTTCGGGCGAGACGATGGGCACCACCTATCACGTCACTGCCATCGGCCCCGATCTGGACGAGGCGAAACTCGCCGCCGCCGTGGCCGAGACCCTGACGGCCGTGAACGGCAAGATGTCGAACTGGGATCCGAAATCCGAGGTGTCGACCTTCTCGGCCAGTGCCCAGACCACGCCGATGCCGGTATCGGCGGATTTCGTCACCATCCTGACCGCGGCCAACGAAGTGCATCAGAAATCGGGCGGCAAGTTCGACGTGACCCTCGGGCCCCTGATCGAGCTTTGGGGTTTTGGCCCGCGCAAGCCCGAAGATCCGATTCCCGCTGATGACGCTATCGCCGCCGCCCTGAAAGGTGTCGGCCAGACCCGCCTCTTGACGCTGGACGCGGGCGCCGGAACCATCGCCAAGGCCCGGCCCGAGACCGGCATCAACCTCAGCGCCATCGCCAAGGGCTTTGGTGTCGACGCGGTGGCGCGCACAATTGCCGGGCTGGGCGCCGAAAGCTACCTGGTCGAGATCGGCGGCGATCTGGTGACCAAGGGCAACAACGACAAGGGCGAGGCCTGGCGCATCGGCATTGAACGCCCCGATCAAGGCGCGCAGAGCATCCAGCTGGTGGTGCCGGTCAGCGACTACGGCATGGCCACCTCGGGCGATTACCGCAACTATTTCGAACACGAAGGCCGCCGCTATTCCCATATCCTCGACCCGGTCACCGGCCGCCCGGTCACACATCGCACGACCTCGGTCACGGTCATTGCCGACACCGCGATGATGGCCGATGCCTGGGCCACTGCGATGCTGGTTCTGGGGCTGGATGCGGGGCTGAAAGTGGCCGAAGCCAATAACCTTGCCGTGTTTTTCATCGAAAGAGATGTGCAAGGCGGCGACGATGCCTATATGACGGCACAAAGCAGCGCCTTTGCCGATCTGCTCAACACCGACTGATCCGAAACGGGGACCCCCGAGATGACAACCTTTGTGCTGGCCTTCTTCCTCTTGCTGATCGTGATGCTCGGCATGTCGCTGGGCGTCATGCTGATGGGCAAGCGGATCAAGGGCAGCTGCGGTGGGCTCAACGCCATTTCCGGCACCGACCGCTGCGTTGTCTGTTCCAAGGAGATCGACCCCGACAGCCCGCTGCGCGAGCGGCTGCAATGCCCGCGAGCGCGCAAGATAGCGGCCGAGTTGGAAAAGGAAAAGCGCGGCTGAACCGCGCTTCTCTGTCTTACCGTTTTCTCATGATCACCATGTCCTGACCCATCGCCCGGCTGCCTTCCAGCGCGCGGCGGTGGGCCTCGGGCAACGAGGGATGATCATACAGCATCGGCGGCCGACCCTTGTAGACCTGCAAGACATCCATATGCTTGTTCCACTCCTTTCGGATGAATTGCGACGTGTGGATGGATGAGCCGTAATTCTCGGGGAAATCCATGTCTGTCCCGCGGGATGTGTGAATGTCGAAGTACCAGAACCCTGCACTCTCGATCTTCTCGCGTTCCGGCTGGGAGAACTTGCTTTCCAGCCACCAGTCGCCCTGCACGGTGATCAGATAGATACAGCCTGGCTTGCCTACGCGCGCCAGTTCGTTCAGCCAGCGATCTTCGCTGTCCCGCTTGAGATGCGAGAACACCGAGAAGCTGTACACCAGATCGAACGTTCCGTCGGCCCATTTCAGCGGCGGTTCGGGCTGGCTCTGATACACTTCGGCATGTTTGAAGAAGTCGTTGCAGAACTTGACCAGCGGCCCGTTCGGATCACAACCCTTGATGTTGGCGGTGTTCGGGAACATCTGCATCAACCGGCCGGTGCCACAGCCGAAATCAAGGATCGACTGATAGTCATACAGCCGCCTCCCGTCATGTTTCAGCGTCGCCGCTTCAAAGAACGCGATATGCTCCAGCGCCGAGCGCTGGAAATGCGCAAGATCGGTCGTGCCAATGGTGTGGCGCAGCAGGTGCTCGGGTATGTCCGACAGCGATGCCCGCTCCACCTCGGGCAGGAATGATGCGTCGATAACAACTTCGCCCAATGCCGTATCTCCTTGAAAATATAATTATATTTCTGATCTATCCGGCATCTGCGCGAATGGCCGGACGCTACCATGACCCTCGCAGGGGAAGCAAGTGCGCACAACCGCGCTCTGCCTCGCAACCCTCAATCCCGAACAAGGAAACCTGACGAGATGTTGGTCGCCATCCGGATCGCCTGTGTCCGGTTTTCGCAGCTGGCTTTCGATAGGATCGACTTGACCTGGGTGTTGATCGTATCCAGCGACCGCCCCCGTTGTTCGGCGATCTGTTTGTTGGTTTTGCCTTCCGCCATCAGCTCCAGAACCGCGCTTTCCGCTTCGCTCAACTCGAACAGCGTGGCAAGGCATTGCATCTCCAGCCGATAGCTGCGGCTGGTATCCGTGCTCATCAGTAGATAGCCGTCAATCGGTCCACTTCCCATCTCGTTCGCCTTGTTCAGGGGCGAGATGTCGATGCACAGCGCCTCGCTTGCGGCGGTCTGCCCCTTGTGTTCGGCTTCAACTGCTTCCTTGCGGGGGCGGGCTCCGAAACGGCCATGGCCTGTGACCCCACTCATCAGCGCGCGCGCCCGGCCCAGGTCGCCTTCGCTGCGAAACGACAGCTGTCCGCGTGGCGTCGTGCGATAGACCCCGGATTCGTCGGCCTGTCGGCGGAATTCCTCGTTGTCGACGATCACGTTCATCCGGTTGTCCAGAACGCAGAACCCCACATCCAGCTTGTCGAGCGCGTTCAGCACCGCTTGGTGCCGCTTCTGCACTGCCTGGATCGGGCGGCCGATACTCAGCGCCTTGGCGATATGCGGCAACAGCCGCGAAGCCCGGGCCAGACGCAGGGGCAGATCTTCGGCCGCATCCGAGCCGAACTGCATGGAAAACCGGTCATGAAACAGCTGGTCCTTGTTCAGCAAGGCGCCACAGCGGTACCGGATGCCGTATCGCATCATGGTTTTCTGGTTCGGCCGTGCCAGCAATTCGGCTTCCGACGCGGCCAGAACCGAATCCGGGATCAGCTCGATATCGTCCGTCGCGCGGGAATGCCGGGCAAAAATCGCCTGGTCGGCGATCTCCAGATCGTTGTGCTGCGCTAGGTACCCATGCACCAGTTCGGCATTATAAGTATCGCTGAAATGCGAGGCCAACAGATGCGGCCGGTCCTGTGGTGTTTCCACCTCGAATATCATTGCGCCGACTGCGCCGGTGTAATGCGCGATTTCGGTCAGAAGAACAGGCCATTTCCCCGGATCCAGCGCGGCATCGTATATTGAAACTACAATCTGATCGTGCCGGTCGGTCTTGGACATGTGACTTGATGATTCGAGAAATTGGGACTGACTATACCCGGTTTCACCAATTCTGGTGATTATTCAAAGTTGTTCCTCGTTTACGCTACGTTGCATTCAAGTCCGAGAGTGAGTGGCTCAGGAAAAAGTTGTTATCGTGCTGAGTTGGCGGCTGAGGCGCGCCGATCGCCAAAACCGGACAGGACCAACGGGGGTATTCTGGACCCGACCCTCGACGGGATGTGGCGCAATACAGACGCCACTCAGCATACTGAAAGTATTCAAGCCGCAATATGTTTAAGCACCCAAAATAGAAAAAGACATTTGTAAAACACGCTAGGGCGGCGGCACAATGGTGTCGTCGCCCTTGTGGTAGCAACAGGAGCGGCTGTTACAGCACCGGAGGTGAGTGATGATTTCGAGACATCGGATTGGTTTGATCCTGCTTGGCGCCCTTGTGGCTCTGGGCGCGCCTCAGGCCCAGGCGCAATCGAGCTGGCGTGTCTGTCGGGATGTCGAATGCCTGGATCAGGGCTGGAACGACGCCCAACGCCGCTGGTGGTACACCACCACCCAGGGCTCACGCCTCTTGCCGCTCGACTGGCTCGTGGCACTGGAACAGCCCGGCGACGGCCAGCGCGCCTTTCTCGACCGCGCCTATATGGAAGAGCTGGGCTATATCGCCAACCCCGACCCGGTGAACAATCCCGAGGGCCTGCCGCTCGGCTGGGTGATCGATCAGGACCGGAGCCTGTCGGCCGACCTGATGTGCGATACCTTCCCCGAGACCTGCGACGCGCTGACCATGCGCAAACCCTGGGTCGGGCTCACCTGTTCGGCCTGCCACACCAACGAGATCACCCATCAGGGCCGCCGGCTGCGGATCGAAGGCGCGCCGACGCTCGCCGATTTCCAGCGGATGGAAGAGGACCTGCTGCAATCGCTCAAGGACACCGTGGCCGACCGCACCCGCTTCGACCGTTTTGCGCGCGCCGTGCTGGGCGAGGATCAAAGCATCGATGGGCGCGCCTCGCTGGAAACTCAGCTTGGCGAACAGATCGCCTGGCAACAGGCGCTGGCCGACAAGAACGCGGCACCCAAGGTGCGCTATGGTCATGCCCGGTTGGATGCCCAGGGCCATATCCTGAACAAGGTGGCGCTGACCGTCCGCGATCCTGACCAGATCACCAACGTTCTGGCCGACGCCCCGGCCAGCTATCCGCATATCTGGAACACCTCGCAGCAGGAGCAGCTGCAATGGAACGGCATCGCCACGCGGATGTTCAAGATCCGCTTCCTCGGCGAAAGCACGGAACTCGGCGCGCTGGTGCGCAACACCTCCGAGGTGATCGGCGTCTTTGCCCATATCGAGACCGACAAGTTCACCGTGCGCCGGGGTTATCCCTCCAGTGCCCGGGTCCGTGAACTGGTCTCGCTTGAACGCCAGCTTGAGAGCCTGCAATCGCCGAAATGGCCCGAGGACATGCTGGGGGCCATCGACTGGGATCTCGCCGCACGCGGGCGCGAGGTCTTCACCCGCCAGATCGACGGCGAAAGCTGCGCTGACTGCCACAGCCATATGGCCCCCACGGACACCACCAGCCCGATGGCCACCACGATGACGCCGCTGGCCGATATCGGCACCGATGTGTTCACCACCTGCAATACCTTCCTGCACCGCTCGAAACCCGGCCAGTTCGGCGGCCAATACGTGATCACCGAAGGCGCCCGCATCGACCCGGTCGAGGATTTCACCCGCATGATGCTGGTCAACGCCACGATCGGCGCCATCTGGGGCAAGCGGGGCGAGGTGCTGGGCGCGATCCTCTACGAGGATGACCGCCCCTCGGGCGACCGTACCGAAAGCGGGCTGATCACCGAATACCTGCCCGGCGTGACCGATGAGAAAAAGAAGGCCGACGCGCAGGACTGCCTGACCCAGGACCACACGCTCCTGGCCTACAAGGCCCGCGCGCTTAACGGGATCTGGGCCACCGCGCCCTATCTGCACAACGGCTCGGTACCCACGCTTTACGACCTGCTGCTGCCCGCCCGCATGCGCAATGTCGCCACCGATCTCGACGCCGTCCTGCCCGAGGATGCCGAAACCCGGCCCGAGGTGTTTGGCGTCGGCAGCCGCGAGTTCGACCCGGTCAAGGTCGGTTTTGTCTCGGATCTGGAACAGAACCCCTTTACCTTCCGCGCCCGCGACGAGGATGGCGAACCGATCCCCGGTAATTTCAACTCGGGCCATGACTATGGCACGGCAGGCCTGACCGAAGAGGACCGCCGCGCCCTGCTGGAGTACCTGAAAACCCTGTGATCCATCCCGGCCTGCACGCGGGTGGCGGGTGCGGGAGCCTCCGGCGGGAGTATTTTGAACCAGAAAGAAGCCCAAGCGCACTGCTGCTTCTTTCTGGTCAAAAGTACTCAATGGCGCCGCGCAGACGCCCGATTAACCGGTCAGATATTGTCCCAACAGGAACGCCAGGGCGCAAAGCACGACACTGATCAGGATATTGCCCGCAGCAACCAGGATCGTGCGCGTGCGATGCAGGTCCAGCGTCTGATAGGCAAAGCTGGAAAACGTGGTCAGTCCGCCGCAAAAGCCCAGCACCAACCGGCGCGCATCCTCGCTGACGCCCGCGCCACTGGCCTCCAGTTGCCCCAGCGACAGACCCAGCAGAAGCGTGCCCGCGACATTCACCGCCAGCGTTGCCAGCGGCAAGTCATGGGTGATCCGTCGCGCGGTCCAGTGCCGCAGCACAGCGCCAAGCCCGCCGCCAAGCGCAAACAGGAGATGCAGGTAAACCCCGCTCATCGCGGTGTCCTCCGGCGCCCAAGCGCCTCGCCCAGCACCGCCGCCGCAAGGCCCGCGGCAATCTCCAGCGTCATGGCGCCCAGCCCGGTGCCCCAGCCCTCCAGCCGGATCATCCGGTCCAGTTCGAAGATGAACGACGAAAAGGTCGACAGCCCGCCGCAGAACCCCACCGCGCCCAGATGCAGCACATGGGCATGCACCCGGTGCCGCACGGCGTAAAGCCAGCCCAGGATCAGGCAGGCCACCGTATTGATGCCGAAAGTGGCGGTCACCAGCGGCAGGCCGGGGATCTCCAGCGCGAACAGCTCGCGCAGCAGCGACCCCGCCGCGCCGCCCGCGAATACCGCCAGATACATGCCTGCCCGTGCCACCCGCGCCCCTCATCCGCCTGTTGACCCGGCATAGCGGGCGAAGGCGGGGTTTTCAATTCCGCCGGGTCAGGCCAGTCCGAGGATCTCGCGCGCCTCTTGCCAGCGGGCCACCGGGCGCTCGTATTTCTCGCAGAGCTCGACCGCCCGCCGAACCAGCGCCGCGTTCGACGGTGCCAGACGGTCGCGGTCCAGCCGCACGTTATCCTCCAGCCCCGTGCGCGTGTGACCGCCCGCCGCGATGGCCCATTCGTTGACCACGATCTGGTTCTGGCCGATCCCGGCGGCACACCATTCCGCCTGCGGCGCGCGGGTCTTCATCGTATGGACGTAGAAATCGAACACTTCGCGGTCGGCGGGCATGGCGTTCTTCACCCCCATGACGAACTGCACATAGAGCTTGCCGTAAAGCTGCCCTTTGCCATGCATGTCGATGGCGCGCAGGATATGGCTCAGGTCAAAGGCCTCGATTTCCGGCGTCACGTGATAGGTCCGCATTTCCGAGGCCAGCCAGTCGACCAGGTCGGGCGGGTTCTCATAGACCCGCGTCGGAAAGTTGTTCGACCCCACCGACAACGAGGCCATATCAGGCGCCAGCGGCAGCATGCCGCCCCGTGCCTGTCCGGCCCCGGACCGCCCGCCGGTCGAGAATTGCACGATCATGCCGGGACAGTGCTGCCGCAGCCCTTCCAGCAGGCGCCCGAAGCGTTCGGGGTCGCTGGTGGGCGTCTGGTCGTCGTTGCGCACATGGCAATGGGCGATGCTTGCGCCCGCCTCGAACGCCTCCTGCGTGCTTTCGACCTGTTCCTCGACCGTGATCGGCACCGCCGGGTTGTTGTCCTTGGTCGGTAGCGACCCGGTGATGGCGACGCAGATGATACAGGGTTTGGTCATGGCTTCCTCCCGGCTCAGATGTCGAAGAACACCGTCTCGTTCTCGCCTTGCAATCGGATGTCGAACCGATAGACGACCTTGCCGTCCGTCTCGTTGCGCCGGGCGATCAGCGTCTGGCGGCGGTTCTCCCATTCGATCATGTTGATCACCGGGTCGGCGGCGTTGGCCTCGGCCTCGTCCTCGAAATAGAGCCGCGTGTTGAGCCCCACGTTGATGCCGCGCGCCACGATCCACAGGTTGATATGCGGCGCCTGAACGGTTCCGTTCCGGCCCGGAACGGAACCGGGCTTGACCGAGTCGAACCCCCATTCGCCAGTGGCGAAATCGGTGATCACCCGGCCCCAGCCGCGAAACCCGTCCTCGACCGCGCCCGCGTGTTCTGGATGGGCGTAGATACCGGCGGCATTGGCCTGCCAGGCCTCCAGCAGCACGTCCTTGACCGGGCTGCCGGTGCCGTCGATGACCAGCCCCTCGACCCGGATACGTTCGCCCTGCGCATTCGGCCCGGCAATGTCCCAGCCCAGTTCCTGACCGTAGATGTCGAACCCGGCGGCACCCGGCGCCAGCCCGATATGCACGTAAGGTCCGGCCGTCTGCGACGGGGTCTCTTTCAGGTAATCCAGCGATTGCGGCATGTTCTTCTCCTTTTCTGTCGCGTTTCCGAACCGGAAAACCGGTTCCCACTTTTCCTGGAAACGCTTCAGTTCCCCTCCAGCCGGTTTTCAAACAAGGTCGACCGGCGCCCGCGCAGCACCACGTCGAACTTGTAGGCGATGGTATCCAGCGGGATCGTCGCGTTCAGGTCCAGGGGTGCGATCAGTGTGTCGATGGCCGCCGGGTCGGGGATGGTGTTCACGATCGGGCATTTCGCGATCAGCGGGTCGCCCTCGAAATAGCACTGCGTGATCAGCCGTTGGGCAAAAGCGGTGCCAAAGATCGACATATGGATATGCGCGGGCCGCCAGTTGTTGACCCAGTTGCGCCAGGGATAGGCGCCGGGCTTGACCGTGCGGAAATAGTAATAGCCGTTCTCGTCGGTCAGGGTCCGGCCGCAGCCGCCGAAATTCGGGTCGATCGGCGCCAGATAGGTGTCCTTCTTGTGCCGGTACCGCCCGCCCGCATTGGCCTGCCAGATCTCGACCAGCGTATGGGGCAGGGGGCGGCGGTTCTCGTCCAGAACCCGGCCGTGCAGGATGATCCGCTCGCCAATCGCGCTCTCGCCCGGCTTGGCATAGTTGTAGATCAGGTCATTGTCGCCCGTGTCAATATCGCCGTGCCCAAACACCGGGCCGGTGATCTCGCTCACCGTGTTCTCCAGGCTGATCAGCGCCTGCCGGGGCGAGCGCGCGACCGAGGTCTTGTACTTAGGATCATAGGCGGGCGGGTGCCACTCCCTGTCCCTCTGGTAGAATTCACCGGGTTTGAGCATCTCTGGGGTCTCCTCTCTCGGGCGGGACGTGTCGCGCGTTTCCCGGACTATTCCTGTTCCATCTCGGCATAGGTCTGCTTGGCCAGTTTCAGCGCCTGATTGGCGCGCGGCACACCGGCATAGATCGCCACATGCTGGAACGCCTCCAGCACGTCTTGCTTGCTGGCGCCGGTGCGGGCGGTGGCGCGGATATGCATCGGGATCTCCTCGAAATTCCCCAGCGCCGCCAGCAGCGCCAGTGTCAGCATCGACCGTTCCCGGTCGCTGATCCCGCCCGAGGCCCAGACCGTGCCCCAGGCGCCCTCGGTGATCAGCGTCTGGAACGGCACGTCGAACGCGGTCTTGGCCGCCTCGGCCCGGTCGACATAGGCATCGCCCAGCACCCGGCGGCGCACCTTCATTCCGTTGTCATAGCGATCGGACATTCGTCTTCCTTTCCGCTGCGGCCTAATAGGGCAGACCGACATAGTTCTGCGCAAGCACCGTCTGCGCATCCCGGCTGTCGCGCAGGAATGCGATCTCGGCCTTTTGAACCTTCAGGTCGAACTCCGACTGATGCGGGAACCGGTGCAGCAGGGTGGTCATCCACCAGCTGAACCGCTGGGTCTTCCACACCCGCGCCAGCGCCTTTTCCGAATAGCGGTCGATGCCCTCGGTCTCGTCGGTTTCATAGACCTGCACCAGCGCGTGATAGAGGTAATGGATATCGCTCGCCGCGGTGTTCAGCCCCTTGGCCCCGGTCGGCGGCACGATATGCGCCGCATCCCCGCACAGAAACAGCCGCCCCCAGCGCATCGGCTCGCAAACGAACGACCTCAGCGGCGCGATGGATTTCTCGATCGACGGGCCGGTCACCAGCCGTTCCGCCGCCTCTGCCGGAATGCGCCGTTTCAACTCCTGCCAGAACGCCGCATCGGTCCAGTCCTCGGCATGGTCCGAGAGCGAACATTGGATGTAGTACCGGCTCAGGTTGGCGTTGCGCATCGAACAAAGAGCGAACCCGCGATCCGACCCGGCATAGATCAGCTCGTCATTCACCGGCGGCGTCTCCGACAGGATACCCAGCCAGCCAAAGGGATAGACCTTTTCGTATTCCCGCCGCACCGTCAGCGGGATCGCCTGGCGGCTGATCCCGTGGAACCCGTCGCAACCCGCCACATAGTCGCAGTCGACGCGGTGCTCGGTGCCGTCCACCTGATAGGTGACATGGGGCGCGTCGCTGTCGGCCCCGTGTATCTCGACATGGTCGGCTTTGAACACGGTCTTGGCCCCGACCGCCGCGCGTGCATCATAGAGGTCGCGGGTCACCTCGGTCTGGCCATAGACCACGACGTGATTGCCCGTCAGCGCCTCGAAATTGATGCCGAACTGCATGTCCTCGTAAGAGATCACCGTGCCGCCATGGATAAAGCTTTCGCGCTCCATCCGCTTGGCCACGCCCGCCTCGCGCATCAGGTTGACGAAACCCACCTCCAGCACCCCGGCCCGGATGCGGCCCAGCACATAGTCGCGGGTCTTGCGCTCCAGCACCAGCGTGTCGATGCCCTTTTGGTGCAACAGCTGCCCCAACAGCAGCCCCGATGGCCCCCCACCGATGATGACAACCTGAACCCGCATGGCAAATCCTCCCCGAACGCAGGGTGAATGATTGGAATGGACATGTAAAATGAGTTATCATGCCACTTGATTATCAATACTGGAAAGTAAATGATCGACCGACGCATCAAGTTCCGGCACATCCAGTGTTTCGTCGAGATTGCCCGCGAACGCAGCCTCAAGACCGCCGCCGAGAAACTGTTCCTGACCCAACCGGCCATGTCCAAGACGCTGAAAGAGCTCGAAGAGATCGTCGGTACCACCCTGATGCGGCGCAGCCGCTCGGGCGTGGACCTGACGCGCCCGGGCGAGGTCTTCTTGCATTTCGCCCGGATGTCGATCGCCAGCCTGCAACAGGGGCTCGACGGGATCGAGCTGGAAGGCCGCAGGCAAAAGGACAAGCTGTCGGTCGGCGCCCTGCCCAGCGTGGCGGCCCACCTGATGCCGCTGGTGGTGACCGAATTCGCCCGTCTCGCGCCCAACGCACTGCTGCGTATCCTCGACGGGCCGCATGGTTACCTGACCGAACGGTTGCGGGTGGGAGAGCTTGATCTGGTGATCGGCCGCATCGGCCCCTCGGACACCATGCAGGGGATTTCCTTTACCCAGCTCTATGACGAACAGGTGGTGTTCGTGGTGCGCCCGGGCCACCCGCTCTTGTCCGACCCCGATCTGCGCCGGGTTGCCGACTGGCCGGTGATCTACCCGCCCGCAGGTGCGGCCATCCGGCCGCTGGTCGAACAGTTCCTGATCGCCAACGGGGTGGGGGAGTTTCCGAACCGTCTGGAAACCGTCTCGGGCGCGTTTGGCCGGGTGCACACAAGGCAATCCGATTGCGTCTGGATCATCTCGCGCGGGGTGGTCGCCAACGAAATCGCCGAGGGCCGTCTGGTGGCGCTGCCCTTCCGCACCGAGCTGACCCAGGGGCCGGTCGGGTTGATGACCCGGCCCGACCATCCCGAAACCCCGGTTCGGCAACTCTTTGCCCTGGCGGTCACCAACGTTCTGGCAGGAAAATCGGCACACATGACCTAAGTCAAGTCTGCGGGCCGCCCCGGCTTCTAGAACTCGGAACAACCGTAAACCCCGAGTCGGAGTCCCCATGTCCCGTCGGCACAGATCCGCAAACCTGTCCCACCGCGCCCTGCGCGCGCTGACGGGCTGTGCCGCGATCCTGCTCATGGTGCTGCAACTGGTGGCGCCGCAACTGGCACAGGCCGGGCAGGGCAACTGGATCGAGATCTGTTCCGAAGGCGGCGCGGTCTGGGTTCAGGTGACCGAGGGCGAAACACCTGACCGGAACGCGCCTTGCCCCCGTTGCGCCGACTGCGCGCTCTGCGCCCTGACCGGTCCGGCCCCGCTGCCCGATCTGCCCGTCATGGCTTTGTTCCAAGGTGTACAAAACGGTCAATGGGCCCTGAAACCGCTGTACGAAACGGTCAAAACGCCTCGTTTGCGGCCCGAAACCCGCGGCCCCCCGGTCGCGGCCCAAGATAGAATTGCCCGCGCCCCCCGCGCGGTCCTGGCGTCAATCCAAAATACCGGAGGTGCGCCATGGTCCTGAAACGCGCAGCTGAATTCCTGTTGGTTCTTTCCCTGTCCTGCTTGCTGGCGGTCACCGCCCGCGCCGACAGCCTGGCCAGCTTCCTTCCCGATATCGCCCCATCCGACCTCGCCCCCGGCGCCGACGCCTTTGGCCCGGTGCGCGAGGATGTAAAGGTCGCCCCCGTGCTCAAGGGCGGCGAGCCTGTCGCCTGGGCCTTCCTGACCTCTGACTTTGTCGGCACGACCGGCTATTCGGGCAAGCCCATTCACGTGGTCGCGGCCATCGACGCCGATGCCATTCTGACCGGCGTTAAACTGGTAGCGCACTCGGAACCCATTGTTCTTATTGGTATTCCCAACTCGAAAATGGTCGCCCTGACCGAAGGCTACAAGGGTCTCGACCTGAAACGCGAGGCCGAGACCGGTGGCGAGGGGCATGATCTCGACATCATCTCTGGCGCCACCGTCACCATCATGGTGATCGACGACAGCCTGGTGCGCGCAGGGCTCAAGGTGGCCCGCGCGCTGGGGCTGGGCGGCCTTTCGCCCGCCACCCCCGAAGGCCCGCGCCGCGAGATCGACATGGGACAGACCGGGACCAGTGGCTGGTTCACCCTGTCGGGCGACGGCTCGGTCCGGCGGATGACATTGGACATCGGGCAGGTCAACGCGGCCTTTGAGGCCACCGGCGACGCCCGCGCCATCAAACGCCCCGAACCGGGCGCGCCCGAGGATACGTTCATCGACATGCACTTGGCGCTGGTCTCGGTGCCCGAGATCGGCCGCACCCTGCTGGGAGAGGCGGAATATGCAAACCTAGTCAATTGGTTAGAGCCCGGTGAGCAGGCTATTCTGGTGTTGGGGCGCGGCGCTTACAGCTTCAAGGGATCGGGCTATGTGCGCGGCGGGATCTTCGACCGGATCCAGTTGATTCAGGGCGACAGCGCGGTGCGCTTCTTCGATCGCCAGCAACGCCGACTGGGAACGGTCGCGGCCGAGGATGCGCCTGCGTTCTCGGAACTTGACCTCTTCAAGATCCCCGCCGATGCCGAGTTCGACCCAGCCGCCCCCTTCCGCCTGCAACTCTTGGTGCAGCGCGCCGTGGGCGCGGTTGAGAAAAGCTTTCTGACCTTCGATCTGGGCTACCGCCTGCCGGAACGCTTCCTGCTTCCCGCCGCCGCCCCTGCGGTGGTTGAGGATGCAGGTGACGAAGCCGCCGCCAAGGCCGCACTGTGGCAACGGATCTGGAGAGACCGCACCGTCGAAATCGGCATCCTGAGCGCGATGCTGCTGCTACTGACCGCGACCTTCTTCTTCCAGTTCCAGGCCACGATGAACGCCCGCGTCTTCTACTGGTTCCGCATCGCCTATCTGACCGTGACGCTGTTGTTCATCGGCTGGTACGCCAATGCCCAGCTGAGCGTCGTCAACCTGATGGCGCTGGCTGGTAGCCTGCGCACGGGCTTCAGCTGGGACGCCTTCCTGCTCGACCCGCTGGTCTTTATCCAGTGGTTCGCCGTGGCCGCCGCGCTGATCTTCTGGGGCCGGGGCGCCTATTGCGGCTGGCTCTGCCCGTTTGGCGCGCTGCAAGAGCTGACCAACAAGGTCGCCCGTGCCCTTCGCCTGCCGCAATGGACCCTGCCCTGGGGGCTGAACGAGCGGCTTTGGCCGATCAAATACATGATCTTCCTGGGTCTTTTCGGTCTCAGCTTTGTCTCGATCCCGCTGGCCGAAACCTATGCCGAGGTCGAACCGTTCAAGACCGCGATCATCCTCAAGTTCATGCGCGACTGGCCGTTTGTGGTGTTTGCGCTGCTGCTCCTGCTGATCGGACTTTTCATCGAACGGTTCTATTGCCGCTATCTCTGCCCGCTGGGCGCGGCACTGGCGATCCCCGCCCGCATCCGCATGTTCGACTGGCTGCGCCGCTACAAGGATTGCGGCAACCCCTGCCAGACCTGCGCCAACGAATGCCCGGTTCAGGCGATCCACCCCACGGGCGAGATCAACCCGAACGAATGCATCACCTGCCTGCATTGCCAGGTGCTCTATCAGTCCGAGGCCAAATGCCCCGTCGTCATCCGCCAGATCAAGCGGCGGGCGCGCACAGGGACGGTCGATCCGAAACTGAACCTCGGACACCCACCGGCGAACCATCCAAACGCCAAACCGCAAGAAGCTTCCTGAAAGGAGGAACGATCATGTCGGACCACGAAAACAACCTGAGCGTCACCCGCCGCGGCCTGTTGGGCGCGACAGCTACCGGGGCCGTTCTCGCCAGCACCGGGCTGGGTGCCACCCTGATGACCGCGCGCGAGGCCTCTGCCGCCGCCAAGGCCAATCTCGAACCCGGCGAGCTGGACGAATATTACGGCTTCTGGTCCTCGGGCCAGACCGGCGAGCTGCGCATCCTGGGCATCCCCTCGATGCGCGAGCTGATGCGGGTGCCGGTGTTCAACCGCTGCTCGGCCACCGGCTGGGGCCAGACCAACGAGTCGCTCAAGGTGCTGACCGAGGGCCTGCTGCCCGAGACCAAGCAATACCTGGCCGCCAACGGCAAGAAGACCTATGACAACGGCGACCTGCACCACCCGCATATGTCGTTCACCGATGGCACCTATGACGGCCGTTACCTGTTCATGAACGACAAGGCCAACACCCGGGTTGCCCGCGTCCGCTGCGACGTGATGAAATGCGACAAGATCATCGAGATCCCCAATGCGCATGACATCCACGGCCTGCGTCCGCAGAAATTCCCGCGCACCGGCTATGTCTTTGCCAATGGCGAGCATGAGGCGCCGCTGGTCAATGACGGCAAGATCCTGGATGAGCCCGACAAGTATGTGAACATCTTCACCGCCATCGACGGTGACAGCATGGAAATCGCCTGGCAGGTGATCGTGTCGGGCAACCTCGACAACACCGATTGCGATTATCAGGGCAAATACGCCTTCTCGACCTCGTACAACTCGGAAATGGGCATGAACCTGGCCGAGATGACCGAGAACGAGCTGGACCATGTGGTCGTGTTCAACCTCAAGGAAATCGAGGCCGGCATCGCCGCGGGCGATTATCAGGAGCTGAACGGTGTCAAGGTTGTCGACGGGCGCAAGGGCGCAGGCAACAATTATACCCGCTATATCCCGATCCCCAACAGCCCGCATGGCTGTAACGCCGCCCCCGACAAGCGCCACATCATGATCAACGGCAAGCTGTCGCCCACCGTCTCGGTGATCGACGTCGAAAAGGTCGATGCGCTGTTCACCGAGAATGCCGATCCGCGCTCGGCCATCGTGGCCGAACCGCAGCTGGGTCTTGGGCCGCTTCACACTGCGTTCGACAACAAGGGCAACGCCTATACCACCCTGTTCCTGGACAGCCAGGTGGTGAAGTGGGATATCCAGAAGGCGATCGAAGCCTATGCCGGCGCCGATGTCGACCCGATCCTCGACAAGGTCGATGTGCAGTATCAGCCGGGCCACAACTCGACCTCGATGGGTGAAACCGCCGAGGCCGACGGCAAATGGCTCATTTCGATGAACAAGTTCTCGAAGGACCGGTTCCTGAATGTTGGCCCCTTGAAGCCAGAAAACGAACAGCTGATCGACATCTCTGGCGACAAGATGAAGGTGGTGCATGACGGCCCGACCTTTGCCGAGCCGCATGACAGCATCATCGTGCACCGGTCCAAGGTGAACCCGGTCAATGTCTGGGATCGCAACGACCCGATGTGGGAAGACGCCCGCCAGCAGGCCGCCGCCGACGGCGTCGACCTGGAGGAAGGTGCCGAGGAGCCGATCCGCGACGGTAACAAGGTGCGGGTCTACATGACTTCCGTAGCGCCGACCTTCAGCCTCGAGAAGTTCACGGTTAAGCAGGGCGACGAGGTAACAATCTATGTCACCAACCTCGACGATGTGGATGATGTGACCCACGGGCTGTGCATGGCCAACTTTGGCATCGCGATGGAAGTGGCGCCGCAGGCGACCGCCTCGGTGACCTTCATTGCCGACCGCCCTGGCGTGCACTGGTTCTATTGCCAGTGGTTCTGCCACGCGCTGCACATGGAAATGCGCGGCCGGATGTTTGTCGAGCCGCGGGGAGCATAAATCATGCGCTGGCCCCTGCTGATCGCGTCTCTTTTTGCCACGCCTCTTTGGGCGGCGGATTGGGACGTGCCCAACCGGGCGGGGGCCATCTCTGAAACACTGGCCCAGGCGGCGGATGGTGACACCCTCCGCCTGGCGCCCGGCATTTATGCCGAAACCCTGGTCCTGTCCCGGCCCGTCACGCTTGACGGGATGGGGCAGGCCACCATTGACGGACAGGGTGCGGGCAGCGTGATCACCGTGACCGGCCCCGGTGTGACCCTGCGCGGGCTCACCGTGATCGGTTCGGGCTCGGACCATGACGGAATCGACAGCGGTATCCAGCTGACCAAGACCGCCCGCGCGCCAGTAGTGGAAAACAACGTGCTGATCGGCAATCTTTACGGCGTCGATATCCACGGCGCCAAGGATGCGCGGGTGAAAGGCAACCGGATCGAAGGCCGCCAGGACCGCCTCATGAACGCGCGCGGCAACGGCGTCTATGTCTGGAACGCCCCCGGCGCGGTGGTCGAGGGCAACGATATCCAATACGGGCGCGACGGTATCTTCGTGAACTCCTCGCGCCGCAACATCTTTCGCAACAACTTGTTCCGCGATCTGCGTTTTGCCGTGCATTACATGTATGCCGACAACTCCGAGGTCACGGGCAATGTCTCGATCGGCAACGATCTGGGCTATGCGGTGATGTTCACCAGCCGGGTCAAGGTGGTCGACAACGTCTCTATCGGCGACCGCGAACACGGGGTCATGCTGAACTATGCCAATGACAGCGTGATCTCGGGCAATGTGGTGAAGGGGGCAAAAGAGAAATGCACTTTCCTCTACAATGCCAACAAGAACGAGTTTACCGACAACTGGTTCGAAGGCTGCGGCATCGGCATCCATTTCACCGCCGGGTCCGAGCGGAACCGGATCGTCGGCAACGCCTTTGTCGGAAACCGGACCCAGGTCAAATATGTCTCGACCAAATGGGTCGAGTGGTCCGAGGACGGGCGCGGCAACTATTGGTCCGACTTTGCCGCCTATGACGTCAACGGCGACGGCATCGCCGACGCCCCCTATCGCCCCAACGATAGCATGGACCATGTGCTGTGGACCCAACCCGCAGCCAAGTTGCTGCTCGGCTCCCCCGCCGTGCAGCTGGTGCGCTGGTCGCAATCCGCATTTCCGGCCCTTCTGCCCGGCGGCGTGATCGACAGCCACGCCCTGATCAAAGCCCCTGAACCCCCAGCTCTGAAAAAGGTGCCTCATGACGGATAAGGCCCTGACCATCGAAACCCTATGCAAGGATCGCGGGCCAACCCGCGTTCTGAGCGATATCTCCCTGCATGTCGCCCCCGGCGAGCGCGTGGCGCTGCTGGGCCATAACGGCGCCGGCAAATCGACGCTGATCAAGACCATACTCGGCCTGACCCCGACCGATGGCGGCACGATCCGCATCGGCACTGCCACCCCCGGCAGCGCGCAGGCCCGCCGCGATACCGCCTATCTGCCCGAGGCGGTGTCTTTCCACCCGGCCCTGACCGGGCGCGAGCAACTGACGCTCTTTGCCCGCCTGTCGGGCGAACGGGCCGATGTGCCCGGACTGCTGGAACGGGTCGGGCTGGCCGACGCCCTGGATCGCCGCATCGGCACCTACTCCAAGGGGATGCGGCAGCGGCTGGGCCTGGCGCAGGTACTACTGGGCAAACCCCGCGTGGCGCTGCTGGACGAGCCGACATCCGGACTGGACCCGATCTCGCGGCAGGATCTCTATGCCATCATCGACGAGCTGGCAGGGCAGGGGGCGGCGGTGCTGATCGCCAGCCACGCCCTGACCGAGGTCGAGGCCCGCACCGACCGCATCGCCATCCTGCGCAAGGGGGTCAAGGTGGCCGACGACACGCTGGCCAACCTGTCGGCGCTGGCGGGCCTGCCGATCCGTTTGCGGATCAGGGCGCGGGAAAACGCCGATGCGCTGGCCGCCCGGCTGGGCGGCAACCGCATCAACGGCGCCTCGGTCGAACTCCTGTGTTTGCCCGCGGACAAGATGGAGGCGCTGCGCCGCATCGCCGCCATGGGCGAGGCGGTGGCCGATCTGGAGATGACACCGCCCAAGCTCGAAGACCTCTACCGCCACTATGCAAGGGAGACCGTCCAATGACCCGCTTTCTTGCCATCACTCGGGCCGAAATGCTGATCCTGCGCCGCAACCGCTGGCTGCTGGTGGCGACGCTGATCATGGTGCTGTTCGCGCTGGCCCTGACATTCGCCGGCAGCGCGCCCACCGGCACGCTGGGCGTGGATATGCTGACCGTCTCGGTCGCCTCGATGACGACGCTCAGCGTCTATCTCGCACCGCTGCTGGCGCTGATGATCTCTTTCGACTCCATCGCGGGCGATGTGGACAGGGGCAGCCTGGCGCTTCTGCTGTCCTATCCTTCGGGTCGCGGCGAGATCCTGCTCGGCAAGTTCACCGCCCACCTGGCCGCGCTGGCCTTTGCCATGACCGTGGGCTTTGGCACCGCAGGTGCGGTGGCCGCCTGGTTCGGTGGGGCAGGACCCGAAAGCCTGATGGCGCTTCTGCGTCTCATCCTCACCTCGATCCTGTTGGGCGCCGTGTTCCTGGCGCTTGGATACCTGCTGTCGGCCCTGGCACGGGGCGCTACGGCTGCGGCAGGTCTGTCGGCCGGGCTCTGGCTGGTCTTTGTCGTCCTTTATGACCTGGGGCTGTTGGGGGCCGTGGTCATGGATCAGGGCGGTACCTTCACCCGTTCCGTCTTCCCGTGGGTGATGGTGGCCAACCCGGCCGACGCTTTCCGTTTGTGGAACATCGCCGCAACCGATGGGGTCGCCATGGCCTCGGGTATGACCGGCGCCGCACAGGCGCTGCCGGTTTGGGCCGCGCCGGTGTCGCTGCTGGTCTGGCCAGTCCTGGGGTTTGTCCTGGCCTGGGCCGCGTTCCGGAGGGTCGAGCCATGAGGACACTTGCGCTCATTGCCCTGGTCGCCCTTGCTGCCTGCAAGGAGGAAGAGGCCAAGGCGCCGCCCGCCCCGGTGGAGCTGACCGAGGCCGCGCTCAGCTACTTCTGTCAGATGAACGTGGCCGAACATGGCGGGCCCAAGGGGCAGATCCATCTCGATGGATATCCAGCCCCGATCTTTTTCGCTCAGGTCCGCGATCTGGTCACCTATCTGAAAAGCCCCGAACGCGATGCCGAGATTACCGCCGTTTATGTCAGTGACATGGGGGCGGCCGTCAGCTGGGCGGAACCGGGTCCGATGAACTGGACCCCTGCCAATACAGCTTTATTTGTCGTCGGCGCGGGCGTCGCCGGTGGCATGGGCGCGCCGGAACTCGTACCTTTTGCCGATCAGACGGCGGCCGAGGCCTTTGTCGCGCGCTATGGTGGCCGTATCCTGTCGCTCGACGCCATTCCCGAGGCCGAGGTGCTGGGGCCGGTCGATCTGAACCAGACCTTGCAAAACCCGGTGTAACCTAGAAAAGTTCAACCTCAACCAAGAAGGAGAGATAGATGCTCAAATCCAGACTGATCCTGACGGCGCTGGCAGCGACGCTGGCCATGCCAGCGCTTGCCGATGGCGATGCCGACAAGGGCAAGAAAGTCTTCAACAAATGCAAGGCCTGCCATGCGGTTGGCGAAGGCGCGGCCAACAAGGTCGGGCCGCAGCTGAACGGTATCGTCGGAGCAGCCGCCGGTCAGGTCGAAGGCTTCAAGTACTCCGACGCCCTTACCGAAGCCGCAGCTGGCGGTCTGGTCTGGGACGAGGATAACCTGTCCGCCTTCCTGACAAAGCCCAAGGACTTCATGAACGGCACCAAGATGAGTTTTGCCGGGCTCAAGAAGGAAGACGAGATCGAAAACGTCATCGCCTACCTGCAAGGCTTCTGACCGGTCACCGGGCGGCGGGCCTGCCTGCCGCTCGCGTCAACCGTCCAGCGAGACCCAGAGAACGCGCGCGTCCTCGTCACTGGTCGAGACGCAGCCATGCCCCATGCCGCTGTCGTAATAGACACTGTCGCCCGCCTTCATCTGCAAGGGGCGATAGTGTTCGGTATAGAGCGTCAGTTCGCCGCTCAGCACGAACATGAACTCTTCGCCCCGGTGGCGCACCCAGGTGTCGAACTCGCTGACATCGCGGACCTTGATCGTGCTGATATAGGGCAGCATCCGCTTGCTGGTCAGTTCGGTGCACAAGAGTTCATGATCATAGGTGCGGGTAACCTGATGCTCGCCCTGATCCTTGCGGGTGAAATCGCGGCGTCCGGAAATGTCGCTCTTGCCCGACTGCACGAAAAGCTGCGGCGTCTCCAGTTCCAGCGCCTGCATCAGGCGGCGGATGATGTCGAAACTGGCGCGGGTCTGGTTGTTCTCGATCTTCGACAGGGTCGACCGCCCGATGGCGGCGGCGCGCGCGACCTCCTCCAAGGTCATGCCCTTGTCCTTGCGTGCCTCGCGAATCATGCGGCCAAGGGTTTCGCCATCGGGCGCTTCCAACCCCTCGATGCTCAGGCCTTCGTCTTCTGTCTGAACCGGCTCCATGCGCATTCCCCTGATTTCGGCGGTTGATCTACCCCATAACCCTAACGTATTCGAATTTTCCAAATCAAATCTTTTGTTGCCAATAAGGGAAAAGTTTCCTATACGAGACATCAAGATTGTGCGCGATGGAATACAGACCGGGCGCACAGCGAAACTCAGGGGGGATCCGGTGGGCCTGCCACTTGCGACACTGATCGGTGAAATGTGCCGTGGTTCTTGCCATGTGTCGGTTTCGCGCCCCGCCTCCCCCTCTTTCCGCCTTGCCGCTCCGCCGACATCTCCGTGTCAAAGCTTTTCTCCTCCTCTCCCTTCGGCATGGGGATCGGCGGAGCGGCAACCCTTTCCCTTTGCGTGCCCTGCGCGAGCTCAAGGACAAACCAGATCATGACTGACACGCCCAAACGCACCCCGCTCTATGACCTGCATGTCGAGCTTGGCGGCAAGATGGTGGATTTCGCCGGTTGGGAGATGCCGGTGCAATACCCGATGGGGATCATGGGCGAGCACAAGCAGTGCCGCGAAAAAGCGGCGCTGTTCGATGTCAGTCACATGGGGCAGGTGATCCTGCGCGGGGAAGATATCGGCGCCAAACTGGAAAAGCTCTGCCCGCAGGTGTTCTCGACCCTGCCCGAGGGCAAGGCGCGCTATGGTTTCTTCACCAATGCCCAGGGCGGCATCATGGATGACCTGATCGTGTCGAATGCCGGGGAGTATTTCTTTGTGGTGGTGAACGCGGCGCTGCGCCATCAGGACATTCCGCACATGGCTGCAAATCTGGACGGGGTCGAGGTGACCGAGATCTTCGACCGCGCGCTGGTCGCGGTGCAGGGCCCCAGTGCCGAGGATGTGGTGGGCCGCCTCTGCCCCGCCGCGCGCGACCTGAAGTTCATGGAGACGATGCTGGGCGAGATTGACGGTGTCGAATGCCGCATCTCGCGGCTGGGCTATACCGGCGAGGACGGATACGAGATCTCGATCCCCGAAGGCGAGGCGATCCGAATCTCGCGCCTGTTCCTGGCGCATGAGGATTGCGAGCCTGCGGGTCTGGGCGCCCGCGACAGCCTGCGGCTGGAGGCGGGGCTTTGTCTTTACGGTAACGACATCGACAACGGCACCTCGCCGATCGAGGCCAGCCTGCTCTGGGCAATCCAGAAACGGCGCCGCGAAGAAGGCGGATTTCCTGGCGCCGAGCGCATCCTGAAGGAAATCGCCGAAGGCGCCCCACGCAAGCTGGTCGGCATCAAGCCCGAAGGTCGCGCACCCGCCCGCCAGCATGTGGAGATCCAGAACCCTGGCGGCGAGACCATCGGCGAGATCACCTCGGGCGGCTTCGGCCCCACGGTCGGCGCGCCGGTGGCAATGGGCTATGTCGCCAGCGCCCATGCGGCGCCGGGCGACAAGGTCAACCTGATCATCCGGGGCAAGGCCCAGCCTGCCGAAATTGTCGCGCTGCCTTTCGTCGCGCAGAATTACAAACGCTAGCCCCTGCCAGAGGCAGGGGTACAAAGCCTTGACTAAGGCTTTGTCCACAAGGTTTTCCAAAACCTTGCCCGCGCCCGCCGCAGCCGAAATACACCATCCGAAGGATCGACAAACATGACCATCTACTACTCCGAAGACCACGAATGGCTCAGCGTCGAGGGCGAGATCGCCACGCTGGGCATCACCAAACACGCTGCCGACCAGCTGGGCGAGGTGGTTTTCATCGAACAGAAAGAGGCCGGTGACGAATTTGCCCAGGGCGACGAGATCGGCGTGATCGAGTCGGTCAAGGCCGCCTCCGAGATCTATGCTCCCGTCGATGGCGAAGTGGTCGAGGTGAACGAGGAACTGGCCGACAATCCCGGCGCCCTGAACGAAAGCCCCGAGGGCGACGCCTGGATCTACAAGATCAAGCTCAGCGATGCGTCGCAGCTTGACGGGCTGATGGATCTCGCCGCCTATAAAGACATGATCGGCTAAGCCGCCGGCCGCCGGCCTTGCCGGCGGCTCCCACCGCCTGACGAGGACCCAGAGCCATGGCCTTCAAACTCACCGACTACGAAGCCTACGATTTCGCCAACCGCCGCCACATCGGGCCCAGCCCGCGCGAGATGGCCGATATGTTGCAGGTGATCGGCTTCAAGACGCTCGACCAGCTGATCGACGCCACCGTGCCGCCGTCGATCCGGCAGAAAGAGGCGCTGGACTGGGGTCCGGCCATGACCGAGCGCGACGCGCTCTATCACATGAAACAGGTGGCCTCGAAGAACAAGGTTCTGACCTCGCTGATCGGCCAGGGCTATTACGGCACCACCACCCCGGCGCCGATCCTGCGCAACATCCTGGAAAACCCGGCCTGGTATACCGCCTATACCCCCTATCAGCCGGAAATTAGCCAGGGCCGGCTTGAAGCGCTGTTGAACTTCCAGACCATGGTCAGCGACCTGACCGGGCTCGACGTGGCCAATGCTTCGCTTCTGGACGAGGCCACCGCCGCCGCCGAAGCGATGACCATGGCACAGCGCGGCGGTCGGTCCAAGGCCAACAATGCCGCCTTCTTCGTCGACAAGAATTGCCACCCGCAGACCATCGCAGTGATCAAGACCCGCGCCGAACCTCTGGGCATCGACGTCAAGGTCGCCGACCCTGACGAGCTGGAGGCCGGCGCCGTATTCGGTGCGATCTTCCAGTATCCGGGCACCTATGGACATGTGCGCGACTTCACCAAGGAAATCGCGGCGCTGCACGAACATAACGCCATCGCCATCGTGGCCGCCGACATCCTGTCGCTGGCCCTGCTGAAAAGCCCGGGCGAAATGGGCGCCGATATCGCCATCGGCTCGACCCAGCGGTTCGGCGTTCCGATGGGGTTCGGCGGACCGCACGCCGCCTATATGGCGACGACCGACAAGCTCAAGCGTGCGATGCCGGGCCGGATCATCGGCGTCAGCATCGACGCACGTGGCAACAAGGCGTACCGCCTGGCGCTTCAGACCCGTGAACAGCACATCCGCCGGGAAAAGGCCAACTCGAACGTCTGCACGGCACAGGCCCTGCTGGCCGTCATCGCCTCGATGTATGCCGTCTATCACGGCCCTGACGGAATCAAGGCCATCGCGCAATCGGTGCACCGCAAGACCTCGCGCCTGGTGGACGGTCTGGTCGAGGCCGGGTTCAAAGTGGAACCGGAAGTGTTCTTTGACACCATCACCGTCGAGGTCGGCCCGCTCCAGAAAACCGTGATGGAGGCCGCCGTCGCCCGGGGCGTCAACCTGCGCAAGGTCGGCGAAGACCGGATCGGTATCTCGCTCGATGAGCAGACCCGCGCCGAGACTATCGAGGCGGTCTGGGGTGCCTTTGGTATCGACAAAAAGGACGACAGCGTCGCCAATCGCAGCTATCACTTGCCGGATTATGCGCTGCGGGAAAGCCCCTATCTGACCCACCCGATCTTTCACAAGAACCGGGCCGAGGCCGAGATGACCCGCTATATGCGCCGTCTGGCCGACCGCGACCTGGCGCTCGACCGCGCCATGATCCCGCTGGGATCCTGCACGATGAAGCTCAATGCCACGATCGAGATGATCCCGGTCACCTGGCCCGAGTTCGGCAACCTGCACCCCTTCGTCCCGGACGATCAGGCGCAAGGCTATCACGAGATGATCGCAGATCTGAACGACAAGCTGTGCCAGATCACTGGCTATGACGCGATCAGCCAACAGCCCAACTCGGGTGCGCAGGGCGAATATGCGGGCCTGCTGACCATCCGCAACTATCACGTCGCCAACGGCCAGGGACACCGCAACGTCTGCTTGATCCCGACCTCGGCGCATGGCACCAACCCGGCCTCGGCCCAGATGGTCGGCTGGAAGGTCGTGCCGATCAAATCCGACGACAAGGGCAACATCGACGTCGCCGATTTCCGCGCCCGCGCCATCGAGCATTCGGATAATCTCGCGGCTTGCATGATCACCTACCCCTCGACCCACGGTGTTTTCGAAACCACCGTGCAAGAGGTCTGCGACATCACCCATGAACATGGCGGCCAGGTCTATATCGACGGGGCCAACATGAACGCCATGGTCGGCCTGTCGCGTCCGGGTGACATTGGCGGCGACGTCAGCCACCTGAACCTGCACAAGACCTTCTGCATCCCGCATGGCGGCGGCGGTCCCGGCATGGGTCCGATCGGGGTCAAGGCGCATCTGGCCGAGCATCTGCCCGGCCACCCGGAATACGGTACAGCTGTTGGTCCGGTCTCGGCCGCGCCCTTCGGGTCGCCCTCGATCCTGCCGGTCAGCTGGGCCTATGTGCTGCTGATGGGGGGCGCCGGTCTGACCCAGGCCACCAAGGTCGCGATCCTGAACGCCAACTATATCGCGGCCCGGCTCAAGGACGCCTATCCGATCCTCTACACCTCGGAAACCGGTCGGGTGGCGCATGAATGCATCCTCGACACCCGCCCGCTGAACGACGAGGGCGGCGTGACGGTGGATGACGTAGCCAAGCGCCTGATCGACAGCGGCTTTCACGCGCCGACGATGAGCTGGCCGGTGGCGGGCACCCTGATGGTGGAACCGACCGAATCCGAGCCCAAGGAAGAGCTCGACCGGTTCTGCGAGGCGATGCTGTCGATCCGGGGCGAGGCGCAGGATATCATCGATGGCACGATCGACCCCCAGAACAACCCGCTGAAACACGCCCCTCACACGGTGCGCGATCTGGTGGGGGACTGGGACCGGCCCTATAGCCGCGAACAGGCGTGTTTCCCTCCGGGCAATTTGGGCGTCGACAAGTACTGGCCCGCAGTCAACCGGGTGGACAACGCCTATGGCGACCGTCACCTGATCTGCACCTGCCCGCCGATGAGCGCCTATGAGGAAGCCGCCGAATAAGGCGAGACAGCCAAAGTCGGCCGCGCCCGTCCCAGACAGGCGCGGCCAGACGCAAGAGGGAGGGCTATGTGACCTGTTGCGCATCCACCGGGGCCACTGGCCTGCCCGAGCCGCCCAGGCATATCGACATCATCCTGCCCGAGGGCGCCGCGCCCTCTTCGGCCAGAATGCTGGCCGATCTTTTCCGGGCCGCCAACGAGATCCTCCCGGGCAAGCCCTATCGCATCTCGGTGCACCGGCTCTCCGCCCAACCGGGCGGCGACCCGCGCAAGTGGCAGCGCCGTACGGTGATCTTCCTGGGCGACATCCACAAGAGATGGCCCGTCGCCGACAAGGACTCCGCCCGGATCCACCGTATCCTGTCGCTGGCCCCGCGCACCGTACTGATCGGCGGCGCGGTGTTCCTGTTGGGTGATACCGGGCTGGCGCAGGGCCGGGCCATTGCGGTTCACCCCAACTTCTCTGCCTCTGCCCGGGAAGAGGGGCTGGATTGCGGCGATGGGTCCGATCTGACAACCCGGAACGGCTGCATTTCCACCGCCATCAGCGCCTTTGCCGCCTTGCCGGTCATACTGGAACTGATCGCGCAGGATCACGGTGCCTTTGCCGCCCATGCGCTTGGCACCTATCTTGGCCTGAAACAGACCCAGCCCAACCGGCACAGTCGCCTGTCGCTTGGGTTTTTGCACAAGGCGCGCGGCGACCGGCTGATCGACAACTGCCTGTCGCTGATGCAGGCCCATATCGAAAAGCCGCTGAAGATCGGTGAATTGGCTCGGCATCAGGGGGTGTCCACCCGCAAGCTGCAACGCCGGTTTCTCGATCTGATCGGCGATGGGCCGCTGACCATCTACCGGGCGCTCAGGATCGAACGGGCACAGCAATTGCTGGTCCAGACCAGCCTGCCCCTGTCCGAGATCATTCTGGCCACCGGGTTTGGCACCCATTCGAACCTCGCCCGCTGGGTGCGCAAGGAATATGGTGTCAGCCCGCAGACCCTCAGACAGCAGGCATTTCGCGGCGCCACCTGATCCCCGTTGACAGCCATGGCGCCGATCAGCACAAGTTTCGGCCATGACCGAGACACTGGACCTGACCGCCTGGATCGGGCGGAGCGAGACCCGCAGCGAACGCATCGCCCCCTTTCCCGCCAATGCCCTGGCGGCGACCCTGAATCGTGACGATCCCGTGTATGTCGACGGATCGCATCTGCCGCCGCTCTGGCACTGGCTGCATTTCCTGCCCATCTACAAACTTTCCGACGCCGGATATGACGGGCACGCCGCCCTTGGCGGCTTCCTGCCGCCGGTGCCTCTGCCGCGCCGTATGTGGGCCGGCAGCCGGTTGCGGTTCATCGAACCGCTGCGGATCGGGCACGCGTTGCGCAAAGTCTCCACGGTCCGCTCGGTCGCGCCGAAAGAGGGGCGCACGGGCCAGCTTGTCTTTGTCACCGTCGGGCATCAGGTGTTCGACAATGAAACTCTCTGCGTCGAAGAAGAGCACGACATCGTGTACCGCGAGGCGCCGCGCCCCTCTGTCCCGGTGCCGCCGCCGCCTGCCGCTCCCGACAGCTGGGATTTCGCCCGCGATATCCACCCCGATCCGGTGATGCTGTTCCGCTATTCGGCACTCACCTTCAACGGCCACCGCATCCACTATGACCAACCGTTCTGTGTCACGACCGAAGGCTATGAGGGGCTGGTCGTGCATGGCCCGCTCCTGGCCACGCTGCTGCTGGACCTGCTGCGCCGCGAGAAACCGGAGGCCATCGTGGAGAGCTTCGAGTTCCGTGCCATGTCGACCGTGTTCGATACCACCGATTTCTCGGTGCATGGCGCGGCTGAGGCGGATGGCAAGACCTTTCGCCTCTGGGCCCGGCGGCACGATGGCGCTTTGGCCATGCAGGCACGTGCCACAATCGCATGATCTCGCAGCGAAAGCGGCTCAATGTACCGGTTCGTCAGGGTCTTCCGGCACGGCCTAGAGTATCAGTCCTTGGTGGGCAAGTTAACCTCGCCTTCCCAGTCGGAAATTCGGTGCGGGAGTGCCATGAATTGCGACGCCACGCGTGTCCTGGTGGTTCCGCTTCCAGTCATCCCTGAGTATTTGCCGGTGGCGGAAACGATCTGCCACTTGTTGAAACCAAAACTGACAACTTCCCATCTCATGGTGAACGTGTCCTCGTGCGCTCCGTACACACAGACGCCACCACCGGTGATACCTCCGGGACCACCGAACCCCGAACCGACGCAACGAACAAACCCAGCGTCGATTGATCCTTCGTGAATCGTGTAAGTTCCGTAGTTGTCCTCTTTCCAGAAAACGTTCTCTCCCGCCGGAATTTGCTCTTGTTTGACGACATAGAAATTTGTTGCTGACACTTTCTCTGACGCAATCAGGTACTGAGGCACCAAGACAGCTGCGGCGCATAAAACGATACGGAACATTCTTCATCCTCGTCGGGAGGCCAAAACCAGCTTTGCAAGCTTACCTGACCCCGGTTACCAGCGATACTCCAAATGCGATCGGGAGATCCAATGCCGTGCACACAGCGGTCATACCGTCGGAACCTTTTCGCTGCCTTCTCGTCAAAGGCAGCTTTGTCAGGCACCGCATACAATAGTCCGGTTCGCGCGAATGCCAGGTCAACATGTGTAGCCAGTGTGTTTGACCTCAATTGCCGGATGCCGCCCTATTCTGACAACAGGTCTCGGTAAAGTCCGGTGATCCAGGCCGTGAACTGGCGCACCTCGTCACGCTGGGCCGCCTCGTCACGGGTCACCAGGTAGTGCGCCCTGCGTTTAGGCAGTTTGCACTCGACCGGCGCGATCAATTGGCCCCGCTCCAGATAGGGGCGGGCAAAGCTCTCCAGCACCATGGTCACGCCGGTGCCCGCGCTCACAATCTGAAGCGCGCTCAGCGAACTGTCGGCAAACATCCAGTCGGCGGTTGGGCCCAGGTCCAGACCGTGCAATTCCGACAGCTTTCGCCAGTCGGTTTCCGAACCGATGATCTGCACCACCTGTGACCGGGCCAGCGCCGCGATATCCGGCGCCCCGCCCAGGGCCGCAGCAAAGGCGGGATGGCAGACCGGCACCGCAGATTCGTGACCCAGATGCTGAACCAGCGGTTCATCCCAGCTCCCCAGACCCCAGCGAATATCCAGATCCAGATTGTACAAATCGAACCGATCGGCCCAGATCGAGGTTACATAACGGACAATTACGTCCGGATGTGCAGTCTGGAACGCGGCCAGATGCGGCGCGATGACCAGCGTCGCGCTTGAAATCGCGGCCCGCACCCGGACCTCGCGCTTGCGCTGCTTGCCGAACAATCCGTCGGTCGCGACGGCCATCTCGTCAAAGCTCTTGCGGATTGTCTGGGCATAGGCCAGCCCGATATCTGTTAGCTTGACCCCGCGTGGCAGGCGTTGGAACAGTTGTGTTTTAAGGTGTTGCTCTAAAAGGCGAATTTGCTGACTGACAGCAGCGGGCGTTAGATTCAGCTCCGCCGCGGCAGAGGAAAAACTGCTATGCCGCGCGGCGGCTTCAAAGGACTTGAGCCAGGTCACATGGGGCAGGGCGGGCATGGGCAAGCTTCAACTCAGATTTGGTCTCAGACGTAAAACACATCGTTTGATTTGTCTATTTCCTCCTTGGAAATTGCCTTGAAAAATCGCGGAAAAACCGACCATGACCAAGGCGCCGGAATTCGATTTCATCATTGTCGGCGCCGGTTCGGCAGGCTGTGTCCTCGCCGACCGACTGACCGAATGCGGGCGATTCACCGTGCAGGTGATCGAAGCCGGCGGCAGTGATCAGAAGTTTTTCATAAAAATGCCAATGGGTTACGGATTGACCTTTTCCGATGCCCGGGTGAACTGGAAATACCAGGTCGAGCCGGATCCGGGCCTTGGGAACCGCATTGGGTACTGGCCGCGCGGCAAGGTCATTGGCGGGTCTTCGTCGATCAACGCGATGGCATACATGCGTGGCCTGCCGCATGACTTTGACGATTGGGCCAAAGCCGGCGCAACGGGTTGGGACTGGAAAACCGTTCAGGAAACCTATGATGCGCTGGAAACCGTTGTCGAAGCGGATGGAACCTCGCGCGGCTCCGGCCCGGTTGTAGTAAGCGATCTGAAGAACGCGATGTCCCCCTTCAGCCGCCACTTCCTGGACGCCGCCCGCGACCTGAACTGGCCTGTCCTTGGGGACCTCAACGGCAGCGCACCGGCGGGTCAGAACCAGCATCCGAACGAAGGGATGGGCTACATGCGCGCCACGGTCCGGAATGGGCGCCGATGGTCCGCCGCCGACGCATTCCTGCGGCCGGCAACCAAGCGGCACAACCTCTCTGTGGTCAGCGGTGCGCGCGTCGAACGTATTCTGACACAAGGGAAATTGGCGACCGGGGTCCGATATCACGTGAACGGCGAGATGCGGGAAACCAGCGCCCGGCGCGAGGTGATCCTGAGCGCAGGGGCAATCGACTCGCCCAAGCTGCTGATGTTGTCGGGGATCGGTCCCGCCGCTGATCTCAGGACCCACGGTATCGCTGTGACCCTGGACCAGCCGCAGGTCGGACGGGGGTTACAGGATCACCTGGCTGTTTCCCACTACTACTGGGCTAACGAGGCGACACTGAACAGCATCCTCGGGCGACGAACAGGGCAGCTACGCGCCGGGGTGCAATATCTGCTGACACGCGGCGGGCCATTGTCTGTTCCCGTGAACCAGGTGAGCGGGTATCTTCGGACCAGCGGCGCATCTTTCCCGGATGTTCAGGTGTATTGCAACCCGGCGACCTATGCGACCCTGCCGGACGGGGCGCCACGCGTCGACCGCGACAACGGGTTTCTTTTGTGCGTTCAACCCTGTCGGCCCACCAGCCGGGGCTGGATCAAACTGAGGTCAGCCGATCCAACAGATGCACCGCGCATCCAACCCAATTCACTTTCCACGTTGGAAGACCAGCAAACTGCCGTTGCCGCCAGCCATTTGCTTCAACGACTGGCGCAGTCGCCGACAATGCGGCAAGTGACCCGCGCCCGGCGCGACCCCGACATTCTGGGGATGGATGACGATGTCTTGCTGGAGAACTTCCGCCAACGTGCCGGAACGGTTTTCCATGCCAGTTGCACATGCCGCATGGGTGTCGGGCCGGACGTGTCGGTAACGGACAATCGGCTGCGGGTGCATGGGATCGGGCGGCTTCGTGTCATCGACGCCTCGGCGTTTCCCAATGTTACGTCGGGCAACACCAATGCGCCCACGATGATGCTGGCGGCCCGGGCGGCCCGGATGGTGATCGAAGACAATGCGGGCTGCCCGGCAGCCGCATAAACCCGCTTTGGATAGGTTGGGCCTTGGGTGATGACGGGGCCGAGAGACCTATGAAACTTGCCATAGGGTAAAATTATCGAAAGTATCAGAAAATAGAACTTAATCCGATCAATCCAACTTGATAGCCTGATCCCGTCAAACAGGTGGGAACGGTCCTGTCACAAGGATGTCGTTCCCACTTGTTCGAGTAGGATTTGCTCAACCCAGATTGGAGACAGACATGGACGGAAACGACGCCCCCACCGAGGGCCAGTGCCCGGTAATGCACGGACAAGCCGCAGGCACAGGCATGCGCAACCATCATTGGTGGCCCAACCAGATCAACCTGAAGGTGCTGCACCAGCATTCGTCCAAATCGGATCCGATGGGGGCGCATTTCAGCTATGCCGAGGCGTTCAAGTCGCTTGACCTCGATGCGCTGAAGGCTGACCTGACTGCGCTGATGACCGACAGCCAGGATTGGTGGCCCGCCGATTACGGCCACTACGGCCCGCTTTTCATCCGCATGGCCTGGCACGCGGCGGGCACCTATCGCACCGCCGACGGTCGCGGCGGCGGCAGCACAGGCAACCAGCGGTTTGCCCCGCTGAACAGCTGGCCGGACAACGGCAACCTGGACAAGGCGCGCCGCCTGCTCTGGCCGATCAAGAAGAAATACGGCAACAAGATCTCCTGGGCCGATCTGCTGATCCTTACCGGCAACGTGGCGCTGGAATCGATGGGCTTCAAGACCTTCGGGTTTGCCGGTGGCCGGGCTGACATCTGGGAGCCCGAGGAGGACATCTATTGGGGGTCCGAAGGCGAATGGCTCGCCCCCTCCGACACGGTCAACAGCCGTTACTCCGGTGCACGTGACCTAGAGAACCCTCTGGCCGCTGTGCAGATGGGTCTGATCTATGTGAACCCCGAAGGCCCGGACGGCAACCCTGACATCGTGGCCTCAGGCCACGACGTGATCGAGACCTTTGGGCGGATGGCGATGGACGAGGCCGAGACAGTGGCGCTGGTCGCTGGCGGCCACACCTTTGGCAAGGCGCACGGCAACGGCCCGGCCACTGCGGTCGGCCCCGAACCCGAAGCGGCCCCGATCGAGGCGATGGGCCTGGGATGGCTGTCCTCGCATGGGTCGGGCAAGGCCGGAGACGCAATCACCTCGGGCATCGAAGGGGCGTGGAAACCGCACCCGACCACCTGGGACATGGGTTATTTCAAGGTCCTGTTTAAATACGACTGGGAGCTGACCAAAAGCCCTGCAGGGGCCAATATCTGGCTGGCCACCAATGTTGAAGACGAGGACATGGTCGAAGATGCATTTGACCCGTCGAAAAAGCATCGTCCGATGATGACTACTGCCGACTTGTCGTTGCGATATCATCCCAAGCTGGCGCCGCATGCCAAGCGCTTTGCCGAGGATCCTGCGGCCTTTGCAGACGCCTTTGCCCGCGCCTGGTTCAAGCTGACCCATCGCGACATGGGTCCGCGCGCTCGATACCTGGGTAAGGAAGTTCCCGCCGAGGAGTTGATCTGGCAAGATCCCATTCCAGCCGGCCCGGAAATCAGCGAAGCGGATGCCAAGGCGCTGAAGGAGAAGATCCTTGCCTCGGGTCTGACTGTGTCCGAGCTGGTTTCGACAGCCTGGGCCTCGGCCTCGACCTTCCGCGGGTCGGACATGCGCGGGGGCGCGAACGGGGCCCGCATCCGCCTGGTCCCACAAAAGGACTGGGAGGTGAACGAACCCGCGCAACTCGCCAAAGTTCTGGGAGTTCTGGAAGGCATCCAGTCGGCCTTCAGTGCCGATGGCAAGCAGGTGTCGATGGCTGACCTGATCGTTCTGGCGGGTTCTGCTGCTGTCGAAGCGGCCGCTAAGGCCGGTGGCCACGACGTCGAAGTTCCATTTGCCTCGGGCCGTGGCGATGCGACTGCCGCACAGACAGATGCCGAAAGCTTCGCTGTGATGGAGCCGGTCATGGACGGGTTCCGGAACTACCAGGCGCGCAAGCTGCGGACGTCTCCGGAAGAGATGCTTGTGGACCGTGCGCAACTGCTGGGTCTGACTGCACCCGAGATGACGGTTCTGGTTGCTGGTCTGCGTGTTCTCGGCGCCAATCACGGCGGCTCCAAGCATGGCGTGCTGACGGATCGTCCCGGCGTATTGAGCACCGATTTCCTTGTGAACCTGCTCGATATGGGAACCGAATGGAAGCCGAGCGGCGATGGCGTTTACGAGGGTCGCGACCGGGCGACCGGTGCGCCCCGTTGGACGGCGACACGTGTCGACCTCGTGTTTGGCTCGAACTCGCAACTGCGGGCATTGGCCGAACGCTATGCCCAGGACGACGCGGCAGGCGATTTCGTTGCCGACTTCGTCGCGGCCTGGACCAAGGTTATGAACGCCGACCGGTTCGATCTGAACTGAATGCGGTAGCAGCGAACTGATACCTCTGATTGAATTGGAACAGAGGTACGAAAAGAAGGCCAGCAAATTGTTTGCTGGCCTTCTTCATTCACCGTATGCATCAGCACGCCGCATAACTCGCGGCCGTTTAGGGTATTGCCTCTCACCGCGGCTGGAACATGTCCTTGTACTGGTCGCGCAGGATGTTCTTTTGCACCTTGCCCATGGTGTTGCGGGGCAGTTCGTCCAGCACGATCAGTTTGCGGGGATGTTTGAACCGGGCCAGCGCCGCGCCCACGGTTTGCATGATCGCCTGGGTATCCGGGGTCTGGCCCGGGCGGGGCACCAGGATGCCCAGCACGGTTTCGCCGAAATCGGGATGCGGCACGCCGATCACCGCGCTCTCCAGCACGCCGGGCTGCTCGTCGAGCAAAAGCTCGATCTCCTTGGGGTAGATGTTGTAGCCGCCCGAGATGATCAGGTCCTTGTTGCGGCCGACAATGGTGACATAGCCATCGGCATCGACAAGACCGAGGTCGCCGGTGATGAAGAACCCGTCGGCGCGCAGTTCGGCGGCGGTTTTCTCGGGCATCTGCCAATAGCCCTTGAACACGTTTGGTCCGCGCACCTCGATCTGGCCGATCTCGCCCCGGGGCAGGATCTCGCCGGTCTCGGGGTTGGTCACCTTCAGCTCGACCCCGGGCAGGGGCAAGCCCACGGTGCCCGCGCGGCGGTCGCCGTCATAGGGGTTTGACGTGTTCATGTTGGTTTCGGTCATCCCGTAGCGTTCCAGGATGCGGTGGCCGGTGCGCTCTTCGAACGCGACATGGGTTTCGGCCAGCAGGGGGGCCGAGCCGGAGACGAAGAGGCGCATGTGCTGCGCCAGGTCGCGGGTGAACCGGGCGTCGCCCAAAAGGCGGGTGTAGAAGGTCGGGACGCCCATCATGCTGGTCGCGCGGGGCAACAGCGCGATGATCTGGTCGAGGTCGAATTTCGGCAGGAAGATCATGCTGCCACCGGTGATCAGCACGATATTGGTGGCGACGAAAAGGCCGTGGGTGTGAAAGATCGGCAGCGCGTGCAGCAGCACGTCATCGGCGGTGAAGCGCCATTCCTGCGCCAGGGTTTCTGCGTTGGACAGCAGATTGTCCTGCGTCAGCATGGCACCCTTGGAGCGGCCGGTGGTGCCCGAGGTATAGAGAAACGCGGCCAGATCATCGCCCGTGCGGTCGACGGTTGCGAATGTGGTTGGCATGGTCGCGGCGCTGTCGGTCAGGCTGCCAGACCCGTCGGCATTCAGGGTTTCGATCCGGGCGCCGAGGTCGCTGGCGATCGGCTGCAATGTCTCGCGGCTGCGCCCGTCGCAGACGATCAGCGCGGCGCCGCTGTTTTCGATGAAGTAGCTCAGTTCATCGGCGGTATAGGCGGTGTTGAGCGGCAGAAAGATCAGGCCCGCCTGGGCGCAGGCGGCATAGAGCGCCAGCGCTTCGGGTGATTTTTCGATCTGGGCGGCGACGCGGTCACCTGGCTTCAGGCCCAGTTTTGCGGTGACATGGGCAATCTGCGCGGCCTGTTCCAGAAACTGGGCATGGGTGACGGTGCGACCGTCAGCCAGGCGAAGAAACGGCGTTTGTTTGCCGGCATAGGCTCCGAACAGGCGGTCATAGAGGGGGTTTGCCATTCAGCTACCTTTCCTGCGGTTTGCTTAGATCCGCGCCTGCGGCCAGCGATTTCACGGCGGCTGTGGCGGCAACGGTTTTTGCAGTTGCGAATTTTTCGTGGTTCTGGCCGATCTTCTTGAGATCGTAAAGATAGTTCACCATCACGCCGCCCGATTGCTTGCGCCCCTTGTCGGAGATATCGGCATTGGCATGCAGCGCGTGCACGATGGCGCCGTTGCCCAGATGAAAGCGGGCCACGGGATCGAAGGGCGCACCATCGGATGCCTTGGCGTTGAGCAGGTAATGCGCGGCCAGCGCCGGCATCTGGTCGGCCTTGGGCTCTAGCCCTTGATCGGTCAGCCATGTGTTGAGCCTGGGGATGGGCGACAGCGTGACGAAGGTCTTGAGCGAAGGCAGGTTGGCCGACAGGTCGGCGGCCACCTGCTTGATCAGCGAATTGCCGAAGGAGACGCTGGCCAGCCCCGCCTGACAGTTGGAGATCGAGTAGAAGACGGCGGTGTCGGCCTCGTGACTGGCGATGGCCTTGCGGTCCTCGGCCAGCAGGCCCTGAACCGAGCCGGGAATGCCCCGGGTCAGGGCAACCTCGACAAAGATCAGCGGCTCGTCGGGCATTGACGGGTGAAAGAAGGCGAAACAGCGCCTGTCTTTGGGTTCCAGCCTGCGGCGCAGGTCGTCCCAGCTGTCGATGGCATGCACCGCCTCGTAGGCAATGATCTTTTCCAGGATATGCGCCGGGCTTTCCCAACTGATCGGGCGCAAGACCAGAAAGCCCCGGTTGAACCAGCTGGCAAAGAGGTGGCGGAAGTCGAGATCGAAGGCTTCAAGCTCGGGGTCGCCCCGGCCAAGGCGCAACAGGTCTGCCCGCATCCGGACCAGCCCGCCGGTCGCGCCCGGCAGGCTGTTGAGGCGGCGGATCAACTCCTGTCGCCGGGGTTCTGCGGCGGTGGCAAAGGCGCGATAGGTCGCCTTGGACGGGTCGCGTTCATAGGCGTCGAGGGTGGAGCGCACGGTTTCCGGGTCGATGTTCATTGCCCGTGCCACATGGCGGAAGAAGTCGAGCTTGGCGGTGTCGTCGAGCGCGCCAAACCCGGTGAGTATGTCCTGGGCCAGTGCATGGCCCGAGGTCTCGCCCGCGGTGCCCATGAGCGCCTCGACCAGTTCCTGCACTGGGCGGCTGTCGGCCGGGCGCGAGGGGTCGCGGCGATAGCGCCGTTCAAAGACAGAGGACAGCAGATCGGCAAGCAAGGTCACAAAGATGATCCCATAACAAGATCGGGCAGCCAGGTGGCGATACCCGGAAAAAGGCACAGCAATACGATACCAAGAACCATGCAGGCGACATAGGGCAGCGAGCCGGTCAGGATGGTTTTCAGCGAGATGTCGGGGGCGATGCCGTTGATGACATAGAGGTTCAGACCGACCGGGGGCGAGATCAGGCCGATCTCCATGTTGATGGTCAGCACCACGGCGAACCAGATCGGGTCGAAACCAGCGGTGGTGATGATCGGCAGAAGGATCGGCGCGGTCATCAGGATCACCGCGACCGGTGGCAGGAAGAAGCCTGCAATCAGGAGAAACACGTTCACCGCCCCCATCAGGACCCAGCGGTTCACCTCTAGCGTCCCGATCCACTCGGCGATGGCCTGGGTGATGAAGAGCGAGCTGAGCATGTAGGAGAACACGCCGGCGGCGGCGATGATGAAAAGGATCATCACGCTTTCCCGGGTCGAGTCGCGCAGCACCACCCACAGATCGCGCGGGTTCCAGAGCCTGTAGATGATCATCGCGATCAGCATGCAGAGCAGGGCCCCGACCGCCGCGGTTTCCGACGGCGTGGCGATGCCGCCATACATGGCGTAGAGCACGCCGAGGATGATCAGCAGAAAGGGCAGGACGCGCGGCAGGATCTCGAACTTTTGCGCCCAGCTATAGCTGCCGGCGCTGAGAACCGCAGTGTCGCCTGACCGCCAGGTCGAATAGATTGACCAGGCCATGAACAGACCGACCAGCATCAGCCCCGGCATCACGCCCGCCAGAAACAGGCGCCCGATCGAGGTTTCGGTGGCGATGCCGTAGACGATCATGGTGACCGAGGGCGGGATCAGGATGCCCAGCGTGCCGCCCGCCGCGATGGAGCCTGCGGCGACGCCGTCGGGATAGCCGCGCTTGCGCATTTCGGGGATGCCCATCTTGCCGATGGCGGCGCAGGTGGCAGGGCTGGACCCCGACATGGCGGCAAAGAGCGCGCAGGCGCCGAGGTTCGAGATCACCAGCCCGCCGGGCACGCGGGTGAGCCAGCGCTCAAGTGCCTCGTAAAGGTCGGCGCCCGCCCGGGTCGAGGCGATGGAGGCCCCCATGATGATGAACATCGGGATCGATAGCAGGGCGAAATTGTCGAGTTTGCCGAACAGGATCTCGGGGATCAGCTCCAGCGACCGGGCACCGTCGAAGATCAGCAGGAAACCAGCGGACACGATCAGCAGGCCGATGGCGACCGAGACGCCCGAGAACAGAACGATGATGGTGGCGATGGCGACGATGGCGCCGAGCAGCAACGGGTCCATGCGCTCACTCCAATCCGAAGGGTTTCTCGATGCCCAGGACAAGGGCGATGAAATCGGCGACCAGTTGCAACAGCAGCAGGCCGAACCCCACCGGAATGGCAAGGTAGGGGATCCAGAGCTTTACCCCCCAGACGGTGTCGGAGCGCCAGCCGCGCTCCCACGCGAAATGCCAGTACTCGTAGCCATACCAGAGGATCACGGCGACGATTGCGATGGTGAGGACCGAGGTCGTCAAGGCCAGAACGAAGCGGATCCGGGGGGGCAGGGACAGCGGGATGAGATCGACATTCACGTGACCCCGCAGCCGCTGGACATAGGACAGGCCCAGCAGGGTAGCCGCGATCATGAGATAGATGACCGCCTCGGTCTGCCAGACGGTCGAGCCGTTGAGCACATAGCGGATCACGATCATCTGGCAGGTGATGAGCACGGCCGAGACGATCATCGCGGCCGAGCACCAACCAGCCAGGGTCGAAATGGCGGCAACAGCGCGAAGAAACGGGTTGCTGCCGGTCTGGGCGGCGGCAGCGGAACTGTGGCCGGACATCGGCTCCTCCAATGGTCGGGGACTTGTCTGTCGGATCGGGCGGCCCGGAAGGGGCCGCCCGAGGGCTGGGTCACTCGACCGCAAGCGCCATGTCAAGCAGCGCCTGGCCGTCGGCCACGTCGGCGATAAAGGCCTTGTAGGAGGTTTCCTTGGCCAGTTCGCGCCAGGCGGCGAAATCCTCGGCCGTCATCTGTGCGATCTCGACACCGGCATCTGCAAACGCCTTGACCGAGGCCGCGTCCTCTTTCTTGGCTTCGTCCAGGTAATACGCCTGTGCCTTGGCCGCGCCGTCGCGCAGTGCCTGTTGCTGCGCCTCGGTCAGCCCGTCAAAGGTGGATTTGTTCATCAACAGCGGCTGGTACATGAACCACAGCGCCACATCGCCCGCCGGGGTATAGCACTTGACCTGTTCGTAGATCCGGTAGGACACGAATGACGAGGACGAGGTGTTCACCGCCTGCAAGACGCCGGTCTGCATGGCGTTGTAGATCTCGGACGAGGCCATGGAGGCGATGGAGGCACCGGCGCCCGCCAGCATTTGTTCGAATGCCTTGCCCGCCGCGCGGGTTTGCAGGCCCTGCACGTCTTCGGGCTTGGTGATGCACTTGTCCTTGCCGGCGAAACCACCGGCCAGATAGCCGTGTACCAGCACCATCACGTCGTCCTGCGCCATCTTCTCTTCGAGCGCGGCCATGAAGGGCGAGGCGCTGAGCCGGGCGGCATGGTCGTGGTTCTTTACGAGGCCAGGCATCAGGGTCAGGTTATAGGCGGGCTGCTGTCCCCCGGCATAGCTGAGCGGCAGCACGGTCATGTCGAGCTGGCCGCGGCTGAGCGGCTTGTACTGTTCGCGCGCCTTGAACAGCGATTGCGAGCCGAAGATCTTGATGTCCAGATCGACATTGGCCGCCGCGACCTCGTCGGCGACGATCTGGGCGACCTTGTGCCGGATGTCATTGTTCGACCATTGGTGCGACAGGCGCAGTTCGGTGGCATAGGCAACAGAGGCCGCCGAAGCGATTGCCAGCGCCGCGACTGCGGTCTTGAGCATGGATTTCATGAGTTCCTCCCTTTCATCGACCCGGACGGACCGGGGACCGGGTTAACCTATGCCGGTAGTGTTTTTCAGGTCAATAGTTTTGTATACAAGAATTACAGGATTGAATTTTAGATCGGGTAAAGCTAGTAAATCTTCATGGAACAGCGCCACGCAGATCGCATTGCAGAACAATTGGAAGAGCTGGTTTTCGACGGAACCTTCTCGGACGGGGACCGGCTGGACGAGGTGCGCCTGTCGGAGCAATTCGGGGTATCCAGAACGCCGCTTCGCGAGGCGATTCAAAGGCTTGCTCAGTCTGGCCTGGTCGAGCTGATTCCCCGCCGGGGGGCGTTTGTGCGTCAGCCTGGCCCGGTGGAGCTGATCGAGATGTTCGAGGTCATGGCCGAGTTGGAGGCCGCGTGCGGGCGGCTGGCCGCGATGCGGATCGCCGATACAGCGCTGGAAGCGTTGCGGGAGGCCAATACGCGCTGCCAGCGGGCGGTCGAGGCAGGCGACACCGATAGCTACTACGCCGAGAACGAGCGGTTTCACAAGATCATCTACCGCAGTTCCGGCAACGCGTTCCTGGAACAGGAGGCGTCGAAACTGCACAAGCGGCTGAAGCCGTTCCGCCGGGTGCAACTGCGATTCCGGGGGCGGATGGGGCAGTCGATGGCCGAGCATGAGGCGATCGTGGCGGCGCTGGCCGATGCCGATGCCGATGCCGCCGCCACCGCGCTGAGGACCCATGTGGCGGTACAGGGCGAGAAGTTCCACAACCTGATGGCCAGCCTCAGAAGCGCGGCCGAGTGATCGCCTTTCCGGCTTTCCCGGGGCGCCGGTTCGGGTGATAGTGGACGGACGTTTTCCATACCACCGCATCGGAGAGTGACGTGGCCTTCACCCTGCGCCAGCTACAGTTCTTTGTCGCCGCAGCCGAGCAGGGATCGGTCACGGGCGCGGCGCGTGTCCTGTCGATCTCTCAGTCGTCTGTGACCGAGGCAATCCGCTCGCTGGAAGAGGATCTGGGCGTTCCATTGTTCGAACGGCAGGCGCGGGGGTTGCAGATCACGCACCGGGGGTCGGCCTTTCTGCGTCACGCCCGGCAGATCCTGGGCGATGTCGCAAGCGCCAGACAGGCGTTTCGCGAGGAAGCCTCGCAGGTGGTCGGGCGGCTGTCGCTTGGCGTGACCTCGCTGGTCGCGGGATATGTTCTGTCCGATCTGCTGGCCCGGTTCCGCCGGGCGTTTCCGCAGGTCGAGCTGAACGTGATCGAGGATTCAGGCGAATACCTGCAACACCTGCTGATCGGCGGCGAATTGGATGTTGCGGTGCTGCTGACCTCGTCGGTCAAGGATCGTCTGGCGCTGCATGTCGAGACATTGCTGGTGTCGCAGTACCGGCTGTGGTTGCCGCTGGGCCATGAGCTGGCGCAGCAGGAGGCGATCGAGCTGGAGCAGCTTGTCGGTCTGCCGATGATCCAGCTGATGGTCGAAGAGATCGAGGAGAGCATGAAACAGCTGATGCAATCCTTGTCGGTGCGGCCGGAGATCGCGTTCAGGACGCGGTCGGTCGAGGCGGTGCGCAGCCTTGTCGCCACCGGCGCGGGCATCGCCATTCTGCCGGGCATGGTCTATCGCCCCTGGTCGCTGGAAGGGGACCGGATCGAGATTCGCGATGTCTCGGGCGACCTGCCATCGGTGCAGGTCGGGCTTGCTTGGCGCCGCGGCGCGCCTCTTTCGGATGCGGCACGCAATTTCCTGAGATCTGCCCAAAGCGCCATTTCAGACCGGTGATTCAAGCCTTTCGCCCGTTTCGGGCCGTGGCGGGACCGAGCTATCGGGAAAACCGATACATGTGTTCATTCTTTTGAATTTGCGAAGCTTCGTGCTGTTCATATCCTGTGCGCATCAAAAGGGGCGCGCGTGGAATGCGTGTCCGAACACAGGGAGTGACAGCATGAAGATCCTCGGACTTCTCGGAACCACGGCGCTTGCCACGGCCATTGCGGTTGGCCCGGCTGCCGCGCAGCTTGCCGCCTTGGGGACGCCGGAAGGGCAAGTCAACATCGTCGCCTGGCCCGGATATATCGAGCGTGGCGAGACGATGAAGGAATTCGACTGGGTGACCAAGTTCGAAGAGGCCACCAGCTGCAAGGTGGTGGTCAAGACCGCCAATACCTCTGACGAGATGGTGGCCCTGATGAACGAGGGCGGGTTCGACCTGGTGACGGCATCGGGCGACGCCTCGCTGCGCCTGGTTGCGGGCAAGCGGGTGCAGCCGATCAACACCGATCTGATCCCGTCGTGGAGTACGGTGGACGAGCGCCTGCAAAGCGCGCCCTGGCACACGGTGGATGGCGTGCATTATGGCACGCCCTACATGTGGGGCCCGAACGTGCTGATGTACAACACCGAGGCCTTTGGCGATCAGCCGCCCACCTCGTGGAACGTGGTGTTCGAGGAAATGACGCTGCCCGACGGCAAGTCGAACAAGGGCCGGGTGCAGGCTTATGATGGCCCGATCCACGTGGCGGATGCAGCGCAGTACCTGATGACGCACAAGCCGGACCTTGGCATCACCTCGCCCTATGAGCTGACCGAGGACCAGTACAAGGCGGCGCTGGACCTGCTGCGCGGGCAGCGCGAGCTGGTGGGCCGCTACTGGCACGACGCGTTCATCCAGATGGACGATTTCAAGAACGAGGGCGTGGTTGCCTCGGGTTCCTGGCCGTTCCAGGTGAACCTGCTGAAGTCCGAAGGTTTCCCCGTAAGTTCGGTGATCCCTGAGGAAGGCGCGACCGGCTGGGCGGACACCACGATGATGCATGTGGATGCCGAGCATCCGACCTGCGCCTATCTGTGGATGGAACATACGCTGAGCTCGAACCTGCAATCGGACCTGTCGGTCTGGTTCGGCGCGGTGCCTTCGGTTCCGGCGGCCTGTTCCGACGGGCGCGGCATGCAGACCCAGGAAGGCTGTGATGCCAACGGTCTGGCCGATTTCGAGCGGATCCGGTTCTGGACCACCCCGGTCAGCCGGTGCGAAAGCCAAGGCGAATGCGTGCCCTATTATCGCTGGGTGTCCGACTATATCGGTGTGATCGGCGGCCGCTGATTTCACCATTGGCCCCCGGTGTGATCCGGGGGCCGTTCCCCGCACCATGACAGAAACACGAAAAACGGCCCCGCTCAGGGCCGAATAGAGATGACATGACCGCTGCCGTATCCTTTCACCGCGTATCCCGCCATTTCGGTTCCGTCCGGGCCGTGGATCAGGTGAACCTGACCATCGAGGAAGGGTCGTTCTTTGCCATGCTGGGGCCATCGGGGTCCGGCAAGACGACCTGTTTGCGCCTGATCTCGGGCTTTGAATCACCGACCTCGGGCGAGATCGCGATTTTTGGACAGGACGTCAGCCACGTGCCGCCCAACCGGCGCAGCGTGAACACGGTGTTCCAGGATTATGCCCTGTTTCCGCATATGAACGTGCGTGACAACGTCGCCTATGGGCCGATGGTGGCCGGCGTGGGCAAGGCGCAACGCCATGCCAAGGCCGAGGAGATGCTGGCGCTGGTCAAGCTCGACGGGTTCGGCGACCGCAAGCCGGGGCAGTTGTCGGGCGGGCAGCGGCAGCGCGTGGCGCTGGCGCGCGCGCTAGTGAACGAGCCGCGCGTGCTGTTGCTGGACGAACCCCTGGGGGCGCTCGACCTGAAGCTGCGCGAAGCGATGCAGGACGAGTTGAAGGCGCTGCAACAGCGGTTGGGTATCACCTTTGTCTTTGTCACCCATGATCAGGGCGAGGCGCTGTCGATGGCCGATCACCTGGCGGTGTTCAACGAGGGCAAGATCGCCCAGATCGGTACGCCTGCCGAGATCTATGACAAACCCCGAACCCGGTTCGTTGCCGATTTCGTGGGATCGTCGAACGTTTTGCCGCCCGAGGTGAGCGAACGTCTGGGGGGCGGCAAGCGCTGGTCCAGCCTGCGGCCCGAGGCCCTGCGCCTGGTCGCGCCCGAGGGCGCGCGTCTGGCCGGGACCGTGACCGGTTTGCGGTACCTTGGCGCCGGGACGCGCGTGGCTGTCGATGTGGGCGGAACCGAGATTGCCGCCCTTGCCCCGTCGGGCGCCGATATCCCGGGCGTCGGCGCGGCGGTTGGCCTGGCATTTGACGCAAGCGCCCTGCACCTGATGGAGGAGGCATGACCCGCGTCTCTGCCATCATGCCCGAACGCGGGCTTGCCGACCGCCTAAGTACGCTGTTCTGGCGGCGGCCAAAGCTGCTGCTCTTGCTGCTGATTTCGCCACCCCTGATCTGGCTGGGCGTCGTGTACCTGGGCTCGCTTGCCGCGCTCTTGCTGCAAAGCTTCTATTCGATCGACGAATTCTCGGGCGTGGTGAAGGAGGAGTTCACCCTCAAGACCTATGGCGAGCTGTTCCGCGCCGCCAATATGGACATCATCATCCGCACGCTTTTGATGTCGGCGGCGGTGACGATCACCAGCGCCTTTGTCGCCTTTCCCATCGCCTATTACGCCGCCCGCTATGCGCGCGGCCGGTGGAAGGCGGTGTTCTATCTCGGCATCATGCTGCCCCTGTGGTCGTCCTACCTGGTCAAGGTCTATGCCTGGAAGCTGATCCTGGCCAAGGAGGGCATCATCACCTGGGCCGCCGAAGGCATCGGGGCGGGGTTCTTGCTGGATGCCGTGCTGTCGCTGCCCTGGGTTGGCGGCAACTCGCTGTCGACCTCTTTCATCGGGACATGGCTGGTGTTTGTCTATGTCTGGATGCCCTTCATGATCCTGCCGATGCAGGCGTCGCTGGAGCGGGTGCCGCTGTCGATGCTGGAGGCCTCGGCCGATCTGGGCGCCAGCCGCAAGCAGACCTTTCGCACCGTGGTATTGCCGCTGGCGATGCCGGGGGTGATCGCGGGGTCGATTTTCACCTTCTCGCTGACCATGGGCGATTACATCATTCCGCAGATCGTGGGCACCTCGGCCCGGTTCATCGGGCAGGCCGTGTACCAGTTCCAGGGCACCGCCGGGAACATCCCGCTGGCGGCGGCATTCGCCATGGTGCCGATCCTGATCATGCTGGTCTATCTGGCGCTGGCCAAACGGGGAGGGGCGTTCGATGCACTCTGAAGCGCGCGCCTCGACCGGGCTGAAAATAGGGGCGGTTGCCGGGCTTTTGTTCCTGCACCTGCCGATCCTGCTGATCTTTCTCTATGCCTTCACCACCGAGGAGCGGACATACCAGTTCCCGCCGCCGGGGCTGACCACCGAATGGTTCGCCGTGGCCTGGCACCGCGAGGACATCTGGCCGCCCCTTTACCTGTCGCTGAAGGTGGCGGCGGTCTCGACCGCGCTGGCGATGATCCTGGGCACGCTCATTGCGGCGGCCATGGCGCGCAGCCGGTTCTTTGGCCGCGAGCAGATTGCGTTGTTGATCATCCTGCCCATTGCTTTGCCGGGAGTGATCACCGGCATGTCGCTGCGCTCGGCCTTTGCGGTGATGGATATCCCGTTCTCGACCTTTACCATCGTGCTGGGGCACGCGACGTTCTGTATCGTCATCGTCTACAACAACGCGGTGGCCCGGTTCCGCCGTCTGTCGGGCGCGGTGTTCGAAGCCTCGGCCGACCTGGGCGCCAACGGGTTCCAGACGCTGCGTTATGTGCTGCTCCCGAACCTCGGCTCGGCTCTGCTGGCCGGTGGCATGCTGGCCTTCGCGCTGTCCTTTGACGAGGTGATCGTGACCACCTTTACCGCCGGTCAGCAATCGACCCTGCCCATCTGGATGCTGAACGAGCTGGTTCGCCCGCGTCAGCGCCCGGTGACGAATGTGGTGGCCATCGTGGTCTTTGCCACGACCTTCGTTCCCATTCTTCTCGCCTATTACCTCACCCGTGGCGGTTCCGAGACCGCGGGTGGCGGCAAGTGACCAAAGGAGTCCGACACATGAAGATCGACACCAGTTTTTTGATCGGGACCGATTTCGAAACCGGCACCGAAGTGGCCGAACAGGTTCTGAACCCGCGCACCGGCGAGCTGATCATCGAGGTGCCCGAAGCCTCGGCCGCGCAGGTGGATCGCGCGGTTGCAGCCGCCCGCAAGGCGTTTCGTACATGGTCGCGCACCACACCGGCGGAACGGTCGGCGGCGCTGTTGCGCATTGCCGACCGGATCGAGGCCGAGGCGGATGCATTCGCCGCGCTCGAAGCGCTGAACTGCGGCAAGCCGATCAACGCCGCGCGCGGTGACGAGATCCCGGCCATTGTGGATTGCTATCGGTTTTTTGCCGGCGCCGTCCGCTGCCAGCATGGCGCTGTCGCGGGTGAGTACTTGGAAGGGTTCACATCCATGGTGCGGCGCGACCCGATCGGCGTCGTCGCCTCGATCGCGCCGTGGAACTATCCGCTAATGATGATGGCGTGGAAACTGGCCCCGGCCATCGGTGGCGGCAACACCGTTGTGTTCAAACCGTCAGAGCAGACGCCCCTGACCGCGCTGAAAATGGCGCGCATCCTGGCCGAGGAACTGCCCGAAGGCGTGGTGAGCGTGGTCACGGGCCGGGGTCATTCCGTGGGCAACCAGATGATCAATCACCCGGATGTGGACATGATATCGCTCACCGGTGACATCGCCACGGGAAAGAAGATCCTCGATGCGGCGGCCAAGTCGGTCAAGCGGACGCATTTGGAGCTGGGCGGCAAGGCGCCGGTCATCGTGTTCGACGATGCCGATGTGTCCGAGGTGGTCGAAGGGCTGCGCGCCTTTGGCTACTACAATGCCGGTCAGGACTGTACCGCCGCCTGTCGCATCTATGCGGGCAAGAAGGTCTATGACAAGCTGGTGGCCGACCTGACCTCGGCGGTGTCCACCATCGCTCTGGGTCTCGACGACGATAGCCAGAACGAGATCGGGCCGCTGATCTCCTTGCGCCAACGCGACCGGGTGGCGAGCTTTGTCAACCGCGCCCGCGAGCTCAATCATATCGAGGTCACCACCGGGGGCGATCCCATGGGGCAGGGGTTCTATTTCCAGCCCACCGTCATTGCCGGCGCCCAGCAAGAGGACGAGATCGTCCGGCGCGAGGTGTTTGGCCCGGTCGTGTCGGTCACGCCGTTCTCGGATGTGGATACCGCCGTCGCCTGGGCCAATGACAGCGACTATGGCTTGGCCTCGTCGGTCTGGACCAAGGATGTGGGCCGCGCGATGGAAACGGCGGCGCGCCTGCGCTATGGCTGCACCTGGATCAACACCCATTTCATGCTGACCAACGAGATGCCGCATGGCGGGCTGAAACAGTCCGGCTATGGCAAGGACATGAGCTCTTACGCGCTGGAGGATTACTCCGTTGTCCGGCATGTGATGGTCAAGCACGGCTGAGATAAGAAACCACTCACACGGCAAACTGGAACCCGCCTGACGGCGGGTTTCTCTTTGCCATGGGTCAGGTTGCTGCCTCGTCCAGCAGGTGGCGCAGCCAGCGCCCGGCCAGCCAGGTGGCGGGAATGCCCAGGGGCACCGACCAAAGCAAGGCCGCGACCGGCGACAGCGGCATCCAACCCACGGCGCGCAGCATCAGCGCGCCCATGTAAAGGTTGATCGCCACCGTGGTCGCCGCCGCCGGATAGAGAAGCAGCGCCAGTTTCCACACCGGCCAGCGGCCTTCGATGTCCGGCTCAGTGGCTGGTGCCTTCGGAGAAGGTGATCTTGTTCCAGACATTGTATTTCCCCGAGGGTTTTTTCATCGGCAGGCGGCGGACCTCTTCCAGCGTCGCGGCGTCATAGACGATGACCGCGCCGTCCTCTTCCCAGACCGAAACGAGCGCGTAGCGGCCATCGCGGGTGAACTCCACGTGCGCCACCGTCTGGCCCGGCGCCGGGCGCAGGGTGCGCACGATCTCCAGGCTCTGCTTGTCGATCACATGCATCGCGTCCTTGTTGGGGCCAAAGAACACGTCGGCCCAGAAATAGGGGGTGTTCTCGTGACTGCGCAGGAAAAATCCCGGCCCTTCGGTGGCGATGGTGGCGATGCGGGTCCAGCTTTCGGTGTCGATGACGCTCAGCTTGCCCTCTTTCAGATGCGGCGTGGCCATCACCCGGCGCCCGTCGCGCGCCCAGCTGATGCCCGAGCCCAGATGCGGCATGCCCTCCAGCGGCAGTTCGGCGATCTCGCGCCCGACGTTGAGGTTCACCACCACCCCGCGCACCCCGTCGCGCGCGGCGCCGATCAGGTTGCGGTAATCGTCGGAAAAGAAGAAATCGTCGAGCGGCTCAGATATTTCGATCCGGCGCCGCGCGAACAGTCCCTCGGACGAGGCGATCGCCTCGACCATGCCTTTTTCGCGGGAGTGGATGAAGCCTTCGTAAACCGGGTCGGCATTTGGGTCGGTCGCCACCTCCCAGATCTCGGGCGCGTCCTTGAGCGCGAGGATAAAGCTCTGCCGTTGCGGTGCCTGATAGACGGCCGAGACCCGGCTGGGCGTGCCATCCTTGGCGGTCACCTTCATGACCTTTGCCACCGACAGGTCCTCGGTGCTCAGAAGGGTCAGCGACATCGGCAGGTAATTGGCCACCGCCAGCCATTTGCCGTCATGGCTCATCGCGATGTTGCGGCTGTTGAGCCCCGCGCGCACCCGGCCCACCTGTTGCAGCGACCAGAGGTCATACTTCTGTACCCAGCCGTCGCGCGACATGATGAAGACATAGCGCCCGTCCGGGCTGAACTTGGGACCGCCATGCACGGCAAAGGGCGTCTCGAACCGGTCGAGCACCTCGAAGGTGTCGCCATCCAGCACGCTGACATGGTGATCGCCGGTTTCCACCACCAGGGTGATGTTCATCGGATCGGCATCCCAGACCGGCGCGGCGGCGGCCACATAGTCGCCGTCCAGCGTCCGGCTTGCCATGATCTCGGCCTCGCCCCAGGCGGGGATCTCGTCCAGCGGTTCCTTCACATACTCCGCCAGCGCGGCGATGGCCGCTTCGTCCAGCGTGTCCGAGAATCCCGGCATCTGGGTCGCGGTGCGGCCGTCGCGGATCACGGCGACCACTTTCGGCCCGCGCATCCGGCCCAGCGTCTCGGGGATCAGCGCCGGACCCAACCCGCCCAACCGCGCCGCGCCATGGCAGCTGGCGCAATACTCGGTGTAGTCCTCGGCCGGTCCCGCCGTCACGGGCCCCGCCAGCATCAGGGCGCAGACCCCATATTTCACTTTGCTCCAAATACTCCCGCCGGAGGCTCCTCCGCTTGCGGTAGGCACAGCGGATGCGGCCCCGAGCGGGCGGGTGTCAAAAGAACTGATGCGCCGGGTCATGTCTCTTTCCTCGGAACGGGGTGACGGTCAGACGGTCCGAACCCGTCACGCCGATCTCGGCATCCGACAGGTAGCAGGCCGGGTCCTCGGCCCAGGGATCGCCGGTCAGTTGCAGGGCGCGGATGCGGGTATTGCCGCCGCAGACATCCTTGAGGGTGCAGGCGCCACAGCGGCCCTTGAGCGGGCGGGGGCGGGTGCGCAGCAGCGCCAGCATCGGGTCGTCGCCGGTCCAGAGCTGGGAAAACGGCGCCGTCTTCACATTGCCGACGGTGTAGTCGGACCAATATGTATCGGGATGCACGCGGCCCAGATTGTCGATATTGGCCACGCCCAGCCCGCTGGAATTGCCGCCCCAGGCGGCCAAATGGGCGCGGATATGCGCCACCCGCTCGGCGTCGAAATTGCGCCGCACCCATTCCAGGAAATAACCCGCGTCGGCGTCGTTGTTGCCGGTCACGATATCGAGCGGCATGTCCTCGGCCGCAGCCACCCATGCGCGGTCCAGCAGCAGGTCCATCGCGTGGCGGGTGCGCAGATGCGCGGCATCCTCGCCCCGGTTCTTGTCGCCGCGCCCGGCATAGACCAGATGGCTGAGATAGAACTTGTCCACGCCCTCGTCATCGCAGAGCTGAAGCAGGTCGGGCAGATGATGCTGGGTGCCCTCGGTCAGGCAGAAGCGCAGGCCAACCTTGATGCCGCGCTTCTTGCATTCGCGCACCCCGCGCAGGGCATCGGCAAAGGCGCCCTCGACGCCGCGGAACCAGTCATTGGTGGCGCCGATCCCGTCCAGCGAGATACCCACATAGCTGAAGCCCACATCGGCGATGCGGTCGGCGGTCTCGCCGTGGATCTTGGTCCCGTTGGTCGACAGCGCCAGCATCGGCACCAATTGGCGCGCGCGCAGGGCGATGTCGAAGAAATCGAACCGGTCCAGCGGCTCGCCCCCCGACAGGATGATCGCGGGCACCTTGAACCGGCCCAGATCCTCCAACGTCTCCATAGCCTGTTCGTGGCTCAGCTCGCCGGGAAAGTTCACATCCGCCGAGACGGTATAACAGTGGCGGCATTTCAGGTTGCAGCGCCGGGTCAGGTTCCAGATCACCACCGGTTTCACCGGGCCGGGGCGGCGCTGGCGCACCGGGGTCGGTTCGACCAGTTGATGCATGTATTCGGTCAGGCGGAACATGGGGTCTCAGCCTTTCTGTTTCAGGCGCAGCCCGGTCTTTTTCAGGATGCGCGTGGAATAGAGGATATCATGCCCCCGGCAGGCCGCCCCGAGGATCGCGGCGATTTCGCCGCGCTTGGCCTCGACCTCGTCGCGGGTGGCGCCGTGGACCATGGCAAACAGGTTAAAGGGCCAGCCGGGCAGGGCGCGGGGGCGTTCATAGCAATGGGTGACATAGGGCAAGGCACCGATCTGCGCGCCCAGTCCGGCGATCCGGGCATCGTCGACATCCCAGACGGTCATGCCGTTGGCGGTCATGCCCAGCTTGTAGTGGTTGGGTGCGGCGGCGATGCGACGGATCACGCCACGCGCCTTCAGCTCGGCAATACGGTGCAGCAGGGTCTCCTCGGTCAGGCCGGTCTGGCTGGCGATGGCCTCAAAGGGGCGCGGCACCAGCGGCAGGCCTTCCTGCATCGCCGCGATGATCTGTCTGTCCGTATCCGAAATGCTCATGCCGCTACCCGGAAGCCGATGAAGAACTCTTGCAGTTTGGGAAAACACAGGACCGCGATCCCGGTTTCCCGTTCGATCGCATCGGCCGTCACCTGTATTCCTTCGGGCGTTTCTGTCGCCAGGACGAACCACATGTTGAGCCGGTGCGTGCGTTCATAATTATGCGCCACCTCCGGATGGGCATTGACTTTGGTCAGGACGGTTTCAAAAACCGCCTCCGGTACCTCCATAGCGCAGAGGCAGAAGGCGCCGCCCATGGCGGCCGCGTCAAAGAAGGGGCCAAAGCGGGTGATCACCCGGCTCTCCTTCATCCGAGCCAGGCGCGTCAGAAGATCGGTTTCCGCCAGCCCCAGTTCGGCGGCGACCGCGGCATAGGGATCGGGGCAGAGCGGCAGATCGTCCTGCATCCGGTTCAGGATCCCGCGGTCGGTGTCGTCCAGCGTCATGCGGCCTTCTCCTTGGGTTTGATCAGGGCCCCGGTCTGTTTGAAACAGCGGGTCGAGAACAGCACCTTGTGCGGGGCGGACGCCAGTTCAGGCAGGGCGGCGGCCCGGCCCAGAACTTCCTCGGCCTCGCTGCGCGACCGGGCATGGATCATCGAGTAGAGGCGATAGGGCCAGATACCGGGCACGGGGCGCCGTTCGTAGCACAGGGTAATACCCGGGCAGGCGGCCAGCGCGGGACCGGCGGCGGCGATGGCATCGGACGGCAAATCCCAGACCACCATCGCGTTCGAGGACCATCCCAGCGCGCGGTGGCGCACGATCACGCCCAGCCGCGCGATGATCCCGGCCGCCTGCATCGCCCGGATGCGGGCCATGACATCGCCGGTGTCGCGGTTTAGCTCTTCGGCCAGCATTGCATAGGGGTTCGAGACCAGCTGCAACCCCGATGTCAGCGCCTGAAGCAGATCCGTGTCGCCGGGCCGCAGGGCGGAAACGTCGGCCTCGCGGCGGGCGGGAACGCGTGGCGTCGCCGCGCCCATGCGGAACCCGAGATCCACGTTGAACGGCCGGACCAGCGGCAGGTCGAGCACACGCAGGCCGGTGCGTGCGCCGATGCGCGCAAGCGTGGCATCCACATGCACCCGGTCCGGGCCGGTGGCCACGAACCAAAGGTTCCAGTCATCCTCGCGCAGGTAATTGTGGTTCACGCCCGGTTCCGCGCCGATCAGCGCGGCGATCTCCTCGACCTGATCCTCGGGTGCGGCGACGGCGGCCAGAGTGCTGGCCGAAGCGGTACCCGGCGCGACCGTGGCGCCGACTCGGGTGATCCGCCCCGAGGTGCGCATCCGCTTCAGGCGGGCAATGACGTTGCTTTCGCTCTGCCCCAGTTCCTCGGCGATGTTCAGAAAGGGGCGGTCGGTGATGGGAAAGTTGCGCTGCCAGTCGTCCAGCAAGGCGCGGTCTATGGGATCGGTGATATGGCACATGGCGGTCACAACCCTGTTTTGTGCGCCCGGGCGGTAAAGAAGATGCCCGAGGGGCTCTCCGCCTCTATTTCGCGCAGTTTTTCGAACGTCCGCGTGTCGTAGATCATGATGCGGTTGGCATCGCGGACGCTGATCCAGATTTCGTGCCCGCGCGGCGTGAACTCCATATGCAGGACCGCCGGGCCGGGCTTGAACTCGTGGATCACCTCTTTGGTCACGGTGTCGATCACCTGGATCGTGTCGTTCAGCGGATGGGCGAAGTTGACCCAGACCTGCCGCCCGTCGGGGCGCGCCATGGCAAAGACCGGCTGGCCATGGGTCTGGGTGCGCCCGGTTTCGGTCAATGTGTCGGCGTCGATCCACAGAACCTGGCTGTGACCGACGGCAGGCAGCACGAACTCGCGCCCGGTCAGCGCCCAGCCTTCGAGATGCGGCATCTTGTAGACCGGCATTTCCTGCTCGCCCCGGCCATAGCCGGGCAGAACGCGGATCGGTTCCGGGGTTTCGGACCAGAGGTCCAGCGCGGTCAGCCCGTCCTCGCCAAAAAGGCCGGTGATATAGGTGCGGCCATTGCCGGTGATCAGCGCGTCATAGGGATTCTTGCCCATGCCGGGGATTGTGGTGATCTGCGGCGGCGTTTGGGTAAAGTCCGCGATCCAGCTTTCCCCGGTATCCCAGACGGTAAAGACGAACCGGCGGCCCGGCGCATCGACCAGGCCGATGGTCTTGCCGCCGGTGGGGATGTCGGCAACCATGTCCAGCGTGTCGGCGTCGAAGACGCGCACGCCGCCCGGTTCATAGTTGGACACGGCAACCAGCCTGCCGTCGTCGGAGATGGCGCCGCCGATGGCGTTGCCCGATTGCACGACGCGACCGACGATCTGGCGGGTGGTGATATCGACCTTGGTCAACCCGCCGTCGCGTCCAAAGACATAGGCAAAGCGTTCGTCCGGGGAATAGACCAGCGAGGCATGGGACAGATCGCCCAGGCCTTCGATCCGGGCGAGCGCGGCGCGGTCGGACTGATCGACCAGCAGGAGCGATCCGGTCGCGCGCTCGATCACCAACCCCAGATCCCCAGTGGCGATGGTTTCGGCCGTGGCGGTTCCGGTCAGGAGAGCCGCGACAAGCGCAAGTGCGAGAGGTTTCATTTGCCCTCCGGGTTTTGCAGATAGCGGGCGATCCATTCGGCCTCCTCCTCGGTCATCAGCGGCCGCCAGGGCGGCATCGCCGTGTCGGATATGCCGTCGAGGATGACCGAGGTCAGGACATCCTGATCGTAATGTTGCAGCGCCTCGGCGCGCAGGTCGGGGCCAAGCCCGCCCTTGAGCGTCAGCCCATGGCACGAGCCGCAATCTTGCTGCACCAGACGTTTCAGTGCGGCGGGGTCGATGGCATCTGCGGCAAAGGCGGTGGTGGCGAGGAACAGCATCGTCAGGGCCAGTGCGGGGGCCGACCTGTCCGGTTTCTGGGTGCGGATCAACGGGACGTCATCCATGGGCCGCCACCTGATCCATCAGGTCGTGAAAGGAATGTTCGGCATAAAGCGAAACGACCTGGCCGATGATGAAAAGGGTAGGCGCGGCCAGATCGGCCGCACGGGCATCGGTGGCGATCTTGTCCAGCCGCGATACAAGCCGACGCTCCTGCGCCGTTGTCGCCTGGCTGATGGCCAGAACCGGTGTTGCAGCGGACAGGCCCTCGGTCATCAGGCCCATTGCGATCTGGCCGATATTGGCCACGCCCATATAGACGACAAGGGTGCTGTCGGGATCGGCGAGACGTTTCCAGTCGAGGTCCAGCACCCGGTCCGCCTGTCTGTGGCCGGTGACATACTGGACCGAGGTCGCAAGCCCGCGATGGGTCAGCGGCACGCCGGTGGAACTGCTGGCGCCCTGCGCGGCGGTGATGCCGGGGGCGTAATCGACCGGCACGCAATGGGCCAGAAGATGCGCAGCCTCTTCGGAGCCGCGGCCAAAAATCATCGGATCGCCACCCTTGAGACGGGCGACCACATGGCCGGCCATCGCCTCTTCCAGCAGGATCTGGTTGATCCGGTCCTGTGGTACCGGATGGCATTTTGGGGATTTGCCCACCGGGATCATGCGGGCATCCGCGGGGGCCATCGCCACGATCTCGGGGCTGACCAGCCGGTCATAGACCACCACGTCGGCCTCTTGCAGCATCCGCAGGGCGCGCAGGGTCATCAGCTCTGGGTCTCCCGGACCCGCTCCGATCAGGTGAACTTTTCCGGCGATATGCATGGCTGGCTCCGTCAGGTTGGGGCGACTGGCTGGAGAAGGGACAGAAAGGGCGGACCAGGGACGCAACCGGGCCCGCCCGTGGACTGACGTCAGTAGACGTCGGCCCGAGTGTTATAGACGTTGAACTTGCCGGTCGGGGTGATCAGGCGCGGGTCCTTGATCACGGCCTTGAGTTCCAGTGTCTTGTCGTCAACCACGACGATGGCGCTTTCCAGGTCCTTGGCGTTCCAGACCGAGAACCAGATCTCGTTGCCTTCCTGGTTGAATTCGCCTTGCACGACGCGGGGTTGGCCCTCGCCGATTTCGGCCCATTCCACGATCGGAAGCACAGTGTATTCCGGCTCTTCCTGCGCAAGATCACCCAGTTTGAACACCGCGACCGAGCCCGAGATTTCCGCATCCGGGTTCAGCGGCGCATCGACATAGAGATGCTCCGACGTCGGGTGTGATTTCACGAAGAGCGAGCCACCGCCCTGGGCATAGAGGGTCTGCACGACCTTCCAGGCGTTGTCGGGATGACCTTCGGGGTCGGTGCCGATCAGCGCCACGGTCTCATCCCCCAGGTGCGAGGTTGCCCAGACCGGGCCATAGGTCGGGTGCATCAGGTTGGCGCCGCGGCCCGGGTGCGGTGTCTGACCACCGGTTTCGACCAGCGCGGTCAGGGTGCTGTCCTTGGTATCGACCACGGCGACCTTGCCACGGGCGTTGGCCGCGACCAGGAAGTACCGCTTGGAACTGTCGAAGCCGCCATCATGCAGGAAGCGTTCGGCCTCGATCTCGGTCACCTTGAGGTTCTTGATGTCCGAATAGTCGATCATCAGGATCTTGCCGGTTTCCTTGACATTGACGATGAACTCCGGGTTGTAGTGGCTGGCCACGATGGAGGCCACGCGCGGTTCGGGGTGATAGCTCTGCTCGTCATAGACCATGCCACGGGTCGACTTGATCTTGAGCGGCTCAAGCGTGTCGCCGTCCATGATCACGTATTGCGGCGGCCAGTAGCTGCCGGCGATGGCATATTTGTCCTCGAACCCCTTGAACTTGGAGGTCTCGATCGAGCGGGCTTCGGAGCCGACCTTGATCTGGGCCACGGTGGCGGGGGTTTCCATCCACAGGTCGATCATGTTCACAAGCGCGTCGCGCCCGATCACGAACAGATAGCGGCCCGAGGCCGAGATCCGGCTGATGTGCACCGCGTAACCGGTGTCGATCACGGCGTGGATCTTGTAGTCGGCGCCGTCGATCAGGGCGACCTGACCCGAGTCGCGCAGGGTGACCGAGAACAGGTTGTCGATGTCGATATCGTTCATCTTCTCGGTCGGGCGATCCTCGGGCGCGACCAGAACTTTCCAGGTCTCGCGCATCTCGGCCATGCCGAATTCCGGCGGCGAGGCCGGATCGAGCAGGATGTAACGCGCCATGATGTCGATTTCTTCCTCGCTCATCTCGCCCGAAGTACCCCAATTGGGCATCCCGGCGGGTGAGCCGTAGGTGATGAAATCGCGCAGATACTCATATCCGTTTGCACGGGTGATGTCGGTGGTCAGCGGCTTGCCGGTGGCCCCCTTGCGCAGCACGCCGTGGCAACCGGCGCAGCGCTCGAAATAGATCTTGTTGCCGATGTTGTACTCTTCCTGGGTCATCACCGGGTCGCCTTCGCGGCGGCCGGGGATTTCTAGGTTCAACTGGCCCAGGGTGGTCATGCTTGGCTGATATGCAGCACCTGCATCGGACCCGTGGGTGTCCTGTGCGACAACCATGGGTGCGGCCAGACCGAGCGCCATCGCGGCGCTTGTCAGGAGCAGGGATCTGCGAATGGCTTTGGTTGGTCTCATAACGGTATCTCCGTCGAAGGCTGGTGAGGCAGGTTCGAGACTGACACCGACGGCTTCGGCAATCCTTGACTTTCGTTAAGGCGCCGCGCGGTCCCGGCGACAATTCTGGGTCTCAAGACCAGCGAACAGATCGCCGCACAGGTTCAAGCGGTACAGGAGATAGGTATGCCCGCGTTTTCCCGATTGTTTTCCGAAGGTTTCCGGGTGTTTTTCCTGGCCGCCGGGCTTTATGGCCTGTTCACCGGCCTGGTCTGGACGTTCTACATCGCGGGGGACGATCCGGGATTGGGGGATGCCCCCAGCCTGTGGCACGCACATGAAATGATATTCGGATATGCCACTGCGGCCATCGGCGGCTTTTTCCTGACGGCGGTTCCGAACTGGACCGGCGCCCCGGGCGCCCGGCACGGGTTCATCGCGCTGGCCGCCGGGTTGTGGTTTCTGGGGCGGCTTGCCGTCTGGTACGCCATGGCCTTGCCACCGGTGCTGGTCGCGGTCGTGGACCTCGCCTTTTTGCCGGTGCTGGCGCTCAAGATCCTGTCGCAGCTGATCAAGCGGCCAAAGCCGCAGAACCTGATGTTCCTGATCTTTCTGGGTTATCTGTGGAGCGCGAATCTGTCCGTTCATCTCGACTGGATCGGTCTGGAGGTCGGCGACGCCTCCTCCGGGCTGCGCGCGGGGCTGATCACACTATGCGCGCTGATCGCTGTCCTTGGCGGCCGGATCACGCCTGCCTTTACCCGCAATGCCATGAAACGTGCCGGCGAGCCGGAGGCGAAATGGCCGGTATCGCGATCTGTGCTGGAGCGCGCGGGTCTGATCCTGGCGATTGTTCTGCCCGCTCTCGTCCTGAGCGACCTGTCCCAGACGGGGACGAGTGTTGTGGCCATCGCATTCGGTGTCGTGCTGGCGCTGCGGCTTGCCGGGTGGGCGGGGCTGTGGTGCCTGAGCCAACCCATCCTTCTGTCGCTGCATGTGGCGCTGGCGATGCTGGCCCTTGGGATGGTGGCCTGGGGGCTGTCGGGGTTCGATCTGATGCCCGAGCTCGTCGGCGTTCATCTGCTGGGTATTGGCGGGGTGGGCGGCATGACCCTGGCGGTGATGAGCCGTGCCGCCCTTGGCCATTCCGGGCGGCCCTTGATGGCGTCCAGACCAATGGCCTGGGGCTATGGCCTGATCGCGATGGCCGCACTCATGCGCTGGTTCGGGGCGGGGGTGGCTGAACTCTATGGTCCGGCCATGCTGGCCACCGGAGTTCTCTGGGTTGCGGCCTTTGCGCTGTACCTCACGTCCGTGTGGCCCGCCCTGACCCAGCCACGCGTCGGCAGGCCCGGGTAGTCACCGGGTCACAGCCATTTGAGCGCCCTGAACACCAGAAAGATGCCCAGCCCGATGGCCAGCGAGCCGCTAACCAGGAACCAGAAGGCCAAAGGCGACTGGGTTCCGGGCATGCCCGCGATATTGACGCCGAACAATCCGGTCAGAAACCCCAGCGGCAGGAATACGGCCGCGACAATCGACAGGATGAAACTGTTGCGCCCCAGAATGCGCACCTGCTCAGAGGCGATCTGATCCTGAACCGCGACCAACCGGTCGCGTGTCGCGTCGAGCTCTTCGATGGTGCGGCGCGTCCGGTTCACCGCTTCGCGCAACTCGGTGATTTCCGACGCATCCAGCAGGCGCGATTCGTTGCGCAGCAGCGCATCCAGCGCCTCGCGCTGCGGGTGCAGGAACCTGCGCATCTTGATCACGCTCAGACGCAGTGCGCCGAGGTCGTCATGCAGGGCGGACGCGCCTTCCAGGGCGCGTTCCTCAAGCCCGTCGGTCTGGTCGTCCAGCTCCAGCGAGACCAGTTCGATCCGGTGGGACAATCCGTGCAGAAGCTCGGCCAGAAAACCGCCAACTGTTGCGGGGCCGGTGCCTTCGGAGGCGCGGCGCTGGATCTCGTCGGTTGCCCAGATGCGCCGGGTCCGGGACGAGATCACCGCATTTGGCAGGATCCACATCCGGAGCGAGACCATGTCCTCGATATTCGAGCCCGGGTTCAGGTTGACGCCCCGCAGGTTCAGAATCAATCCCTCGCCCAGCAGGTCGCAGCGCGGGCGGGTTTCGGCCTGCAACAGGGCAGAGGCCGCAATGGGCGGAACGTTCTGTTCGATCCAGCGGCGGGTCTCGGGCTTGCCCAGATCCAGATGCAGCCAGCGAAAGGTCGCGCTGTCGCCCGGGGTCGGCCCGGGCCAATCGTCGGCGACAGGCCGCGATTGACCGCCCGTGAAATCAAAGGCGCAGATCGGTGCAAGTGTCTGGTCGGCCATGGCTGTCCCGGTCCGGTTTTCCTCAAGAGTGTGGCGCTGTGGCGGCGACGTCCAGAGAAAAGTCAGACGGACAGGTGTTCGGCGAGAATCGCAAAGCCCAGCCCGATCAGCACCAATCCTCCCAGCAGTTCGGCCCAGCCGCCGAACCGCTGCCCCAGGTACTTTCCCGTCAGAACCCCCGCGGTGCTCAGGATCAAGGTGCTGATCCCCACCGCCAGGGCGACCGCAACGATGTTGACCTCGAGCAGGGCCAGCGAGGCACCAACCGCCAGCGCATCGACCGAGGTGCCAATTGCCGTGGCCAGCAGGACCGCCGTGCCGCGACCAGCGGAAGGGGACGGGGCAGGCGGTTTCAACCCATGCAGGACCATCCGCAGCCCGACGGCCATCAATAGGCCGAACGCGATCCAGTGATCGAAACTTGCAACATGGGACAGGGCGGCAACGCCAAGACCCTAGCCGATCAGGGGCGTTACCGCCTCGACCGCGCCAAAAACAGCGCCGGTGCGCAGTGCCAGACCGATACCAGCCGACTGACCTCTCGCACCCCGTCCAAGCGAGGCGAGAAAGGCATCGAGCGATAGGGTGACGGCCAGAAGGCCGATGGCGAAACCTGTCATGGTCGATATCTCCGGGGCCTTGCCGGGTGACGGCCGGACTCTGCCCACCGAGTCCTGTCACCACGGTCTTGCAAGGCGTCGGCCGGTGGCCTGGGCTGACTGCGCCACGCGCGTCCGCGCGAGTGTGTTGACGCAATCCCGCATCGCTGCGGCTGCTACTCCCCGATGCGGCTCAGATAAGAACCTGCGCCAGAAATGTCAATGATTACAAATGCATATGCTTCTGCGAGGCATTTGCAACAACACCTGAAACGCCTCCGCCCAAACTCCATTGGCCCTGTCTTGACTTTGGTTAAGGCGGTGCGACCCGTCGCAGTCGATGATCACCCCACCAGAAACGCGGCGCAAAGGAGAGCGCAATGCGCGAAGTCATGACAAAAAGCATGGCCCGTAACATATTCTATGGCGGGTCGTTGTTCTTCATTATCATCTTTCTGGCTCTGTCAGCCCATTCCCATCGTTACATCACGACCACTTCGACAAACGCGGAAACCCTGACCGCCAGCGTCGCGGCCGGGAAACATGTTTGGGAAAAACACGCCTGCATCAACTGTCACTCGATCCTGGGCGAAGGCGCATACTTTGCGCCCGAGGTAGGGAACGTGATGACACGCTGGGGTGTTCAGGACGACCCCGAGCTTGCCTTTGAAACGCTCAAGGGCTGGATGGAGTCGCAACCGACCGGGATCGAGGGCCGGAGACAGATGCCAAGGTTCAACCTCAGCGACGAGGAAATCCGCCAGCTTGCCGATTTCCTGCTCTGGACGAACACGATCGACACCCAGGGCTGGCCGCCCAACGAGGCGGGCTGAGAAGGGAGCGGAGACATGAAATACGAATCCCAGAAAATCGCCCTCGTCTACTTTGCCGTAGCGATGGGCCTGTTTGCGATCCAGGTGCTGGGCGGTCTGCTCGCCGGCTGGATCTATGTCGCGCCCAACACGCTGAGTGAACTGCTGCCGTTCAACATCGTGCGGATGCTGCACACCAACTCTTTGATCGTCTGGCTGATCACCGGGTTCTTTGGCGCTGCCTATTTCCTGATCCCGGAAGAGGCGGAACGCGAAATCCACTCCACCAAGCTGGCCTATCTGCAACTGCTGATCCTGGTGGTCGGCACGCTGGGCGTGGTTGTGACCTATGTGTTCAACCTGTTCGAGGGCAACTTCCTGCTTGGCAAGGAAGGGCGCGAATTCCTGGAACAACCCAAATGGGTCAAAGCAGGTATCGTGGTGGCGGCGCTCATCTTCCTTTACAACGTGTCGATGACCGTGCTGAAGGGCAAGAAGACCGCGATCACCAACATCCTGCTCTTGGGTCTGTGGGGTCTGGCGCTGCTGTTCCTGTTCAGCTTCTACAACCCGTCGAACCTGGCGCTGGACAAGCAGTACTGGTGGTACGTCGTCCACCTGTGGGTCGAAGGCGTGTGGGAACTGATCATGGCCTCGATCCTGGCCTATCTGATGCTCAAGCTCACCGGCGTTGACCGCGAGGTGGTCGAGAAATGGCTTTATGTCATCGTCGCCGCCGCGCTGTTCTCGGGTATCCTGGGCACTGGCCACCACTATTACTGGATCGGTACCCCCGGGTACTGGCAGTGGATCGGGTCGATCTTCAGCTCGCTCGAGGTGATCCCCTTCTTCGCGATGATGGCATTTGCCTTTGTCATGGTCTGGAAGGGCCGCCGCGACCATCCGAACAAGGCCGCCCTGCTGTGGTCGCTGGGATGTGCCACGCTCGCCTTCTTTGGCGCCGGCGTCTGGGGCTTCCTGCACACGCTGCACGGGGTGAACTATTACACCCACGGCACCCAGATCACCGCGGCCCACGGGCACCTGGCGTTCTTTGGGGCCTATGTGTCGCTAAACCTGGCCATCTTCAGCTACGCGATGCCGATCCTGCTGAACCGCGATCCCTATAACCAGGTGCTCAACATGGCCTCCTTCTGGCTGATGAGCGGCGGCATGGTCTTCATGACCTTCGTGCTGACATTCGCCGGGACGATCCAGACCCACCTGCAACGCGTCCTGGGTGAATACTTCATGGACGTGCAGGACCAGGTCGCGATCTTCTACTGGATGCGCTTCGGATCTGGCGTGGTGGTTGTGATCGGTGCGCTGCTCTTCATCTACGCCATGTGGGTGCCGCGCAAGGAAATCATCGAGCGCGGTGCAACTGAAACACCAGCCGAGTAATGGAAATGGATGGATCAATGAACATCGGAACGGGGGCGGCAGCCGCCCCCTTCTACCTCCCGCAGGGCGATGAATGCGATGTCTTCACCGCCGCGTATTCGAACAATCTGCCGGTCCTGCTGAAAGGTCCGACCGGCTGTGGCAAGACCCGCTTTGTGGCCCATATGGCCGCAAAACTGGGTCGGCCGCTTTACACCGTGGCCTGCCATGACGACCTGGCCGCCGCCGACCTGATCGGGCGCTATCTGCTCAAGGGCGGCGAGACGGTCTGGGTTGACGGGCCGCTGACCCGGGCGGTGCGCGAGGGCGCGATCTGTTACCTCGACGAGGTGGTCGAGGCGCGCAAGGACGTGACCGTTGTGCTGCATCCGCTGACCGACGACCGACGCATCCTGCCGATCGACCGGACCGGCGAAGAACTGGAAGCCGCGCCCGGCTTCATGCTGGTGGCGTCCTATAACCCGGGCTACCAGAACATTCTCAAGACCCTGAAACCCTCGACCCGGCAACGGTTCCTGTCGCTGGAGTTCGACTTCCCCTCGCCCGAGCTGGAGGCGCGCGTCGTCTCCGAGGAAAGCGGCCTGCCGCTGGACCGGTGCAAGCCGCTGATCCGGCTCGCGGGCAAGCTGCGCGGGCTCAAGGGACAGGATCTGGAGGAAGGTGTATCCACCCGCCTCGTTGTCTATGCCGCGACGCTGATCGCCCAGGGCATGCCGACCGAACGCGCCATCCTGGCCGCCATGGTCGAACCTCTGACTGATGACGAGGATATCAAACGCGGGCTCCTCGATCTGACCGTTGCCGTCTTTGGGTGAGGCCGAGCAATGGTCAAGATCGACTTCGAGCCATGGGAACCCGAGGAGACAATCGGGAAACTGTGGCACACCCTTGCCAGCCGCCTCGATGCACCATCGGTGCACGAAGGAGCCGCGGTCGACCTGTCAGAGGTCGCGGGGCGGTTGGCCGTTCTTTTCCGGGGCCTGGGCGGCAAGCCGAGTGTCGAACTGCGCCCCGTTTCCCCTGAACTGTCCCGCCATCGCCTGAGCTGGCGCCGCAAGCTGGCCACCGAGGCCGAGATCCTGCCGCGTGCCTCTTTCGATGGCGAGGTTCTGCGCCTGCCGGACCGGCTGGCGGTCTATCCCGTGCGCGAGGCGAACGGGGCGCTTTATGTCTGGCTGACCGCAGCCGCCGCGCATGCGGATACGCGGATCGACGAATCCGACCCCCTGCGCGCCGATCTGAACGCTTTGGTGGCCGCGCAGGCCATGGTCGACGCCACGCTGGACAATGCGCCGGGGCTGCGTCCGCTTTATGCCGAGCTGTGCAGGGGCCTGTTGCATCATCGTGAAACCCCCGCCCTGCCGCCCGACGAGGCGGCGGTCGAGGAGCTGATCCGCCATATGCTGGGCGATCCTTCGCAACTTTCGGCCCGGGCCGTGCGGATACAGGCGGGCGAGGTCACCGCGCCGCGCAGCTATCAGCCATTCCGCCCGGTGCCGCTCTGGCCTGAACTGCGCGCGGTTGCGTTCTCGGAACACCACGAGGTGGAAAGCCGCGATACCGAAGGACCGCCCGAGGAGTCGAACGAAAAGACCCACCGCGCCCGTCGCCGCAAATCCGATCAGGCTGCACGCAACGACAGTTTCATCCTGCACAAGTTCGAGGCGATCCTGAGCTGGGCCGAGTTCCTGAACCTCAATCGCCGGGTCGATGACGACGATCCCGACAACGCAAAAAAGGCGGCCGACGATCAGGACGAGATCGGGTTGGGCCAGGTGTCCAAGGCGCCGCCGACCCGGCTGAAACTGCATCTCGATCTCGCGCCCGAGGATGTCGACCGCGAACGTCTGTCGGGGCGCATCCTGTATCCCGAATGGGATGTCCGGACGGGCCAGTACCTGCCCGATCATGTCAACGTCCTGACCTCGGACGCCGATATTCGCGACGATGCGGTGGAGTTTGCCAAGGATCCGGCCACCGCCCGCCGCATTCGCGCGGTCCGGCGCCAGTTCGAGGCGCTGCGCCCCGGACGGGTGATGACCCGCGGCCATCTGGATGGCGACCAGCTGGATATCGAGGCTGCCGTTCGGGCCGAAACAGACCGCCGCGCCAATGGCGAAGGAAACGAGCGGGTCTGGCTGCAATCCCGGCCACAGGCACGGGATCTGGCGGTCTCCATCCTGCTCGACGTCAGCCGTTCGACCGAAAGCGTGGTCACCGGCCGCGCCGTGATCGACATCGAGCGCGAGGCCCTGGCCGCGCTGGCTTGGGGGCTGAACGCCTGTGGCGACGACTTTGCCATCCATGCCTTCAGCTCGCTGAAACGGCACCGCGTTTATGTGCAGCGCTGCAAGCGGTTTGACGAGGTGATGGGGCCCCAGGTCGAACGGCGCATCGCTTCGCTGCGGCCCGGCCATTACACGCGGCTGGGTGCGGCGGTGCGCCATGCCTCGGCCGATCTGGCCAGCCAGGCGCGCAAGCGCCGCCTGCTGCTGGTCATCACCGATGGCAAGCCCAATGATCTCGATCACTACGAAGGCCGCCACGGGATCGAGGATACCAGGCAGGCCGTTCACGAAGCCCGGCGGGCCGGGCAATCGGTGTTCGGTGTCACCATCGACAAGACGGGCAAAAGCTGGTTTCCCCGCATGTTCGGACAGGGCGGTTTTGCCGTCATCCCCGATCCGCATCGCCTGACAATGGCGCTGCCGCAGATCTATCGGCAATTGGTCGGGGCATGAAGCAAACATCAGGGATTGACGAGCTCCCAGGCGAGTTGCTGATGTGGGTGCTGATCTTCAGTGAACTCTTGGTGTTCGGCGCGGGCCTCTTGGCCTTCATGGCTGTCCGCCTGACCGATCCAAGCGGCTTTGCCGAAGCGCAATCGGCGCTTTACCGGACCGGCGCGGCGATGAATACCGCAGTGCTTGTCACTTCCGGCTTTCTGGCGGCCAAGGGGTTGGAGTACCGGCGCAAGGATCGCCGGGGGCAGGCCCGGCTCTCGCTGGTGGCGGCGGCGGCGCTGGGATGTGTGTTCCTGATCGTGAAAGGCGCCGAATATGCCGGCAAGGCGGCGCAGGGGATCAGTTACGAGACCCACCCGTTTTTCATGTTCTATTACCTGCTTACGGGGTTTCACGCCGCGCATGTGGTGGCGGGCGTGTTGGTTCTGCTGCTGGTCGCCTGGCGCGACGAGACCGGAAACATAGAGGCGGGCGCACAGTTCTGGCACATGGTCGACCTGATCTGGGTCCTGCTGTTTCCTGTTGTCTACCTGTTGGGATAAAGATCGTGGAAACCCCGGACCCCACCGCCAAGACGCTGCGCCACGGTCGTGGGCTCAACCTGACCACGGCCTGGCTGGCCTTGCTGGCGCTGAGCCTGGCATCGACAGGGGCAACTGTCTTGCCGGTGCCGCAAGAGATCGTGGCAACCGCCGTCCTGGTGTTGGCGCTGATCAAGGCGCGCGTGATCCTGGCCCGATACCTTGAACTGTCAACCGCCCGGTCGTGGCTGCCCGGTCTGAGCATCATCATCGCCTGTTTCTTTGGTCTGGTGCTTGGCTTGTTCCTGATCTATCCGGCGGCCTTGTAAGCACGCCACAGACTGACCGGTTTTGACCGGATTAGAGCGTTGAGTGCCGCGATCTCTGTACAAACGGGCAGAAATCGTGCAAAATCCCAAATAAAGCAACAAAACCGGACGTGAAAGAGAGCATGAGCCAGATTTGTTGCCGGCAGCAGTGGGAACATGATCCTTATGAGATACAACAGGTTTTGCAATAGGCTGAACTCAGGCGGATGCCGCTTTGTCCTGCCGGTCCGCCCGGCCATATCAGGCACGCCTGAACGGGAGCAGGGCAGATGGTGACGGGTCATGATTTTGCCGCGCATGCCAAGGTGATAGCCGAGAAGGCCGCCGAAATCGCGCGCGGGTATTTTCGCGGCCAGTTGCAGGTCGAACTCAAAGCCGATGAAAGCCCGGTCACCCAGGCCGACAAGGCCGTCGAGCAGATGGTGCGAGACTACCTGGCGGAGCATTTCAGCGATCACGGCATCTTGGGCGAGGAGCATGGGACAAAACACGGCGACTCCCGTTATCTCTGGGTCGTCGACCCGATCGACGGCACCCGTTCCTTTCTGACCGGGCATCCGCTTTTCGGGTTCCTGCTGGCGCTGCTCGACAACGGGGATCCCATTCTGGGCATCATCGGGGCGCCTGCCTTGCGGGAAACCCTGATCGGCATTCCGGGCATAGGCGCGACACTGAACGGATCTGCGATCCGGGTGTCCGGGCAGACACGGCTTGATGACGCGCGCCTGTTCGTGAACGAGGGCGAGAAGATCTATCGCGATCATCCGGCTGTCTTCGCCCGATTGATGGGCTGTGGCCAGACCCGGCGGCTGGGTTATGACTGTTATCCGCATGCCCTGGTGGCGATGGGTCATGTCGATGCCGTGGTCGATTACGACCTGCAACCCTATGACTATATGGCGTTGTCTGCGGTCGTGCGGGCGGCGGGTGGACAGATCACCGACTGGCAGGGAAACCCGTTGACTTTGGCCTCGGACGGGCGCGTCGTGTCTGCCGCGTCGCCCGAGTTGCATCGCGACCTGCTTGACCTTTTGAACGGCTAGACCATGGCGATTTTCGCATTTCTCATCCAGTTGGCCGGTGCCACCATGCTGTTGCTGTTCGCGGTGCGGATGGTGAGGACAGGGATCGAACGCGCTTACGGCGCCTCGTTCCAAAGGGTCATGACCGGCCGGCAAGGGGCGTTGCGGTCCAGTGTCGTCGGCCTCTGCATGGCAATGATCCTGCAAAGCTCGGCCGCCGTCGCCTTGCTGACCTCGGGCTTCGCGGGTGCCGGTTTGCTGGGCTTTGGTCAGGGTCTGGCCATTGTGCTGGGCGGAGATCTGGGTTCCGCGCTGATCATTCAGGTCCTGTCCTACCGGCTGGATTGGCTGGTCCCCCTGCTGCTGGCGGTTGGCGGCTGGCTATTCGTCAAGACCGAGGCGCGCAAGGCGCGCCAACTGGGCCGGATCCTGATGGGCGTTGCCTTCATCCTGATTTCCCTGCGCTTTCTGCGCGAGGCCATGGACCCGATCCGGGACAGCGCGTTCCTGCCCGCCGTCGCCGAATACTTGGCCCGGGACTACGTCACCGCCTTTATCGTCGGGGCTGTACTGGCCTTTGTGATGCATTCCTCGGTCGCTGCCATCCTGATGTGCGTCACCCTGGTCCAGATCGGGGCGATCCCCTTTGTCGCGGGTCTGTCGCTGGTACTTGGGGCCAACTTTGGCAGTGCCTTCATCCCCGTTTGGCTGACACGGGGTATGCCGATGACGGGGCGGCGCATCCCCTTTGGCAATCTGGCGCTGCGCGGCACCTGGGCCGTTCTGTGCCTGTTTGCCGTGAACATGATCATTGCGAGCGGACTGGATGCCTCTGGGTATGGCGGCCAGATGCTGGTCAACGCGCATCTGGCGTTCAACGCCTCGCTGCTGATCCTGGCCTTGCCCTTCTGTTCGGCGCTGGAAGCGCCGCTGACGCGGCTGTTGCCCGATCCGGTCGACCCTATGAGCGCCGAGTCGCTGTTGAAGCGGCACAGCAATCTGGACCCCACCCATATTGGCAGCCCCGCCCAGGCGCTTTCCAGTCTGAAACGCGAACTGTTGGTGATGACCGACCTGGTCGATGCCATGTTCCGGCCGACGCTTGGCCTCTACCGCGATGGCGACAAGGCCCGGATCAAGGCCGTGCAGGCGCTGGATGAAGAGGTCAACGAATGCCTGTCCGGCATCCGCCGGTTCGTGGCGGCCTTGCCGGTCGAGACTATGGGCGAGGACACGGCCAAGATCGCCCGCGACATGCTGGAATATGCGGTGCGCCTGGAAACTGCCGGCGACGTGGTCGCCCGGCGCCTGACCGTGCTGGCGGGCGAGCTGCGCAAGACCGGCAAGAGCTTTTCCCGCGAGGGGTGGTCCGAGCTTCAGAACATGCACGAGACGATCATGGCCAACCTGAAGCTCGCCTCGAACGTGCTGATTTCCGACGATCTGGAGAGCGCGCGCCTGCTCAGCCTGGAAAAGACCGAGTTGAAACGTGCCGAACGGGACAGCCGCAAGCGCCATTTCAAACGCTTGCAGAACGGCGAGAAGCAAAGCTTCGAGACCAGTGACATTCACCTCGAAACGCTGCGCGCATTGCGGGAATTCAACAGCCATATCTCGGCGGTCGCCTATCCGATCCTGTATCACAATGGGCAGTTGCTCGAAACCCGGCTGATCGAAACCCTGCCGCGAGGACAGGAAGAAGTCTGACAGGATCACACCGGCCGTTTTGATCATTTTTTCCGGGCCCTGTGGCGTGTGGCCAACAGGCCCCCATGATCTTCGACATCATGGCCGTTGTGCGACCATTGCCAAGGGGGGTGTGGCCGTGATCGTCGCCAATACGTGGCGACACTCGCCACAAAATAATTTGATCATATCTGGCAGGACCTGTTCCAGGCTGCTATGTCTGTCCGCAAAAGAACAGGACTCTGCCGATGGATCTGCTGACCGTAAACGATCGTTCGGGGCACTACCCGCCCTCGTATTATGCCGCCCATGCCAAGCATCTGGAGCCCTTCGCCGAGGCGCAAGGAACGCTTGACTGCGATGTCTGCGTGATCGGCGGCGGGTTCACCGGGTTGTCGGCGGCCTTGCATCTGGCGCAGCGGGGCTATGATGTGATCCTGCTCGAGGCGCAGCGGGTGGGTTTTGGCGCATCGGGTCGCAATGGCGGTCAGGTGGGGCAGGGGCAGCGGGTCGAGCAGGAAGAGTTGGAAAAGATGGTCGGCCCGGATCACGCCCGCGCCCTGTGGCAGATCGCGCGGCAGTCGGTCGATCTGGTACGCGACCTGTCGACCTCGGATCTGGTGCATGCCGATTACCATCCCGGCATCATCCATGCTGATCACCGGGAACGCTTCGTGCGCCACAGCCACGACCACGTCCGCCATTTGCGGGAAACCTACGGCTACACCAACATCCGCGCGCTGGATCGGGAAGAGATGCGTGATCTGGTGGCCTCGGACGCCTATTTCGGCGGCTGCATCTACGAGGATGCCGGCCACATCGACCCGCTGGAATTCGCGCTAGGCCTGGCGCGGATGGCGGTGGCCGCCGGTGTGCGGATCTATGAGGGGTCCAAGGTTCTGTCGCTCACCGAAACCGACCCGGCCAAGGTCAAGACCGCCAAGGCCGAGATCACGGCGCGTTTCGTTGTCATGGGGTGCAACGGCTATCTCGGGCGTCTCGACGACCGGGTTGCCTCCCGCGTCATGCCGATCAACAACTATGTTGTCGCAACCGAACCGATGACGCCGGAGCGACAGGAAAGCCTGATCCGGGGCAATGTCGCGGTGGCCGACAGCAAGTTCGTGGTCAACTATTTCCGGTTCTCTGATGACCACCGCCTGCTGTTCGGCGGTACCGAAAGCTACAGCTATCGCTTCCCCAGGGATATCGCCTCCAAGGTGCGTAAGCCGATGCTGGAGATCTTTCCGCAACTGGCCGATATCCGGATCGACCATGCCTGGGGCGGAACGCTGGGCATCACGATGAACCGGATGCCGCATTTCGAACGGCTAGCGGGCAATATCCTCAGCCTGTCGGGATTCTCTGGCCATGGCGTGGCGATGGCGACCCTGTCGGGCCAGATCGCCGCCGAAACCATAGCTGGACAGGCCGAACGGTTTGACGTCATGGCCGGTGTGCCGACGCCTTCGTTCCCCGGCGGCCCCGCCTTGCGGACACCCCTGCTGGTTCTGGCGATGCTGTGGTTCAGCCTGCGCGACAAGATCTGATCTGCCCCAAGGGCAAGACCGAGAGATTTTGCCCGACGCGCAATAAAGGAAATTGCCAATCACTTTGCTAAACTCATGGTAGGAGTCACTGTTTCCAGTGATAGGAAGAAAATTTGCTTTGGCATGATAGTCGGGCGCAATGTCTGCGCAAAAGATTGGTATTATGGGTAGATAAAGAACAATCCGGAGCGCGCGGCCTTGAAGTGCGACTCCTATTAGAAACCAAAGGGTTATCTAATAGGGAGATCGTGCCATGGGAGCCGTTTACACGCAACTGAGTTTGAAAGAACGCCGCAGAATCGAAGACTGGTGGCACGCGAAGGTCCCCGTCCGAGAGATGGCGCGCGTTTTGAAGCGCTCGAAATCGACCATTCATCGAGAGATCAAACGTAACTTCTGGGCGGATGATGCGTTTCCGAAGAAGTATGCAGGCTATTTTGGGCTCGCGCCCCAACTGCAGACGAACAATCGCCGATCCGTTCAGAGAAAGCTGATCCAGCATCCCGACCTGTGCAAGACCGTGATTGACCGGATCAAGCAAGGCTGGACGCCCGAGCAAATCGGCAACCGGATGATCTATGAAGGCGCGAAGCTGCGTGTCTGTCAGGAAACGATCTACCGGTACACCTATTCCAAGGAAGGCATGGCGAAGAAATTATGGTGGTACCTGCCAGAACACCGCAAAGCCCGTCGCCCGCGTCGTGCCCGAAAGCGCCAAGCACCGAAGTTTGACCGCGATGTCAGCATCCTTTACCGCCCAGATGATGTCGCACCCGGAACAGGCCGAAGGCGACTGGATCGACCATTTAGAGGCGGACACCCTGCTGGCCATGTATCCCGCCCTGATCGGTGCCAAAGGTTATCGCGCCGCGGAAGAGGAATATCTGGGCGGATCAATGCCCTGATCGAGCGCACCGGCGACAGCTATCGGGTGTTCTGGGCCATGTTCTTTCGCTGGATAGATTACAGCGTGCAAGGCGATATCGACGTAAGTTACGAACTTGCCTCGGGCCTGGCCGAGATTGCCGAGGCCGACACTACCGGCCTGCATGTGCTGGTCCTCGACCGGATACCGGGGTCCAGCTTGATGTTTCTGGGCGAGTTCGAATACGCCCGAGTTCATCTTGAACGCTTTCTCGACTCTTACGACCCGGTGCAGCACGCCGAACCGATGCGGCTGTGTCCGGCGACTGGCTTACATTCCATGACTTCTGGGCTTGGCCGGCGTGACTGGTCCAAGAAAAGTATCTGGGTTTCTGGATCGTCTACGCCCGCATGCTGATGGGGATCGGCCGGATATCCGAGAGCAATGTCGAACAAGACCAGGAACATTTCCAACAGACTCTGGCGGTTCTGATCAACCAGGGTTTTCTGCTTCTCAACCCCAAATTCCGCACCATCCACGCCATGGCGGAAGAGACCGCCGGCCTGTCTGCACCGATTGCGGATCTGAGCGCCCTGGAACGGGATATTCGTGCGGGCAAGCGGTGGATGTTGCCGATCTGCCTGCGCTTTCAGGACAGATGGGACGGCTCATAACCCTTCGAAAAGACGGTCGATATCGCTAATCTTCAACCGGCGGCGGCCGGTTTCGATCACGCCGGTGGCCGCCAGCCGCGCCATGACCCTGCTGACCGCCTCACGCGTGGCGCCGATATAGTTGGCAATCACATCATGGGTCGGGCAGGGGTCTAGCACACCGCCAGGTTTAAGCTGATGTTCCAACTGCGCCTGTTGCAGCAGAAAGGCGCGGACCCGTTTGTCGACATCATGCACCACCAGCCCGAACACCCGCTCGGTCAAGGTCCGGTTCCGCTCGGCCAGGTCGATGGCAAGGTTGCGCGCCAGCCGGGGCACTTCGGCCATCCAGGCCAGCAGCCTGTCTGCCGACATACGGCCCAGCACCGTCGGTTCGGCCGCCGAAATCGTCAGCGACCTGGGGCGATTGTCCAACGCGGCCAGCTCGCCGAAATAACGGCCAGCGGTAATCTCGGTAAATGCCACTTCCTTGCCATTGGGGGACAGCAGCAAGCCGACAAGGCGGCCGGAAAACACGACATACATATCGGTCGAGGTTTCGCCCTGCTCGACCACGGTCTGACCAGTATTCACGGTCATCGGATCGAGGTCGTCGGCAAACCGCCGCAGGTCCTGCGGGTCGAGCCCGGCCAGCAGGGATACTTTGGAAAGAACCGGCTCTATCGGAATTGCGGGCTTTCTGTTTGATGGTCGCACGGTCCGATATCCCATTCCGTTGAAGTGCCGAAAGACAGCGACAAGCGATCAAGTCATTGAGGAATATAATCAACTTCAATGGTTGCCAAGTCCCCATGGGTGGAAAAGCAAGGCGCTAAACCCGCAACAGTGGACAGATTTCTGCAAGGTATGGTTTTCCAACTCGGCTGATATGCCCGCCATGGGCGAAGGCAATTCTTCATTTTTCGAGTATTTGATGATACGCTCAAACCATATTTCAAAGTGCATTTATTGATCTGAGATTGGAGGAACTCGTGATGTTGGACCTGCTCAAGGCCGCCAGCCGGGTCGCGGTATCCACTGGCCGTGACAATCTGCCAACAGACATCCTGTCGTTCACTCTGGAGTATCCGGGGCCGGTATCGCCCGAGGCTGCGCGCGCCGAGATTGCTGCGTTGCTTGGCGGCAATAGTTTCGATCTCTTCCTCGCGACCGACGCGGATGATGACCTGCTTGTGCTGCAATTCCCCGGGTTGCCGATCGAGCAGTCGCCGGGCTATCTGTTTGCCCAGGCGGGTGAACTCCGCGATGCGCTTGGCCTGGTGTCGGTTACGCCTGACATCTCGCCGCCCTTCACGGATGTCGAAAGCGTCGCGCCCCCCATCGAGAACGTCGGTGACGTGATCTGGGATCTATGCCGCGCCCATACCGCGCCGCTTCCCGACCCGGATTGGGCGCTGAAACTGATCAAGGCCGACCGGGCGATGACCCGGTTCGGTGTCTCCGGCGCGGGGCAAAGGATTGGCCAGCCGGATACCGGCGTGGCCGCCCATCGCGAGCTGGATCAGGGCGTGGACAAGGCGCGAGGATACAACTTCGTCGACGGCACCCCCGACCCGACCGATCCGCTGTCGCCCCAGATGGGCTCGCCCGGTCACGGCACCGGGACCGCCTCGCTGGTGACCAGCCGGCGGAGCCATCATGTGACCGGCAGCGCGCCGGGGGCGACACTGATCCCGTTCCGCACCAACAACGCGGTGGTCGTCGGCGCCTGGGTGCCAGTCGCGCGGGCGCTCGACCGGGCGCGTAATCAAGGTTGTCGCGTGGTGACGATGAGTCTTGGCAGCGCTTTTGGTCCAAGCGTGATGCGGCGTGCCGTGGCGCGCGCCGTCTCTGCCGACCTGATCGTGCTGGCCGCCGCCGGGAACTGCGTGCGCTTCGTCACCTACCCCGCCTTCGACCGCAACGTGATTGCCGTTGCAGGCGTCGACCACGCGGGCAACCGCTGGCGCGGCTCGTGCCGGGGGCCCGAGGTCGACATCTCGGCCCCGGCCGAAAACCTGCATGTCGCCCGCCGCCGCCCGGGCGAGACCGACCTGGCCGATGTGAACATCGGCGGACAAGGCACCTCCTTTGCCGTCGCCCTGACGGCGGGCGTTGCGGCGCTATGGCTCGAACGGTTCGGCTGGGACCCGTTGCGGCAAGAGGCGCATCGCAGGGGCCTGCCGCTGCAAGAGCTGTTTCGAGCGGCGCTGCGCCAGACCGCGCGGTGCCCCCTGGGTTGGGACACCGACCTGATGGGCGCGGGCGTCGTCGATGCCGAGGCGCTTCTGGCGCTTGATCCGCAGGATATCGTGACTGGCCCGGTGCCCGAGGCCGCTGGCCCCGCGCTCAGCCTCTTTGGCCCCGATCTGAACACCGGGGGGCTTCAGGCCGAGGCCGATTTTGTCGCCTTCGACTGGCGGCTGCGGGCAGAGCCCGAGGCGTCGATTACCCTGGAAAACGCGATGCGCGAGCAACCGTCGCCCGCGCTGGCGGCCCTGCTCGGCGATCGCGCGCCTATTGGCGCGCCGGGCCTTGTGCTGGCCCCCGTCGCCCCGCCCGCACCACTGGACCGGGCCATGCGGCGGCTCGCCGTCGGCCGCTCCGGTACAACTGAAAGCGCCTCTGACATCAGCTATGAGGCCTCGGTCGAACGGTTGCGTGGCGAGGGTCTGGATGCGGTGATGGAAACCGTGAGCGAGCTTTTCCAACTCAAGGCCGAAGCCGCGCCGGATCTGGTCGACACCACGATGCAGGCCGAGGCGGCCGACCGGATCAGGCAGGCCGTCCAGTCGCATCTCGACCCTGACCGCGAGGTTCATATGTCGGCGGGCGAGGTCGGATTTGCGCTGGAGGCGCTGGTGCAACTCACCGGCCGTCCCGCGATCCGGGTTCAGGCGGACGGGTCCGAACTGTTCGACCCGATGCTGGGCACCTGGAAAGCCGACCTGCTGACCGCGGTCAGCCGCTGGCAGCCGCTGGTACGCGCGGTGGGCCGGATAGATGCGCAGAACGCCCAAGGGACATGGGTGCATGTCGGCACCGGCTTCCTTCTGTCCGACGGTCTGGTGATGACCAACCGCCACGTCATCGACGCCTTTGCCGAACCGATCCCCTCCACCGACGGCTTGCGCCCGTTCCATCTGCGGTTCCCGGTCTCGATCATCTTCGACCCCGAGGCGCAGGACGACGACACCCGGTTCACCCTGACCGAAGTGGCGACCGCAGGCGCCGCGCGCATCGGGCGCACGGTCAACATGTCCCGCCTCGACATGGCTCTTTTGCGCATCGACCCCGACAATGGCCGCGCCCCGCCGCCAGACCCGATTGACCGGGGCCTGATCTCGACCACCGATACCGACCTGACCAAGATTCTGGTCGCCGGATACCCGGCCGAACCGCGCAGCGTCCGTGGGCCCGATCCGCGACAGGACAAGGACAACTATCTTGCCTTCTGGGCGCGGCTGGGCGAGCTCTATGGCGACAAATACGGGGTCAAATACATCAGCCCCGGCATGATCGAGGCGCGTCCGGGCGCGCTGGCCACCGACCCGCGCGGCTGGGCCTTCAGCCATGATGCAACCACGCTGCCCGGCAATTCGGGGTCTGCCATCGTGTCGCTGCACAGCCCCGGTCAGCTCTGCGGCCTGCATTTTGGCGGGCAATCGCTCGAAACCAATCTGGCGCATGATATCCAGACCGTGCTCAATATGGGGGACGGTGCGTTTTTGACCGATTTGATAGGCGGGACCGACGAATGATGAACGAAGAGTGGACCGAGGAGCGCCTGATCGCTTCCATCCACGGTGTCGTTTCAGGTTTGCGATTTGCCAGGCCCCAGTTGCGGGCATGGTACGACAACTGGCTCAGGGCGCGGCGCCTGCCCGGCGCGCCGCAGAACTTTGCCCATGCCATGGTCGTGACCGGGCAGGGCAGCGGTCTTGACCCGGCCGATGACGGCGCGGCTTTGTGCCTGGCTTTGGCGGCGCTTGGCGGGCCGCAACCGGTTGCCGACTGTTTCGCCGGTGCGGTTGCTGCGGGCCTCTTCGAGGCCGCGACGACAGAGACCCGCGAACAGCACCGCCGCAGGCTGGCGCGAGCCATGGCCGCCGCCCTGGGCCGCGATCATGAAAACACCGAGTTGCAGCGCGGCGAGACCAGCGACGAACTGCAAGCCTTTGTGCCGGAAAACGGGTTTTGGACCGATCCCGGGCATCTTCAGCCCGCGATCATCCTCGGTCGCCGCCGCCTCTGCCGGATCGACACGGTCAACGCCCAGGGCAAGAAGGTCAACGGCACCGGGTTTCTGGTCGGCCCGTCGACGGTCCTGACGAACTTCCACGTGGTCAAGGACGTCTGGGAGGTGTTCGATCAGCCAGAGCTGATCTCGGTCCGGTTCGACTTCTCGGCGACCACCGGTTTGCGCGATGCCGATCAGCCCCGCTATTCCGCCGCGAAAACCGGTTGGAAGGTGGCGCATAGCGGTAAAGCGAAATGGATAAAGGAGGATGACTATTGGTGGGACGATCTTGACAAGCGCCTTGCCTGGCTGGGCCAGGTCGAGGATACGCTGGACTATGCGATCATCCGTCTGGACGGGGCGCCGGGCCTGCAACGGGGATGGTTCGCGCTGGACAAGGTGGAAGAGGCCGAACCAGATGGCGTCTGGATCATGCATCACCCCGGGTCCGAGGGGCAAACCCTGACCGGGGGTAGGGCGGTTCACACCTTCCCGATGAAAAGCCGCATCTTTCACTTGGCGACAACCGCCAAGGGGTCGTCGGGCGGTCTGGTGCTGAACCAGGGCGGCACCCCGATCGGACTGCACTATCTGGGTGCCGAGGCAGGCGCCGATCCTTCGGAACCTTTCCACCAGAACCCCACGATGAACGTCGCGGTCACGCTGAAAGCGGTCTCTGAGGACCTGAAGAAAAAGAACGCCCTGACACAGCTGACCAGCACGACCGATCTCAATCTGATTGCCGGTTGCATCGGCCGCGGTCAGCCGGTCTTTGGCCGGCAGGAATACTTCCGGGTGCTGCGCGACCTGTGGGATGGCAGCAAGCGGGTGCTGAGGATCCACGTGAACCCTTTTGACACGCCGATCACCCGCCCGGGCAAAAGTTTCTCGTTTTCCATCCTGCAACATTTCTTCGCCGCGCCGGAAAACCACTACATCCTGTTCCGGGCCGGTGACATCCAGGTCGATGCCTATCGGCTGGCCTGCGATACGCTGGCAACCTTCGCGCCCAACCCGGCAGAGATCCTGCCAAAGGCGCTCGATACCACCACACCGGCCTATGTCCGGCGGCTGGTGTCCAAGTTCATGCAGCAGGTCAGCGCGCGGCTGAGTGACAAGACCGTGTGGATCGTTCTCGACGATCTGGACAAGCACGATTTGTCCGATGCTTCGGGGCGCGAGTTTCTGGGAACGCTCTATGACCAGATCGGGCAACAGCAGAACCTCAGGCTGGTGCTGGTCGGGCTGCGTGAGGATGTCCAGATCAACGGGCTCGACCCGGCGCTGGTGGCGCATTCCGCGATCAATGCGAAGTCGCTGGAAAACCCCTCGGTCATCTTTCGCGAATGGCTGAACGAGCGCGGCGCGCGCGACACCGCGCTGGACGAGGACGGGTTGAAATTCCTGGCCGACATCGCCGGGGCATATGCGGGCACCGAGGCGCCGCTGGAGCGTTTGTCGCAATTCGTGACGGACTACGTTGCCGGTGCCGCCGACAGCCTTTTTGGCAGCCTTGGCACCGAAGCGCCGGAGGACACCTGATGCAAAGAGCGCTTGTTGATCTGGCAAGAGAGGTGGCAGCTGTCAGCGGCTGTTTTGAGCCCGACGATCTCTGCCGGGCCATCGGTCTGAAACGGTGGTCGGAAACGCGACGCGCATTTCTAGGACAGATCTCGCGGGACATTGCCGAAGTGACCAGCTCGGCCCCGGGGGCGCCGCGCCGCTATGGCTGGATCCTCAGCCCCGACCAGCGCCGCTCGACCCTGCGGCAGTTTCTGACACAGACCCAGCTCGGCCAGGTTCTCGAACACGCACCGACGCCCTGGCATGACGATCTCTTTGGTCAGGCGCTGCATCGCCTGCTGTCCGGCCACGATGTCGCGATTACTCGCCCGCGCGCCACCGACGATGACGAAAGCCTGCTGGAACACCTGCGCCAGAATGCCGCCCTGCTCGACGCGGTCCAGTTCGTGCGGGTTGTGCCGGTGCTGGACAAGTCCGTCATGGACCGGCTCGAAACCGAGGTGAAACGACAGATCCAGGACATTCAGAAACGCCGGGATCTGGCCAGCGGCCAGCCCACCCGCCACTTCGGCTATCGCAATGTCCGCAGGCGCCTGTCGAACTTTCTGCGCGGCAAGACCGTGGATACCCGGCCGGTGCTGCTGACAGGGACAGGCGGCATCGGCAAATCGGCGCTGTTGGCCCGCCTGTTGCAGGATTGGCAAACGCGACACGACGCGCCGATCACGGTCATTCTCGATTTCGACCGTCCGCAACTGAAATCCGGCTCGCCGATCCAGATCGCGCGCGAAATCCTCAATCAGCTGGCCACCGGCGTGCGCCGCGCCATCGAACCCGCCGCCGAGGCCGAGGCGATGTCCCGCACATTGCGCGATCTGCGCAGCCGCCTGCTGACCACCGATACATTCGGCGACCTGCGCGATCACGTCAGCCAGGCCGCGGCACTGGAAACCATGTTCCCCGAGTGGTTCCAGGGGGATTGGGCGGCCAAGCTGCGCGAGTACCCCATCGCCCTGGCGCTGGATAGTTTCGAGGCGGTCGACCGTCAGGGCGGCCAGGTGGTGACCCAGATCCTGAATGTCGAGCTTTGGCTGCGCAACCATCTGACCGGCCTGCGCACCGTCCTGTCCGGCCGTGCCGCACCCCTGTCGGGTGACGAGCTGGACCATCGGTTCGGCCCCGCGTCCCGGCGCATCGAGTTGCGCGGCCTCTCTCTCGAAGCCGGCGCACAGCTCTTGGAGCAAGAGGACAATTCGCTCGCCACCGACGAAAAACCGGCGGTACTGACCAACCCGATCCTGCGCCTTCAGGTCAGCGAGTTACTCGATGGCCACCCGCTGGCCCTGCGGATCTTCGTACAATATGCGCGCGGCCATCAGGGCGATATCGTCGGTCTTGTCGACAGCCTCAAGCAGGACGAGGGGTTCCGCTCGGAGTTTGCCCACCGGTTCCTGTACGAACGGATCCTGGAACGCATCAACGACCCCGAGATGCAAAAGCTGGCCCATCCGGGCCTTGTCCTCAGGCAGATCAACGATGATCTGATCCGCTTTGTGCTGGCAGGGCCCTGCCTGGGTTTACCCGACGGATCGCTGCCCAGCGAGGAAGAGGCCGCAAGGCTGGGCCAAAAGCTGAGAGATGAATACTGGCTGGTCGATGAGGACGAGCCGCCCTTTACCCTGCGCCACCGGGCCGATGTCCGGCGCATGATGGTGGCCGGTCTCTTTGCCGGGCCACGCACGGGTGACACTCCCCAAGATCGCGACCGCAAAACCGCGTTGCGCCGTGATGCGCTGACGGTCTGCACCGCCGCGCGTGATTACTTCCTGAACGGGCCTCCGCGCCAGGCCGGGGCGGAACCCATGGCGCGTTGGGCGGCGCTGGACGAAGAATTGCGCGAGGTGCAGGCGCTGCACTACTCGGCCTTTGTCGCGCCCGAAGACCCTCCCGCCTTCGACGCGGCCACCGCCCGCGCGCTGGACCTGTCCCTGGGCGAGGATCTGGAGACGCTACCGCCCGCCTGGCGGGCACGTGTCAAGATCCATCTCGACCGCGTCCTGACCTGCGAAGAGGCCGCGCAGGTGCCCGAAGATCTAAGGGAAAAAGCCGAGTCACAAGAATTCACCGCCGCCGTCCAGCATGGGCTGAGTTCGGCGGAAGAAGAATTCAGCACCGTCAGCATGGCCCGCAGGAAACGCGCCGCGCGCAAGCCCAAGGTCGAGGCGCATGAAGACCGCTACCGCGCCGAAGGCGCCGACTGGCGCTCGACCTCGCGCCTGTCGCGCGATATCCAGCGCGCCTTTGCTGCCGCCCGGTTCGAAGAGGTGGCAGAACTGGGAGCGCAATACATCGAGGCCCTGGGCGGCCAGACGCTGGACGAAGCTGAGGCCGATAACGCCGAGGCGCTGACACGCGGGTTTTGGCGGCAATCGCTGTGGCAATGCCTGTTGGTTGCGGGGACAAGTGCTGAAACAGCCGTGGGGATCGCCGTTCAGAGCCACGGGGGGTCCAAGCACGGGTACATGTCGCTGGTTGATACCATCTGGTCCTTCACCAGCGGGTCAGGCTACGGGGCTGATTTCAGCGCGCTGCGCACTGCGGGCTTCAGATCCTATGTCGATTCCTACCGCTTGTCCGAAAGCGATCTCGACGGCTGGCTGGGCCGCGACGTGGCGCCAGCCCCGTCACACGGCAGCGGACCGGCTGCCGCCCCCCGATCACCGCGCGCCCTGGCCCTGGCGGCGGGCCGGATCGGCGTGGAAGAGGAGTTTGCCGCGCTCTTCGAATCCGTGCCCGACCTGGCCAGCCGGATCGAAAAGTTCTGGGCGCAAGGCGCTGTGGGGCTGCCGGAGATTGCCGCCCTCTACCGGCAGTTCGGTGAAGACGAGGACATCGCCAAACTGCTGCAAGGCGAACGGCTCCCCCACTCGGATACCGCCTTTCGCATGTTCCGGGGACTCAATCCCGATCTCTACGCACCCTTGCGCCATATCCTTGACGATCAAGAGGGTGAAATTACCGTCCGCCTTGCCCAGGCGCTCTCCGAGCGCGCCCGCCACTGGCCGCGCGAATTGCGCCCCAAGGCGGTGCATGGCTACACCGGGCGGCAATCCTCGAACCTGGTTGAAGCGGCGGATCAATGCGGCGAACTTGGAACGCTCTGCGCCTTCCTCGCCGAATTCGACCCGCGCGCCGCGACTGTGCACGAGATGTACGACCGCCTGTCGGACTGGTTCTTTCCTTTCGCGCGGGAATTGCAGGCCTAGCCGTTCAGGCGATCCAGCCGCGCCAGAACCGACAGGCCATGTGCCTCCAGGCTCTCGGACCGCGCCAGCCGCGCCGCCGCCGGACCGATGGCGCGCAGCGCCTCGGGCGTCATCTTGGACAGGGTGGTGCGCTTGAGGAAATCCATCACGTTGAGACCGGACGAGAACCGTGCCGACCGGGCGGTGGGCAGTACGTGGTTCGGTCCGCCGACATAATCGCCGATGGCCTCGGGCGTATACTGACCCAGGAAAATCGCCCCGGCATGTACGGTCTTCAGCGACAGAGCCTCGGGATCGGCAACGCAGAGCTCCAGATGCTCCGGTGCGATCCGGTTCGACAGCGCCGCCGCCTCGTCCAGATCGCGCACCGTGATCACCGCGCCGAAATCGCGCCAGCTGACCCCGGCGATGGCGCGCCGCTCCAACGTTTCCAGCCGCTTCTCGACGGCGGCCACAACCGCACGGCCAAAACCCGCGTCGTCGGTGATCAGGATCGACTGGGCGCTTTCATCGTGTTCGGCCTGGCTCAAAAGGTCCAGCGCGATCCAGTCGGGATCGTTGTCCTTGTCGGCGATCACCAGGATCTCGGACGGGCCCGCGATCATGTCGATCCCGACCTTGCCGAACACCCGCCGTTTTGCGGCGGCGACAAAGGCATTGCCGGGCCCGGTGATCTTGTCGACCGGCGCGATGGACCGGGTGCCATAGGCAAAGGCCGCAATCGCCTGCGCGCCGCCCACGCGATAGATCTCGTCCACCCCCGACAGGTGCGCCGCCAACAGGACCAGCGGATTGACTTGCCCGTCGGGCGTGGGCACCGCGATGGCCAGACGCCCGACGCCCGCGACCTTGGCCGGGATGGCGTTCATCAGAACCGAGGACGGGTAAGAGGCCAGCCCGCCCGGCACATAAAGCCCGGCCGCCGAGACCGCGGACCAGCGCCAGCCAAGGGTCGCACCCGCCTCATCGGTCCATTCCTCGTCCCGGGGAAACTGGCGCGCGTGATAGGCGTGGATGCGCGCCGCCGCCAGCTCCAGCGCCGCGCGGTCTTCCGGCGCGACCCGCGCTATGGCTTCGGCAATCTCGGCTGGGGAAAAACGCAGGGTCTCGGGCGTCAGGGCAATCCGGTCGAACCTCTCGGTCAGCTCGATCACCGCTGCATCGCCGCGCGACCGCACATCGGCGATGATCGCGGCCACCACATTGTCCACATCCGGGCTGTCTTCGCGCTTTGCCGACAAAAGCGCGGCAAAGGCCACTTCGAAATCCGGGTCGGCGGTGTCAAGAATTTGCGGCATGGGCGGTTCCTCGGGCAGTTGAGCCAGCGGGATACCGATGGCGGCGGTGCTTCTCAACCCTTTCCGTCAGGGGTGCAGCGATTTGCGCAATCGCTGCACCCTGCTCATTTTTTGTTTCATTTTACCACTTCCGATTTTCTTCCACACAGATTTGGGAAATCTACCACACATTCACGTTTTGGTTCCGTTCTGTTCCCACAGCCGCGTTTGTTGCACCTATTGCTGTCTGAGCCTAGCCATAGACGGTGTTTCTTCCCAAGCCCCAAGTTCCCATCACTCGCCCTCCGCTTCGGTCTGTAGGGCGATGCGGGCGTTGACTAGGTGTTCCACGGTCAACGGACTTTCGACACCCTAAGACTATAGTAGGGGTAGACTTGCTCGACAGACCTTAGGCTCTGGACCTATAAATCGATCTCTGCGCCAACGGCAGCTTCAACCGAGAGCCGACACTGGCGAAAAACGCGGCCATGACCGAGATGCGGACGAAACGGACAAACAGTCTTGCTTACCCTATCGAGAAAACTTGCTGCAGATCTTTGAATCCTTTGAACACTAAAGCACCTATACGGCTGGCCCGGTCGGGAACCAGTCGCGCAAACGCTTCAGAGCAAGCAGCGCTCATTCCTTCTTTGGAAGCCGCGTCGGAAAGGCGTGATGCTATGTTCACTGCTGGGCCTATAGCTGTGAAATCCAGTCGAGTGAGCCCACCGATATTTCCGTAGTGCACCTCGCCCACATGAAATGCGGCGCGGAAGGAGACTTGGTCTTCAGCAAGTACAACCCGGGCGTCTTCAACGGCCGAAAGCGCCGACAGCGCCGCCCCTTCCTCGGATGTGAGATCATCTGGTGTGGGAAAGATAGCGAGCATGCCATCGCCCATGAGTTTCAGGACTTCGCCACCGTTCTTTAAGATCGGTTGTTCCAACGCCTCAAAATATCGGTTCAACATACTAACGATTTCCGATGTCTTAAGGCTGTTGGATTTCTCTGTGAACCCGACAATGTCAGTAAATAATATGACGGCTCTGATCATGTCAGCATCGCCACGCCGGACCATTCCCGAGGCCACCCGACTACCTGCGTCTCGGCCAAGAAAAGTTGCCAACAGGCTTGAGAACCCTTCCAATAAGACACGCGACTCGACGACGCGCGCGAGCGGTGCAGCAACCCGGCGACAAATCTCGAATTGTTCGTCAGGCAAGCCGCCCTGGCGCTTCACGCCCACGGCCAATACCGAGTTGACTTCATTTATGGCGATCAAAGGCAGAAGAGCATATTCGGTATATCCCCCTTCAATTAAAGGCTTCGAGCCAGGATGAGCGTCGAATTCAGCAGACATTCCAACCCGATATCTTATGGGTTTTGCCAACTCCTGAGCCAAGTTGACAACACCTCCCAGAAAAAATGTCGACTGCATATGTTCATGCGAAAACTCTTTTACCTTGAGGCCTTTCTCTGGATACCAAAGGAACCTCCTGCCGCCCACTAAAGGGTTTTTTGGTGTCTGGTAGAGAGCCAACACGTCGGCTTCGACACCAGCACTTTTCAACCTGCGAGAAAATTCCGCGATCGTTTCGTCATAATTCGTCTGCGGCGGTGCTCCGCTGGCCAGCCAGGTCAAAAGCGCTTTGATCTTCAGATCGTTGGGCATTTCGCATCCATTCCGTTTTCATCTTTAAGGGAGCAATCTTAGCACAAAGTTCTTTTGCGACTTAAGAGAATCGAACTGCAGCACCTCCCTTTTGCTTCTGCTCTGGGCTCTTCTGAGACATCTGAGCGGTTCAGTCAGATGTCCGCAAAGCTGCGCTGAGAAGCCATTCGAGACGACGGG